>CAVVZG010000023.1:0-35980 GCA_963752205.1 Bryobacterales bacterium | reverse complement strand
CTTCCGTCAGGCGGTGCATCCGATCGAGTTCGAAATGTACTACTCGCTGTAAGCACGCTTCATGGCGGCGCTTCGTCGGCTGATGATCGATGAAGCGCGCGCCTCTTTGCCAGCAACGAGGCGAACAGCAAAAAGGGACGGCGTGCCGTCCCTTTTTTAATCGTCGCCGCGTCTGGAATTCAAGGCTTAAACGAAAGGCTTCACAGCACGATGGTTCTCAAGAATCTGATCAAGCTCAGAAAGCCCCAGGCCGATGCGCTGTCCGACGATGGGCACTCGTCCACTCGGGCTTGCTGCCGGGGCTCGAAGCGCTGCCGACCGCGGTGCTCGTGATCGACGAGCGCAACCTGGGCGTCGCATTTGCGAATCCGTCGCGGAGTCGCTGCTCGAGATGTCGCGCCGTCAGCTCTCGCAGATGTGCTGGCCCGACCTGTTCACGAACTCGGATCAGTTGATTGCGACATCGATGCGATTGCCGCATTGCCGACAACCGTTTCAACGCGACGCATCTCGATGCGTCGCTCGAACGTGCGGGGCGCGAGCCCCTGCATGTGCATGCGGTCGTCGGCTATCTCGAAGTCGTGCCCGACTACGTGCTGCTCGAACTGTTCGAGAACGAGCAGCAGTTGCGCACCGACCGCGAAGAACGCATCCACGACCTGACCGCGGTCAACAAGCAATTGATCCGCAACCTCGCGCACGAGATCAAGAACCCGCTCGGCGGCATCCGCGGCGCGGCGCAATTGCTCGAGCTCGAACTGCGGCGACGAAGGCGAACTGCGCGAATACACGCAGGTCATCATCAAGGAAGCCGACCGCCTGCAGACGCTGGTCGACCGCCTGCTCGCGCCGCACCGGCAGCCGCATATCGTCGGCGACGTCAACATCCACGAAGTCTGCGAGCGCGTGCGCAGCGTTGATCCTGGCCGAGTTTCCGCGCGGCCTGACGATCGAGCGCGACTACGACGTCTCGCGTGCCCGAATTCCGCGGCGACAAGGAACAGTTGATCCAGGCGCTCCTGAACATCGTGCGCAACGCGGCCGAAGCGCTGAGCGAACGCATCGCCGCAGGGCGATGCGCAGATCGATCTGCGCACGCGCATCGCGCGCCAGGTGACGATCGCCAAGCAGCTGCATAAGCTGGCATTGGACTTGCATATCATCGACAACGGACCCGGCATCCCCGAGGACATCCGCGACCGCATCTTCTATCCGCTGGTGTCGGGACGCGAAGACGGCAGCGGACTTGGGTCTGACCCTGGCGCAGACCTTCGTGCAGCAGCACGATGGCCTGATCGAATGCGAAAGCAGGCCCGGGCGCACCGAGTTCCAGATTCTGCTGCCGCTTTCGCATAGCCAGGCCACGTGTGCAGGCGATCCTCCGTGCACGACGTGACTGAATTGCAGCGCCCACAAGAACTTCAGCCGACCGATATATGAAGCCGATCTGGATAGTAGACGACGACCAATCGATCCGCTGGGTGCTCGAAAAGGCCCTGGCCCGCGAAGAACTTTGCCACGCGCAGTTTCTCGACACGCGCGAAGCGCTGACGCGCTTTCGAGCACGACGAGACCCCGCAGGTGCTCGTCTCCGACATCCGGATGCCCGGCGGCTCGGGCCTCGACTTGCTGGACCGTCGCGAGCGCCATGCCGGGCTTGCCGGTCATCATCATGACCGCGTTCTCCGATCTCGACAGTGCGGTCGCCGCATTCCAGGGTGGCGCGTTCGAATACCTCGCCAAGCCCTTCGACTCGACAAGGCGGTCGAGCTGATCCGCCGCGCGGTCGAGGAGAGCTTGCGCGGTGAGGTGGGATCTGACGCGCGCCGAGACGGCCCACAGCCAACTGTGGCGGCGTTTTCAGGCGTTTCTGGAAAAGTACGAATACTTCGTTCTGCCGACGACGCAGTTGCCGCCGTTCGACGTGAACACTCCGTACCCGACGGAGATTGCGGGCGTGAAATTCCACAACTATATCGACTGGATGAAATCCTGCTGGTATATTTCGGCAACGGGCAATCCAGCGGCGTCGGTGCCGGGCGGCTTCACGCCGGAAGGGCTTCCGGTAGGCGTGCAGATTGTCGGGCGCCACCAACAAGACTTCAGCGTTCTGCAAATGGCGCATGCGTTCGAGCAGGCGACGGGCTTCGCGAAGAAGCATCCGGCCATTGCGTAGTTGACGGGAGTCCGTTCGTCACATTCAAGTAGACATTTCTTCGGCTTCGACGGGGCTGGCTGCGCCTTGATCGTGGTGTTCGGCTAGCGGCGGCTCGCTGGCGCTGGCGGAGGTGTCGTCGGGGGCAGGGGAAGGCTCCGGTTCTAAAGGAGTTGGTACGGGCGTGGGTTCGTTTGGTAATTCTCGTATTGGGGAGGGACTGGAGTTGCTGCAATTGTTTGAGGGCGCGGGCGTAGGTGCGGGGAGGGTGGCTTCGTAGCGGAGGAGGAGGTTGAGGCTGGGTTTTTCGGCGATGTGGTGGAAGGTCCAGGCGAGGCGTTCGTCGGGGGTGGCGGGCGCGATCGCGGTCTTTGAAGTGCGCGGTCTATGTATTCGGCGACGCGGTCCATTTCGATTGGCGAGGAGGGTGGTTTCGATGGTGGAGACGCGGCGGAGGCGCCAGCGGGCGGCGGCCATGGTTTCTACTAGTTCGGTTTCGAGGAGGCCTTGCGGAGAGAACTCTTGGAGGTAGGCGTGGAGGAGGGTTTGGTAGTCGGCGGCGGATTCGGTGGGGAGGACGGGGGAGACGAGGGCGAGGGTGGGGGCGGCGACCGCGGAGAGTCCGTGGCGGAGGGCGTTGCGGGAGGAGACGGTTAGGCCTGCCGAGGTGGTGGGGCCGTGGGATTTGGAGCCGTTGATGCGGGCTGTGGTGGATTTTTCGGGTGTGATTACTGACATTTTGTTTTGTGGGCCTCTCGGGGAGAGGGTAGGGGGTGGGTGCATAGGTGGGAGGACGGTGCGGACCGGATGTAGTTGGAAGAAAAAGGGATCAGAAACAGACAGTAATAGTCATTGGGAATAATTGACCAGCCACTTTTTTAGAAATCAATGAAGGGGAATCGTCCTCAGTATGCGGGAACTATAATAGGGACTCAGGATGAAAGGTTTGTGCCCTCGATACGCGCGATTGTAAAACCGACCCTGCTCATTTGGGCGCGGGAGTCGATGGATCTTACCATCGAGACTGCAGCCCAGAAGATCGGCGTGTCCAGGGATAAGCTTCTGGAATGGGAGGCCGGCGATGGAGCCCCCACGATACCGCAGTTACGGAAGGCGGCTGAAGTATATAAGCGACCACTGGCGGTTTTTTTCCTGGCGGAGCCTCCCAAGAAATTCGATGCGCTTCGTGACTATCGCCGCTTGCCGGCTTCTGAGAATATTGCCCAGTCCTCTGATTTAAGCCTCGCTGTTCGGTTGGCCAGATCTCAGCGCGAGATCCTCCTGGAAGTCGCTGAAGACTCAAAGATCGACCTGCCCTCAATCGAAGCGGATTTTCGGCAAGTGGCGCAACTCCGCAGAGGCTTTCGCTGAGGAGGCGCGTAAGTTTCTGAGTGTCCCCCTAGAGGCTCAGTATTCGTGGCGGCAAAGCTACGAGGCTCTCAATAATTGGGTACGAGCACTGGAGAATGTTGGGGTTCTTGTCTTCCAAACCGGGGATGTTGAGTTGAGTGAGATGCGCGGCTTCGCCATCTACGAGAAGCGACTACCCGTCATCGTCGCCAACGCCAAAGACTCTCCACGCGGACGCGTATTCACTTTGCTCCATGAATTTGCCCACGTCCTCTTAAGGCAAAGCCCGCTCTGTGACCTCCACGAAGATACAGCAGCGGATTCGGACGAGCAACGATCCGAAGTCTTCTGCAATCATGTCGCCGGAAATATTCTCGTGCCGTCAGAGGCGCTTGAACGCGAGATCAAATCGCTCGGTCTAGGTGCTGGAAATCCGAATGAGTCGGCAATTGAAACGTTGTCTAAGCGCTTTTCAGTTAGCCGAGAGGTCGTCGTCCGACGCCTTCTCACGATCGGTCGAGTCCCGCTTGGCTTCTATCAAGCCAAACGAGACCAGTATCAAGCGGCTTTTCGACAGGAAGCTCAACGAGAGGGCGGGTTTGCACCTCCGGCAGTAATGAGGGTTCGGAATCTTGGAAAGCTTTACGTCCGAACAATCGTGAGTGCCTATCATCAGGAGACCATCACCGCCGCGGATTTGTCTAACTATTTAGGCCTAAAACTCAAGCATCTGCCGAGGGTGGAACAACTCGTATTTAAGGGTGCCGATTAAGATGGCGTATTGCATCGATACGAGCGCCATCCTCGATGGTTGGGTGCGTTACTATCCACGCGATGTCTTCCCGTCACTTTGGGTCAACCTAGAGGCAATGATTGCCTCGGGCCGATTAGTCGCACCTGACGAGGTGCTTAGGGAGCTTTCCAAAAGTGATGACGATCTACACGAGTGGGCGCGTCTTCAAGACGGATTGTTTTGCCCGCTCGAAGATGAAATACAAATAGCGACGGCCGAAATCCTTGGAGCGTTTCCCAAACTGGTGAACAACGAACGGAACCGGAGCATAGCAGATCCATTCGTTATCGCCGTAGCCAAAGTCCGTAAACTATCCGTGGTCACCGGCGAAAAGCGCAAAGGCAATTTGGCGCGCCCAAAGATTCCGGACGTTTGTGATGCTTATGGCATCAAGTGCCTGACGTTACTGGAACTCATGAAAAGCGAAGGGTGGACGTTCCGGTAGCGTTTGAGGCGCGTCGTCTAGCCGCGGGGTGTCTTCATACGGGCGCGAACACTTCGTCACGGAGTAGGTGCAGGCGGATGCGCTCGGGAACGGGTCCATCGAAGAAGTAGGAACGAACGGCTTCGCGGACGTTGGCGCGCAGGTCATCCCAGTTGTCGCCTTGGGTGAAGATGTCGAGGGTGAGGCACTCGGCGCAATAGCCGCCCTCGGATTCCTGGGTGACCTCGAAGGTCAGTTCGGGCATGCCTTCATTTTCGTATTGTGGGACTCAGGTGTAGGAAATCGTATTCAGGCTGCCGGCCATCAGATTGATCTCGGTGTGTACGCTCGAGAATTTGTCGGCCATTTCTTCGAAGGTGACTTCCTGGTTGCCTTGGGAGCCGATGAGTACGACCTCGTCGCCTAAGCGCGCTGCGGAATCTAGATCGGTGACATCGATGGTGAGCACGTTCAAGGAGACCCGGCCGATGACCGGGCAGCGCTGGCCGTGGATCAGGACGATGCCCTTGTTGAATAACGCGCGGGGGTAGCCTTCTCCGAAGCCAACCGGCAAAGATGCGATCTTGGTGTCCCGCGCCGTTGTGAACAGGCCGCCGTATCCCACCGCGCGGCCCTGGGGGACGTCACGCAACTGGGCTATCCAGGTCCGAAACGACATCACGGGTTTGAGCTCGGCTGGGTTCTCGAATTCGCGCGACGTGCGGACGCCGTAGCAGGCCGCTCCGACGCGCACCATCGCGCGGCGCTGCCCGGTGAGACGCACGGTTGCCGCGCTGTTGTGGGTGTGAAGTAAAGCGTTCGCGGGCAGATCGAGCTCGTTACAGAAACGCTCCATGCGTTCAATTTGGGCGGTGGTCTGCGCAAGCTCGGTCGAGTCTGCCGCCGGGAAATGGCTCATCACGCCGGCGATGCGGAGCCCTGGCAAAGTCATCACTTGGCGGATGGTGGCGATTTGCTCAGGGAAGAAGCCGCTTCGGCCCATTCCCGTGTCGATGTCGAGATGAACGTCGACGGGACGGCCGCGGCGCACGCCTGCAGCGGACAAGTAGGCCGCCGCTTCCTGGCTGCCCACCTGTTCTTCAACGTCGAGCTCGCGGACGGACTCCTCCATTTCCGCTTCGAGCGCCATTCGCAGGCGGAGTATGGGGACTTTTAAACCGATCCGGCGAATGGTTTCCGCTTCTGGATTGGTGCACAGGCCAAGCATGTCGGCGCCGGCCTCCACGGCAACGGGAGCGAGTGCTTCAAGACCATGCCCATAAGCATTGGCCTTCATGACGACGCAGAGTTTGGAGGGAGCGACGAGACGCCGCAAATATTGAATGTTCTTGAAGAAATTCTCACGCGACACTAGGACTTGAACGTGATGTTGAGCCATCGTCCGGGGCGCTTTGCTCGGAAAATTGGAGTCTAGCTTTAGCGCAGCCTCGGGGTCCAATCAAATCTTTCAATCGACTCAGAAACATTCCTGGATAGCGTCCATGCTGCCGGGTTTGTAGCGGGAGGCTAGGAGGGCGGTGGCTTGGGTTAAGTCGATGTCGGCTAGGAGCAGGCCTTCTTGGCCGTGGGGGTGGTGGGTGAGGAGGGAGCCGTCGGGGCGGGCTACGGCCGAGGTGGTGGGGGAGTTGGGGCTAGCGTAGTTTATGGTGGCGAAGTAGATGGTGTTTTCGGCGGCGCGGCAGGGGATGGCGTGTTCGTGGAAGATGGGCGTGGGGGCGGCTTCCAAAAAATTGGGGTGGAAGACGATGTGGGCTCCGCGGCGGGCGGACCAGCGGACGGTTTCGGGATAGCGCCAGCCTTCGTGGCAGATGGCGATGCCGAAGGTGAGGGGTCCGGCATGAAAGATGTGGCGGGTGGCGCCGGGGGTGTAGATGCCTTCTTCCGTGGGATCGATTTGCACTTTGTCCTGGAGGCCGGCTTCGGAGCCGTCGGGGTTGATGACCAGGGCGGTGGCGCGGAGGGCTCCGTCGACGATGCGTTCGGTTCCCAGGATCACGGCGATATTGGAGCGGGCGGCGGACTGGGCTATGGCGGCGTGGGCACGGTCGAGGAAGGCGGCGTCGGGGGGTGCTACGGGTTTGCCGACTCCACGCAGTCCGGGGACGTAGCATTCGGGGAAGCAGACGATTTGGGCTTGGGCTTGCGCGGCTTGCTCGATGGCTTGATCGGCTAGCGAAACCGATTCTTCCGGGGAGATAGGGAAGCGGAGGTTGGCCAGGGCGATGCGATATGGGCTCACAAGTTTATACTAACGTTGGGTGAGTTCGCTGTTGATGGGGATCCGGGCTGCCGTGACCCGCGCCGAGGGCTGGTGGTTCGATGTGACGCGCCGTGTGCAAACGGAGGGCTTGGTTGCGGTGTACCAAGTGACCTTCACGGCTACGGGTGAGACGGGCTACGACTACCTGCCGACGCGTCCTTCGGTGGTGCGAAAGATAGTGGCGCTGCTGCCGGTTCCGGATCTGGCGGAATACACTTTCGTGGACGTCGGCTCGGGCAAGGGGCGCGTGCTGCTGGTGGCGGCGGAGTATCCTTTTCGCACGATTCGCGGGATCGAATTCGCTCGCGAACTGCACTGCCAAGCAGAGCGGAATATTTCAAGCTACCGCTATGCGGGACGGCGCTGCGGAGATGTCGAGTCCATCGATGTCGAGTCGATCCATGGGGATGCCATGGAGTACGTTTTTCCAGACTCAAAACTGATTCTCTATCTTTATAATCCGTTTAGTCCCGCGATGATGCGGAAGTTTTTGATGAAGTTGGAGAAGGCGCTGGCACAGCGGCCGCGGCACGTTGTGGTGATCCTGGTAAACCTGGAATCGGCATCCGTGGTGGACTCGATGGCGTTTCTTCGCTTGTATTGCGGCACGCCAAGGTTCCGGATTTACCAGACAGTCAGCAGTTAGGGTGAGCGAAGTTGGCGTTGCCCAGGCACGTGGCGCGGACGGCGTCGTGATAGGAACTGTAGCCTTGCAGCTCTAGTTTACGCTGGGGCGGACATGAGATTATGGGCGGATGGCCGGCTTGGCGGATGACAGATGAATCACCAGGTCATCGCGGCTATCAGTTTCGCTGGGATTTGCCTGGATGTGTTTGGCGGGCTGTATCTGGCTTACGATCTGCTGGGCGGGCAACATGGTCCGCTGCGGCTGTTGACCAGGATGGTGACGTACTCGATTGTGTTCGGGATCGGGTACGGGCTGGGGCTGGGATTATTTTTCGGGATTGCGGCGGGGGTCACTACCGGGGTTACGGTGGCGATTGAGCTGAACCGGATGGGCAAGCGGAACGATCATTACTCGCTGCCGTGGGAAGCGTTGTTCAGCGTGATTCGCGGGATTGGGTTTGCGGCTGGGCTCTACCGGATCCTGGGATTTGGGTACGCGGCAGCGTTTGGCGCTCTGATTACCGTGGCGCAGGTGGCGGCTTACTCGCGCGGGATGCGGCCTAGCTTGGATTACGCAGCGGCGCGGCAGTTGCGGTTCACGCGGCGGCTGGCGGTGGGCACGGTCCGGCGGGCGGTTGGTTACACGGCGGCGGCGCTGGTGTGCAGTGCGCTAGTGCGGCACGTGGAGCATCCTTGGCTGTTTGCGATGCGACTGGGGCTGGTGACAGGCGTGGTGACGGCGGTGGGTGTCGCCGTGAATCCTTACATCGAGTATTATGCGGACAACCTTCCGGAGCGGCGGCTGGGGGCGTTCGGAATCTGGCTGGTGTTCTGCGGGTTTCTGCTGCAGTCCTTCCAATATGTGGCGGTGCTGCTGGATATTCCGGTGACGTAAGCGATGATAGGGATACGTGTCTACACTTCCGTCGGTGGTGATTGTGGGGCGGCCGAACGTCGGCAAGTCCACCTTATTTAACGCGATTATCGGGCAGCGGCGCTCGATTGTAGGCGATGAACCGGGGATCACGCGGGACCGCATCTACGGCGAGGCTACTTACCGCGGACGTAAATTTGATTTGATCGATACCGGCGGCATCGTTCTCAATGACGATGAGATGATTCCGACGCAGATTTTGAAGCAGGCGCGGACGGCGTTCGAGACGGCGTCGCATATTATCTTTCTGATTGACGGGCGGAGCGAGATTACGGGCGTGGACCGGGATCTGGCGCGGATGCTGCATAAGCTGGGGAAGCCGGTGTCGGTGGCTGTTAATAAGATTGATAGCCCTAAGCGCGAAGGGTTGACGCACGAGTTTCATGCTTTAGGTTTCAAACATTTGTTTCCAGTTTCGGCGGAGCACCGGCTGGGGTTTGAAGATTTGCTGGATCACGTTACAGAGGGATTTGTTGCGGAGCCACAGGCGCGGAAGAAGGTGCGGGGAGAGGATGCGGGTCCTGAGCCGGAGCCGGAAGATGAGCGCACGCTGCCGATTAAGATCGCGATTATCGGGCGGCCTAATGTGGGGAAGTCGACGTTACTGAATGCGCTGACGGGGACGGAGCGGGCGATTGTTTCGCCGGTGGCGGGGACTACGCGGGACGCTGTCGATGAAAAAGTGACGGACGACGGCACGGAATATGTGTTTGTCGATACGGCGGGGATCCGGCGCAAGGGCAAGACCAAGCTGATGGCGGAGAAGTTGAGCGTGGTGATGGCGCGGCGGCATTTGCGGATGTCGCATGTGGCGCTGCTCGTCATGGACGCTAGCGAAGGGGTGCTGGCGCTGGACGCGACCATCGCGGGATATGCACATGAAGAGGGGCGGGCGATTATCTTAGTCGTCAATAAATGGGACGCTGCAAAGGACAAGAATAAGAAGAAGTTTATCGAGCAGATTCGGGACAATTTGAAGTTTCTGGAATATGCTCCGATTGCGTTTGTGTCGGCGGAGAAGCGGTTGGGGACTCGTGGACTGTTTCCGCTGATCAAGAAGGCTTATGAGGCAGCTTCGCGACGGGTCAGCACGGGGGAGTTGAACCGTTTTGTAGCTTCGCTCGAGTGGGAATACGATATGAAGATTTACTACATGACGCAGGCGAACGTGCGGCCTCCAACGTTTGTGGCGTTTACGGATAAGGCGGGGAAGCTGCATTTTTCGGCGGAGCGGTATTTGGCGAACCGGCTGCGGGAGAGGTTTGATTTTACGGGGACGCCGATTGTGATCCGGACCAAGCGGCGGTAGCTTGATATCACTGCTATCGGTGATATCATTGGAATTGTGAGCACCATTCTAATCCGCCAACTGGATGACGCTACCAAGGAGCGGTTGCGCATTCGTGCGGCGCAACATAAACGCTCCATGGAGGCGGAGGCGCGGGAGATTCTGAGGGCTACGCTCACGCGGCCGGCACGGAGTCGACGAAGCTTGGCGGATCGGATTCATGCGCGTTTTGCCGGGTTGGGGGGAGTGGATTTTCCGGAGATTCCGCGCGAGGCAATGCGCAAACCGCCGGCGTTTGACGAATGATCGTTCTGGACACCAACGTGTGGTCAGAATTGATCAAGGCTTCACCGTCGCCGCACGTTGTCGAGTGGTGCAACTCGTATCCCGAGGGGGAGCTTTACCTCACCAGCATTACTCAGGCCGAGATTCTGGTGGGGATCGAGTTGCTTCCGAGCGGGCGGCGGCGGGCGGCGATTGCGCAGGCGGCGGAGGCTAGTTTTCGCGAGGATTTCGAGGAACGAATATTGTCCTTCGATAGCGATGCGGCGCGTGAATTCGCTGGGATCGTGGGAGCGCGGCGAAGGCGCGGACGTCCCATCACGCAGGCTGACGCGCAGATTGCGGCGATTGCGCGGGCTTGCGGAGCGGCGATCGCTACGCGGAACACGAGCGATTTTGAGCATTGTGGAGTGAAGGTAGTGAACCCGTGGGGATAATTCATGCGGCGTGCGGGATACAATAACTTCTGGTGATGACATTTCCTACGGAGTATCGCGAGAGGCTGCTTTCTACGCTTTCGACCATCGACACGGCGCTGGTGGCGCAGGCGATTGGGTGGATGAAGGAAGCTCGCGAGGCTAAGCGCGCGCTGTTTGTGGCGGGCAATGGCGGGAGCGCGGCTACGGCGGCGCATTTTGTCTGCGACATGGTGAAGGGGGCTAGCGCGGGGAAGTCGCGGTTCCGGATTGTGGCGCTGGGACAGAATTTGCCTACGATGACCGCGTACTCGAACGATGTTAGTTATGCTGACGCGTTGGTCGAGGAACTGAAGAATTTTGCTGAGCCGGGGGATTTGTACATGGCCATCAGCGGGTCAGGGAATTCGCCGAATGTGGTGCGGGCGATGGAGTATGCGAACTCGATTGGCTGCCGGACGCTGGCGTTGACGGGGCGGGACGGGGGGAGGCTGGGGGCGCTGGCCAACCTTAATATCCATGTCCCGGAGCCGCACATGGGGCGGATTGAGGATGCGCATCATATTATTTGCCACATGATCTGCTATTGCTTTATGGAGCATCCAGACCTGGTACCGCGGGGCTAGTACCAGGGGTATCATGGGTAAGTACGAACCTAGGCGGTTGCATGGAAACTAAGGTTCACATTTCGACCGTGATGGTCGATAATGAATTCACGCGGGCCTTGCCCACGGAGACACCATGAACGTGAACAACCCCAATCGCATTTCTTCGGGCTCCTCGGCTGCCACTGCGCGGGCACGGCTGGCAGATCCCTACGCGGGGGATTTCCACCTGGCTGAACTGGTGCGGACGCTGCGGTCACTGGTGGCGGATTCGCCGGAGCGGCAGGCCAAGATGGAAGGGCTGATGCGGGCTTACGCGGCGGGCGAGCTGCGGGTGGATGCGGAGGCTACGGCGTCGGCGATGATTGACGACGCTGTGGTTCCACGAGCGCGGCGCTAGAATCCGAATCCGGAGCGCAGGACGTTCCCCATACGATCGACTAAGGCAGAGACGCCGGCGAAGCCGGGGCGGTCGGGATTGCCGAAGCGGAGGTCGACCAAGTCCAGACGCAGATCGTCTCCCACGGGGGTCACGCGCCAGAAGGGCACCTGCGACCAGCGGGCGAACACTTGAAAGGGATGGGTGCGCAGGGCGGCTTCCATGCCGGGGACTGAGGCGGGCTCACGGTAGAGGCGTCCGGCGGTGGGATCGTACGCGGTCTGCAAGTCCACCGGCAGAATGATGGCGAAGTTTGCGCCTTCGACGATGCCGCGCCAGGTGAAAGGATTGAGGGCGTTGGGGAGTGCGGTGACTCGTTTGGGCGGGGCGCCTTCGTAGAGGCGGGCGGACATGACTTCGACGGCGCGGGCGTGGGTTACTACGCGGAATCCTTCAAAGATTAGGACTCCGGCTAACGCTACCCAGGCCCAGGTGCGGCGGGGGGCGGTGCTTTTACGCTCGCCGATTTCGCCGCCGACCAGGCGCGAGAGGGCGGTGGCTGCGATGGCTAGCAGGAGGATGGCTAGGATCCAGACGTCGATGATGTTGTTGATGTCGAGGCGGAAGCGGTGGTTGGAAAAGGGCATGGCCAACGGAATGCCGTAGGAGTTGGTCCAATCGAGCAGCAGGTGGCTGAGGACGCCGATCATGGCGGCGAGGTAGGAGCGCAGGGAAAATTTGGCGCGGACGATGAGCATGGGTAAAAGCGCCACCAGGGGCAGGAACGTCAGCGTGTGGGTGTAGGTGCGATGGTATTCGATGTAGCGCATGGTGCCGGTGAACCATACGAAGGCGTCGGCGTCGGGGGCGTTGGCGGCGAGCACCATCATGGCGGTGCCGCGGGGGGTGGTTTTCTCCAGGCCGACTCTGGCTAACATCAGTCCGACTAGGGAGTGGGTTAGGTTGTCCATGATTTAGCGGTAGGCGGTGGGGATCAGAAGGGTCAAGGCGTCGGGGGCGATTTCTAAAGACGCGGGCAGGCGGCCGGCGTATTCGCCGTCGATTTGGAGGTGGGCGGAGCCGGAGAATTCGACGCGTTGGGTACGGACGGAGCGCACGCCGGGCATGGATTTTACTTGGCGGAGGGTTACGGCGGTCATGTAGGCGGCGTAGCGTAGGGGATTTGATCCTTCGAAGAGGACTACTTCGAAATCGTTGCTGAGGAGTGAGGCGTTGCTGGCGATTTCCATGTCGCCGCCGTAGTTGCGGACGCGGGAGGCTAGGACGAAGCCGTGCTGGGACTGGCGGCCGTCGATCTTGGCTTGGAATTGTCCGACGGTGCTGAAGAATTCGCCCAGGCCGGCCGACCCAATATGCCAGCTTGCCGGCGCGGGCTTTTAGGGCGGGGTTTACTTTCGTGACTATGGTGGCGTCGAGGCCGGCGCCGGCCATCAGGAGGAAATAACGCGGGCTCGGCGAACGGGGTGCAGAGTTTGCCCACGGAGATGCGGTGTTCCTGGCACGGGCCGAGGCGGGCGATGGCGCGTTCCAGGGCTATTGCCCAGGCCTAGTTCGTTGGCGAGGACGTTGGCGGTGCCGCCGGGGAGAATGCCTAGGGGGACGCGCGAGGGGATCATGCCGTTGGCTACTTCGTTGATGGTGCCGTCGCCGCCTAGGACCAGGATGAGGTCGGCTCCGGCGGCTACGGCTTCGCGGGCTAATTCGGTGGCGTGGCCGGCGGCTTCGGTGGGGGTCAGTTCCGCCACGATGCCTACCTTTTTCAAAGCATCGATGGTACGTTGGAGAATACGCGCAGGCTGCCGCCGGAATTTGCCCGCGACAGGATTGTAGATCAGGACCGGCTGCTGATATTTGGCGATCTTTCAAGTATAACTTCCCTGTGAGTTCCATTCCCCAGAAAGTCGACGCGCTGCGCAAGAAAATTGCGCATCATGAGCATCTTTACTACGTGCTGGACGCGCCGGAAATCACAGACGCTGAGTACGACCGGATGATGCGCGAGCTGCAGGCGCTGGAGGAGGCGCATCCGGAGTTGGTTACGGACGACTCGCCTACGCAGCGGGTGGGGGGAAGCCTCGGGAAGGCTTCGTTAAGGTGGCGCATTCCTCGCCGATGCTGAGTTTGGATAACGCGCTCAACGAGGGCGAGCTGCGGGATTTTGACCGGCGGGTGCGGGATTTGTTGGGCGAGGAAGAGTTTGAGTACGTCGCGGAGTTGAAGCTCGATGGGTTGTCGCTGGCGGTGCATTATCGGGACGGGAAGTTTGCGCAGGCGGTGACGCGGGGGGATGGGGCCACGGGCGAGGATGTCACGGAGAATGCGAAGACCATACGCTCGATTCCGTTTCGCGCGAAAGCGGAGGAAGTGCGCGGCGAAGTGGTTTTCAATCGGAAATCGTTTGACAAGTTGAATGAAGACCGGGCGGCGGCGGGGCTGCCGGTGTTTGCGAATCCGCGGAATGCGGCGGCGGGGTCGCTGCGGGTGCTGGATCCTACGATTACGGCTTCGCGAAGGTTGGATTATTTCAGTTATTACTTGGTGCCGGCGCCTCCTACGCAGCATGAAACGCTGACAGGGCTGGCGGCGATGGGATTTAAAGTCAATCCGAATTGGCGGCAAGTGCAGGGACATCGAGGCGCTGGTGGCGTTCTGCAAGGAGTGGGAAGAGAAGCGGGACGGGCTGCCTTATGAGATCGACGGGGTGGTGGCTAAGGTGGACTCGGTCGCGCAGCAGCAGAGGCTGGGGTGGCGGCACAAGGCTCCGCGGTGGGCGATTGCTTTTAAGTTTCCGGCACGGCAGGAGGAGACTGTCGTCGAGGACATTGGGGTGAGTGTGGGGCGGACGGGGACGCTGACGCCGGGGGCGTTTTTTCGTCCGGTGAATGTGGGCGGGGTGATGGTATCGAGAGCCACGCTGCATAACGAAGACGAAGTAGAGCGGTTGGGGGTGCAGATCGGCGATACGGTGCTGGTGGAGCGGGCGGGGGATGTGATTCCTCACGTGGTGCGGGTCGTGAAAGAGGGCGAGCATCGACGGCCGTTTCGCATGCCTACGACAGTGCCCGGTTTGCGGCGGGGAAGTGGTGCGCGCGGAGGGGGAGTCGGCTAGCAGGTGCATCAACATTAACTGTCCTGCGCGGTTGCGGGAGACCATTCTGCATTGGGCGGCGCGCGGAGTGATGAACATCGACGGGATGGGTGAGGCGTTGGTGGATCAACTGGTGGATAAAGGGCTGGTGAAAAATGTCGCGGATTTGTATGCGCTGAAGTTGGATGATTTGATGGGGCTGGAGCGGATGGGGAAGAAGTCGGCGGAGAAGGTGCTGGCTAATATCGATGCTTCGCGGAAGGCTCCCCTGCCGCGGATTTTGAATGGGCTGGGGATTCCGTTTGTCGGAGAGCGGACGGGGCAGTTTCTGGCGGAGGAGTTTGGGGATCTGGATAAGATTGCTTCTGCCGATGAGGATGAACTGCAAAAAGCCGAGGAAGTGGGGCCGAAGGTGTCGGCCAGTATCCATCGCTTCTTTCGGGAAAAGCATAATCATGCTTTGATCGAGAAGCTGCGGGGGGCGGGGTTCTCGTTCACGCATGCTATTAAGAAACGCGAGGGGGGGCCGCTGGCGGGGAAGACGCTGGTGTTGACGGGGACGCTGCCGAATCTGGCGCGGGAGGAGGCCAAGCAGCGGATTGAGGCGGCGGGGGGGAAGGTGGCGGGGTCGGTCAGCAAGAAGACTAGCTACGTGGTGGCGGGGGAAGAGGCGGGGTCAAAACTCGACAAGGCGCGGGAGTTGGGGGTCGCGGTTATCGATGAAGCCGCGCTACTCGCTATGATTGGGGACGCGGCCGAGTAACGGATGCATCATTTTCTTGACCTTTTAAAAGAATTGGGACCGGTGGGGGTGCTGATTCTGTCGATGGTGGAGTCGGCGGGGATTCCGAATCCTGGCGGGACTGACTTTTTGCTGCTGTTTATTACGGCGGCTCGGCCGCAGGACGCGGCGCTGACGGCGGCGCTGGCTGTGGTGGGGTCCTTGGTGGGGAGTCTGTTTTTCTTTGAGCTTTTGCGGCGCGGGGGCGAGAAGTTTTTGGCGAAGTACACGTCGTCGGGGCGAGGGCTGCGGTTTCGGGCTTGGTTCCTGCGCTACGGCATGATTACGGTGTTCATTCCGGCGTTTCTGCCGATTCCGATTCTGCCTTTTAAAGTATTTGCCGCTTGCGCGGGGGCGATGGGGGTTACGCGGAAGCGGTTCATGCTGGTGCTGTTCGCGGCGCGGCTGCCACGGTATGCGGCGTTGGCTTACTTGGGGTCGAAACTCGGTGAAAATTCAGGGGTTTGGCTGCGCGAGCATGGCTGGTATTTGCTGGCGCTGGCGGTGGTGCTGGCGGCTGGGCTCACGCTGGTGGTGCGGCGGGCTAACCGGGAGGCGTTGCAGCTCGAGTAGGGTTTGAAGTTAAGCAGATAGTAGATTTTATGGTCTAACTTTATCTACTTCTACTGCGAAGGGTGGTGGGCTGAACACGAACATACTCTCCGGAAGGGGACCTCCGATGTTCACTACCGGAAAGTCGCTGGTGATCGAAATACTGCGACCCAAGGTCTCCTGGCTCGCTGGTTGCTCGGAACGGATCCGTCTAATTAGAAACCGTCCTTTCTCTATCCACAACATAGTCGACTCGGGGTGGTCGGGCAAGGTGAGTGTCAGTACAAAACAATCGATGCGGTTGGCATCAAGCGTAAGTGATTCCTCACCTACCAACGTTACGTTCGCGGCCTCCCGGCGGAGCATCAAAGGCGTGTCAAACACACCTTTCTCGGCACTCCTTGCCCACATCCTAATTGTCGGGAGATCACTTGGTTTAACCTTCGCATAGCTATTAGCTGTCGGTGAGATTTCCCAGGCATTGGTCCCGTCGTTCACTGTGATAATAGGGCCATGACCGGAGTCAGTCCATAGACCGTTTATCTCAGCAGACTCTTCACCTTCAAGACGGAATTTGTTCGGTCCTTCGGCGGCGATCCTAATAGTTGACTTAAGGAGCCCTTTTTCATTTCCTCCGCCCAGTTCTGTGGTAGTTGTCTCAACGACTTCGTATCGCGAAAGGGTCCCGTAGGCTTGAGAAACGCCTTCGAGAACGGCCTTAAGATCCGGCGAGCTTTGGCCGAAGCTGACGCCTGCGGCGGGGCCTAACAGTGATAGAACAATAAAGCCAAGCTGCATCGTTGAGCGGGTGATAAGGGATGTACGGCCAAATAATCCAATTTTCACAAGACCTGCTCCTTCTTACCTGAAAGATCGGCGAGTATCGCAGCTTGCTGTATGGTTACGAATTCCGCTAAGGGCCCCTAGATCGCTACCCCGTGTCGGCTAGTCGAGCCGGGGCGGTACAATTGGAGTGAAGTCACTCCCCCATGGTTGTCAGCCCCACTATTACAGAAGATATCGCGGAATTGAAGCGGAGCCGGAAGGCTGTCATTTTGGCGCATCATTATCAGGATGCGGAGATTCAGGAGCTGGCGGATGCGGTCGGGGATAGTCTGGAGCTGGCTCGGCAGGCTCGGGATTTTGAGGGCGACGTGATTGCGTTTTGCGGCGTGTGGTTCATGGCGGAGACGGCGAAGGTGCTGAATCCGGAGCGCATTGTGGTGGTGCCTGACAAGGACGCGGGATGCAGTCTGGTGGATAGCTGCCCTGTCGAGGATCTGCGGGCTTGGAAGCGTGCGAATCCGGAGTACGCGATGGTTTCCTACATCAATACTTCGGTCGAGGTGAAGGCGGAGAGCGATATTCTGTGCACTTCGCGGAATGCGGTTAAGAATCGTCAATTCGATTCCGCCGGAGCAGCCGGTGATGTTTTTGCCGGATATGAATCTGGGCAATTACGTGAAGCAGCAGACGGGGCGCGAGAACATGAAGATCTGGCAGGGGGCGTGCATTGTGCACGCTACTTTTCCGGCGCGGCGGGTTACGGCGGCGCGGGTGGAGCATCCGCAGGCGCTGGTGGCGGCGCATCCGGAGTGTCCGCGCGACGTGCTGGCGATGGCGGATTTTATTGGCTCGACTTCGGCGATTGTGGATTGGTGCACCGGGCACGAGGCGCGGGAGTTTATCGTGATGACGGAGAGCGGGGTGCGGTACTCGCTCGAAAAACGGGCGCCGGGGAAGAAGTTTTACTTCGTGGCGAACGAGCAGTGCAATTGCAGTGAGTGTCCTTACATGCGGCTGAACACGCTGGAGAAATTGCGGGATGCGCTGCAGGATCTCGAACCGCGGGTGGAGTTGGCGGCGGATGTGATGGAACGGGCGCGCCTGCCGATTGAGCGGATGCTGGCGGTGAAATGAACGTTACGCCTCTTATCGATACTTTCGACCGGGTGCACGACAACCTGCGCATCAGCGTTACGGACCGCTGCAATATCCGCTGCTTCTACTGCATGCCGGAGGAGGGCGTGAAGTTTCAGCCGCGCGAGGAGATTCTCACCTTCGAGGAGATCGAGCGCTTCGTGCGGGTGGCGGTGACGCTGGGCGTGCGCAAGCTGCGCCTTACGGGCGGCGAGCCGCTGCTGCGCAAGGAGCTCGCGCAAGCTGATCGAGAGGCTGGGGCAGATCGAGGGGATTCAGGACATCGCGCTGACCACCAACGGCGTGCTGCTGGCGCAGCAGGCGCAGGAACTGTACGATGCCGGGCTGCGGCGGCTGAACATCCATCTGGATACGCTCGACCGGGCGCGCTTTCAGCAGATCACGCGGCGGGACGATTTCGGGAAGGTGATGGACGGGATCGAGACGGCGCTGCGGGTCGGGTATCCGGTTGATCAAGATCAATGCGGTGGCGGTGAAGAATTTAGTGGAGGAAGATATTGTTCCTCTGGCGCGGTTTGGGCGCGAGAACGGGATCGAGATCCGCTACATCGAGTTCATGCCGCTCGACGCGCAGGGCATTTGGGATCACGATAAAGTTCTGCTCACCGATGACATGATTGCGATGCTGACGCAGGGGATCGGGCCGCTGCGGGAGATTCCGGATCGCGATCCGCGGGCTCCGGCTATGGAGTACGAGTTTGCGGACGGCAAGGGCAAGGTGGGGTTCATTGCATCCGTCAGCAAACCGTTTTGCCTGAATTGCAATCGGCATACGGCTGACGGCGGATGGCAAGTTCCGCTACTGTCTGTTCGCGATTGATGAGACGGACATGCGGGTGCTGCTGCGGAATGGCGGTCCGGATTCGGCGATCGCGGACGCGGTGCGGGCGTCGTGTCAAAGACAAGTGGATCGGGCACCAGATCAACACGGCGAAGTTTGTTCCTCCGCCGCGGCCGATGTATTCGATCGGCGGGTAGCCCGCTATTTCTTCAGCGCGGTTTGCCAGTTCAGCAGGATGGTGACGGGCGAGGCGGCTGTTTCATCGAGCGGGGTATTCATCAAAAAGCGTTTACCGTCGGGGGAATCCCAGCGCCAAGAGTAGGCCGGTCCGCCGCCCGTGCCTCCGAGGATGGACGCTTTGAAGAGGGCTTTGGGAACGCCGAGTTTTATCGCTCCGCCGGTAGTGGAAACGTCTACGGCCATGAGCGAGCTGTCGGGCGCGAAATAAAACAGCTCCTTGCCGTCGCGGCGCCAGCGGGGTTGATTGCCTCCGCCGTTGGAGACCGGCCATTTGCCTCCGGAGGAGAGGGGAAACGGCTGCACGTAGACCTCTTTCGTGCCGGTTTCGTTGGAGGTGTAAACCACCCAGTGCGTGTCGGGGGAAAATTGCGCTTGTGCTTCATTAAAGGGAGTGACCAGGTAGGGGATGGGTTTGCGATCGCCCTGCATGGGCAACACCCATAGGTCGTTGCCGGTATCTTTTCCGCGCTGGGAGAACAGCAGGTATTTGCCGTCGCGCGACCAATCGAGCGGCGTCATGATGCTATCGGAGCGGAATAGCTGCTGGGTTTCGCCGGCGCCATTGGCGGGCTTGACGAAGATCGTGGCGGACTGGCCGCCGCCGGGCGCGTAGGCGATTTGATTGCCATCGGGAGACCAGATGCCGTTGCCGGCACCGGCGTTTTCGAAGGTGAGGCGGGTGTTGACGCCGCGCACCAGGTCGAGTTGCCATACCACCCAGGTCCCGCGATCATCGACGCGGCCTTCGGCTACGCGGGTGCCGTCGGGTGAGAGCGACATTTCATCGCGCGCGACGGCATCGCCGGCGTGGCCTAACACTTTTCCCTGGCGATCGTACCAGGTGAGCTGGCGATTGTTGCCTCCGGTTACAGCATAGCCGAGGACGCCGTTGTTCGAGACCGAAAACAAGGCGTCGTACAGATCTTCACTCACCTGGTCTGCGATTTGAACGGGCTGGCCGGTGAGCTCGAGGCGATTCGCGTCGAAGGGCTGGGCCATGAGGGCGGCGCCGCGCAGGAACAGCAGGGTGCCGGGGCCTTTGCCAGGGGAATCGACGTAGGCGACTCCGGCGGGGGTGTCCAAGAGGCGTTTTTTTCCCTGATCGGTGGGCTTGGCGTCGAGGGTGCCGGCGTAGATGCCGATGTTCTCTTGTTTGCCGGCGAGCTGGTAATACAGGAAATGTTTTCCGTCGGGCAAGAACAGCGGGCGGCCGTGCGCCTGTTCGCCGCGCTGCAGGTCGATGGCGGTGACGGGGGTGGCTTCGCCGCCGGACGCGGAGACGCGGGACAGGATGCCGGCGCTGCTAAACAGGATGACATCCTGCGGACTCCAGGAAATGCCGCTGGAGGGCGCACCGTAAGGCGCTAATGTCTGTGGGGCTCCGCCGGCGAGGTCGATTCTTTTCACGCTGCCTTCGGCCATGAAGGCGATGGATTGGCTGTCGGGAGACCAGGCGACATCGAGATTCGGGTTCTGCGTGCCGGGGAGCTCGCGCATCTGCAAGGAATCCATGGTGCGGAGCCAGAGGGAGCTGCGGCCATCGGCGGCGCGGGCGTTGATTACGATTTTGCGGCCGTCGGGCGAGATGGTGAACGTAGTGAGCGCGGTCTTAGGGGGCGGGAAGATTTCGAAGCGGACGGGGGCTTGCGCTGGTGGGGCTTCGCGGAAGTGGACGTAGCTGATTCCGCCGGTGCTGAGAAGCAGGAGAGCCGCTAGCGCGGGCCACAGCCATTTGGTTTTCGATGGCGCGGCTAAGACGTGCGGTGAGGTGGGGGCACTGCCGGCGGGCGGGACTTCTTCGAGCAGGCGCCAGACGTCGCCGATGTCGCGCAGGCGTTTGCGCGGGTCCTTTTGCAGGCACTCGGAGAGAAGGCGGTGGACGCTGGGGGGGACGTCGCTCAAGTCGGGTTCGTCGCGAATGACGCGGGCGAGAATTTCGCCGACGTCTTCGCCGCCGAAGAGGCGTTTGCCGGTGATGAGCTCGTGGAGCACGACTCCGAAGGCGAAGATGTCGGCGCGCTTGTCGGTGTCCTTGCCGCGAGCTTGCTCGGGGGCCATGTAGGACGCGGTGCCGAGGATCATGCCGGCTTCGGTCATGCCGATGGTGAGCGTGGGCGAGTTTTGGGGAGTGGAACCGCTGGCGGTGGTGTTGCTGGTGACTTTGGCGAGTCCGAAGTCGAGGACTTTGACGGTGCCGTCGGGTTTGATTTTGATGTTGGCGGGCTTGAGGTCGCGATGGGTGATGCCGCGTTCGTGGGCGGCTTCGAGAGCGTCGGCGATCTGGTGGGCGATGCGCAGGGCGGCGTCGAGAGGCATGGGGCCTTTGGGCGACTCGCCTTCGATGTATTCCATCACCAGGTAGTTGGGGCCGACGTCGTAGATCTGGCAGATGTTGGGGTGGTTGAGAGCGGCGATGGCTTTGGCTTCGCGCTCGAAGCGTTCGGAGAATTGGGCGGCGGAGACTTTGACGGCTACGTCGCGGTTGAGGCGCGAGTCGTGGGCGCGGTAGACTTCGCCCATGCCGCCGGCGCCGATGGGGGTGAGGATTTCGTAGGGGCCTAGGCGGTCGCCTGCGGAGAGGGGCATTGCAGATTAGTTTAGCGGATGGGCGGAACGCTTGATAGTAGCTCAGTTTAAAAATTGAGGTTGGCTCAATCTAGAGGCTTGTCCTTGTCAAACAGGCTCTGCCGATGGCCCGGATTGCGGAGATCGAAATAAAATTGTCGTAAGTCCTGCAGTGTAACATCGGACCAAAAAGCCTTTAGGCATGCGAAGCAGACGGAGGCCGCAAATAGGATCCCGAACCATTTAGGTAGCACAGGCCCACCCCTTCCCAAATGCACTGGCGCGCCCGTGAGAACGACGGACCAT
This sequence comes from Bryobacterales bacterium, assembly GCA_963752205.1. Lineage (GTDB taxonomy): Bacteria > Acidobacteriota > Terriglobia > Bryobacterales > Bryobacteraceae > Palsa-187. The sequence continues at coordinate 14,171 of CAVVZG010000023.1, read as the reverse complement.
ATTAACAGCGGAATGACGGAAATTGCGATGCGCAGCCCGATCGGAATTTCCTTCTGGACTTTCTGCGCAGAGATCTCGTCACGTTTTCCTGTGCCGTTGCAGGTGGGACATGCGCCGGTGCCAGCGCATGTACGGCATCGTGGATCTGACTCATTCAGGTGGATGTTCTGTCCTGTCCCGTAGCAATCAACACACTCCCGCCCGCCACGACAGGTCGGACATACATTTCGACGACTACCACCGGGCATTCTTGTGCCACAATCCTAACATCCTGGGTTAGGGCTTGGTCCACTCGCCGAGCCAGTCTAGTACGGTGTGATACCAGAGGAGGCTGTTTTGGGGCTTCAGGACCCAGTGGCCTTCGTCGGGGAAGAGGAGGAGTTTGGAGGGGACTTTTTGTTGTTGCAGGACGGTGAATAGTTGGAGGCCTTGGCCGGTGACGTCGCGGAAGTCTTGTTCGCCGTGGATCACTAGTGTGGGGGTTTTGAAGTCGCGGGCGTAGGTGGAGGGGGAGAACTTTTCGTAGAGGTCGGGGTTGTCTACGGCGGTGCCTTTCATTTCCCAGAGCGGGAACCATTGCTCTTCGGTTTCGCGGGACCAGCTTGCGAGGTCGAAGACGCCGCCGTGGGAGACGATGGCTTTGAAGCGCGTGGTGTGGCCGTTCATCCAGTTCACCATGTAGCCTCCATAGGAGGCTCCGGCTACGGCCATGCGGTTGTTGTCTATATATGGTTGGGCGGCGACGGCGTCTACTACGGTCATGATGTCGTCGTAGGGTTTGCCGCCCCAATCGCCGTTGATATCGTCGATGAATTTTTGGCCGTAGCCGGTGGAACCCCTGGGGTTGGGCTGCACGACGACGAAGCCGGCGGAGGCGAAGACTTGGGCGTTCCAGCGGTAGGTCCACGATTCGCCCCAGGCGCCTTGCGGGCCGCCGTGGATTAGGAAGACTACGGGATATTTTCTGGTGGGCGTGAAATTGGGGGGCTTGGTGATGAAGGAGTGGACGCGGGATTTGTCGGCGGCGTCTACCCACAATTCTTCCAGCGGGGTTAGGGCGGCGTTGGCCAGGAGGGCGTCGTTCAGGTGCGTTAGGGCTACGCCGGCGCCGCCTCCGGAGGTTGCGCGGAAGATTTCCAGCGGGCGGGAGCCGCTTTCCTCGGTATAGATCATGGTGCGGCCGTCGGAGGTGAACTGGACGTCGTCGAGGCTCGACTGGCCGTTGATGATGCTGCGGACGCCGCCGCCGGTGGCGGAGATCATTTGGAGTCCGGTGCGGCCGCGGTCTTCGGTGGTGAAGAACAGGCGGGTCGAGTCGGTCGACCAGGTGAAGCTTTCTACCCAGCGATCGAGGGACTCGGTTAGATTGGTGGCGCGGCCGGTGGTGCGGTCTAGGACCATGAGTCGCCAGCGGTCGCTTTCGTATCCGGCGCGGGGTTGGGAGCGGAAGGCTAACAGTTTTCCGTCGGGGGAATAGAGGGGGCTGTCGTCGGCGCCGGGTCCGATGGTGATTTTGCGGGGGTCGCCGCCGTCGAGGGGGACGGTGTAGATGTCGGAGTTGGTGCTGGCGGCGGGGATGGGGTCGACATTCATTACGTAAGCCAGTTCCAGGGAATCGGGGGAAATGGTGTAGCCTTCGGGTCCGCCTAGGGAGAACGGGGGGACGTCGTATTGGCCGGGCGTGAGGTCGCGGACTTCGCTGCCGTCGGTGTTGGCTACTAATAGATGTTGGCGGCGGCGGGTGCGCCATTCGGTCCAGTGACGGTAGAGGAGCGAGGTGTAGATGCGGGCTTTGGAGGGGGCTTTGGCGTCGGCGTCGAGGTTGCGCTGGTTGCAGGCGTTGTCGGCACTGCATTCGGGATAGACGCTGGACTGGAACACTAGCTTCTTGCCGTCGGGCGATACGAGAACGCCGCTGGCCTCGGTGGCGAGGCGGGTGATCAGGCGCGGGTGCGTGCCGTCGGCGTCCATGACCCAGACTTGTGAGGAGCCGCCGCGGGTGGAGATGAAGTAAATTTGGCGCGAGTCGGGCGACCAGCGGGGGCGCTCGTTATCGGTGCCTTCGCGGGTGAGTTGGCGCGGTGTGCCGCCGTTTACGGAGACGATGTAAATTTGTTTCGGGACGGAGTTGGTTAGCAGATCGGGTGTGGCTACGGTGAAGGCTACTTGTTTGCCGTCGGGGGAGAGGGCGGGTTCTTCGATGCGCTGGATGCGGAGCAGGGTTTCGACGTCGAAGGGGCGCTTTTGAGCGAGCAGTGACGGTATCGCGACGATTGCGAGGCAGGCGAGAACAAATCTCTGACGCATCGCCTCTAGTTTAGCGATTCGCGCGTTGCGCCATGTAATTGTCGAGCCAGTGGAGGGCTTCTGCTTCGGTGGAAAATGCGCCGTCGGCTTGGGCTTCGTAGGCGGCGGCGGTTACTTCGCCGATGTGGACGCCGGGGCGGTCATTGAAATACGGGAGGACGTGGCGGCCTAGGATAAGTGGCGGCTGGGGGCGCGCGTCGACGGCTTCGGATTCGGCGGCGGCTAGAAGGCGTTGGGCGGCGGGGGGGATGCCGGGCTCGAGCGGGGGGCGGCCGGAGGCGTCGGCTTCGATCAGGCGGACCAGCTGGGCGATGGATGCGGGCGCCAGGCGCATGGCCAGTCGGCGGACGGCTCGCGGGGTTACTTCGCGGCCGATGCTGTGGTGGGCTAGATGGCTTTCTACTAGCTTCACTACTTGATCGACGATGGCGCTCTTGATGCCGATGCGTTCTAGGAACGTCCGGGCCATGGGGCCGCCGGCGGGTTCGTGTCCCCAGGAGGTCCAGCGCACGCGGCCTTCGCGTTCGCGGAGTTCGGTGGTCGCGGGCTTGGCGAAATCGTGGGATAGCGCGGCGAAGAGGAGGACGGCGCGGACATCCGGGGCGAGCCGGTCACGTTCGGCTACGCGGGCGGCTTGATTCAGGACGTGCATGGTGTGGATGCCGACGTCGCCTTCGGGGTGCCATTCGGGGTCCTGGGGGACGCCGAAGAGGTTTTGGATTTCGGGGAAGTGGACGATCCAGCCGGTGGATTGCAGGTATTCGGCGATGCGGCCGGGGTAAGGGCTTTTGACGGCCCACTTCATAAACTCTTCGCCTACGCGTTCGCGGGCCAGGGTCGAGTACTCGTTTACGATCGAACGGGACATGGCGGCGGTTCCGGCGTCGACGGTCAGATTGAAGCGGCAGGCGAACTGCATGCCGCGCAGGACGCGCAAGGGGTCTTCGGAGAAGGCATCGCTGGTGGCTTTTAGGATGCGGTTGTTGAGATCTACTTGGCCGCCGAAGAAGTCCCATATTTCGCCGGTGAGGGGGTCGAAGCTCATGGCGTTGATGGTGAAATCGCGGCGGGAGGCGGCTTCGCGCGGGGTGATGGAGGCGTCGAAGTGCGCGTTGAAATCGCGGTGGCCGGGGCCGGTTTTGCTGTCGCGGCGGGGGACGCTAAAGTCGCAGGTGTCCTCGCCCGGGCTGGTGAATTTCACCACGCCAAAGCTTTTCCCGACCAGATCGACGCGCCCGCGGTCGGCGAGGAAAGCGGCCAGATGATGGTAAGACATGCGGTAGACTTCGATGTCGATGTCCTTGGGATCGAGGCCCAGCAAGGCGTCGCGCACGGAGCCGCCGACCACCACGGCGTGGAATCCGGACTCACGCAGGTCGCGCACGATGCGTTCGAGCGCGGCTGGTAGAGTGAGCAGCATCCTGGTTAAGATTGTACTTGGTCGATATTCACAGTCACGTTTTATACGGCATGGACGATGGGTCGAAGACGCTAGAGCAGTCGCTCGAGATGCTGAAAATGGCGGCGGAGGCGGGCACCACCGAGCTGGTGTGCACGCCGCATGCGAATCGCGAATACAAGTTTGAGCCGCTGGTGATTCGCGACCGGCTGAAGGAGCTGGAAGAGTGGATCGGCGGGGCGGTGAAACTTTACACCGGGTGCGATTTCCATCTGAGTTACGAAAACATTCAGGATGCGATTATGCATCCGCGCAAGTACACCATTCATCAAGACCGCTATCTGCTGGTGGAGTTTTCGGACATGCTGATCTTCCGCAACACGGCGGAGATTTTCGGGCGTCTGCAAGAGGCGGGGATGATACCGATCATCACGCATCCCGAGCGCAATCAACTGCTGCAGCAGCGGCTCGAGGAAATCGCGCTGTGGGTGGGGGCGGGGGCGTGCGTGCAGGTGACAGGACAGAGTCTGCTGGGGCACTTCGGGAAGAAGGCGGCCGAGTTTGCGCGGACGCTGCTCGACCGTCAGCTGGTGCATTTCATTGCGAGCGACGGGCACGATTTGAAGCATCGGCCTCCGACCATGAACGACGCGCATGCCTGGCTGGTGAAGCATTACGGGCAGGCGATGGCGGATGTGTTGTGTATCGATAACCCGCGGGCTACGTTGAGCGGGAATGCGGTGAATCTACCTTACATGGAGGTGGAGAGCCGGGCGAGGAAGTGGTATCAGATCTGGCGGTGACGTGTTAGGGTAAAACTGTGACAGCGGAACAACAGTCACTATTGGATCAAATTGTGTGGGCCGACCAGGGCCGCATGAGTGGGACACCTTGCTTTCGAGGCACTCGCGTGCCGGTGCAGACTTTGATCGACCATATTGAGGGAAACGCAACGCTCGAAGAATTTCTGACGGGGTTCCCCTCGGTTAGCCGCGAACAGGCCATTCAGTTTATCGAGCTCGCCAAAGAATCTTTGCTCGCTTGCGTATCCTCCTAGATGAATGTGTACACGCCGGTGTGCGTGCAGCATTCCCTGGCCACCCAGTTTCGGCGGTAAGCGACGCCGGCTGGCGGGGCAGTAAAGACGACTCTCTTCTCCGCCTGGCCGAGTCTGGGTTCGACGTTTTCCTAACGATTGACCGGAGGGTCGAACAGCAGATTGACCTGCGTTCGTTCGCATTGGGCTTCGTCATCGTTCGCGTAGCCAGCAATACACTCGCAAGCGTACCTTCCTCACTTCGAACGACTGTTGCAGGCAGTGGAGACTGTGCGGAAACGCGAAGTGACCTAGCTGGATTTTCGTTCGGGCCGTTAGAGCGGCGAGCACACTATTTCGAGCGTTTTCCTTTTTGAAACCCATCGTATCTTCCAAATTTTCCTAAGTCGCGCTGAGATAAATCAGCCTCGCGACGCACAAATTGATGTACGGATTGTGTGCGGGAAGACTCACATTGCCCGAGCAATGCCCTTAGTGCGTGTTGAGGGGGCCGCGGGCGGCGGACGAGGGAGGTTGGATGAGGAATTTGTGGTGGATATTGCTGGCGGTGCGGCTGGCGGGGCAGGGGGATCCGGCGGGTGCGAATTTGCCGGCGCAGGCGATTGGGGATACCGACTTGCTGGCGATCTCGGTCTATGGGGCGCCGGAGTTGACGCGCACGGTGCGGGTGAGCGACGAGGGGCTGATCCGGCTGCCGATGCTGCGGCAGAAGATCGATGTTCGCGGGCAGATGCCGGCGCAGGTGGAGACATTGATCGCAGACGCTCTGCTGGAGGAAGAGATTCTAGTAGACCCGGCGGTTACTGTCACCATCGCCGAGTATCACAGCCGACCCATTAGCGTGGCGGGAGCGGTGAAGGCTCCGCTGACGTTTCAGGCGGTGGGCAAGACTACGCTGCTCGAAGCATTGACCCGGGCCCAGGGTTTAAGCGATGACGCCGGGCCGGAAATTTTGCTGACGCGCGCGGGGGCGATGGTCGAACGCATTCCCGTAAAGAAACTCATCGATGCTGCGGACCCATTATGGAACGTGCTGCTCACCGGCGGAGAAGAAGTGCGGGTGCCGGCGGCAGGTCACGTGTTTGTGGCGGGGAATGTGAAGCACCCGGGAACATTCCGCGTGGACAGCGGCGGCGAGACTACGGTGCTGAAGGCGGTGGCATTGGCGGAGGGGCTGGCTCCGTTCGCGACTAAGGTTGCCTACATTTTTCGAGCGGGCGGGGAGGGCGGGCACACCGAAATCGAAGTCGCGCTGAACAAAATCGTGGACCGCAAGGCTCCCGACGTGCCGCTGGCGGCCAACGACATCCTTTATATACCCGATAACCGGTCGCGGCGTACGACGATGAACGCACTGGAGAAGGCGATTGGGTTCGCTACCGGCACGGCTTCGGGCGCTTTGATTTTAGGACTGCATTAATAATGATGAATCGCAATGAACCGGAAAGACTGCCGGCGGTGGTGGAGATGGGGAGGGCGGCGACGCCGTTCTACCTGGCTGCCCCTTACCAGGCGGCCGAAGACGAGTCTGAGGAAGCCAAGCTTCCGCTCTCGCAATACTTTTGGATTCTGAAACGGCATCGTTGGCGGATCACGGGATTCGTCGCGGCGGTGATGCTGGCGACGGTGGTGGTTTCGGCGCGGTTGACGCCGATTTACGAATCGACGGCGACGGTGGATATCGACCGACAGTCTCCTTCGGGCGTGGTGGGGGAGGACGCGACACGCAGCGCGCTCAACGATTCCGACCAATTTATGGCGACGCAGATCAAGCTGGTGGAATCCGATTCAGTGCTGCGGCCGGTGGATCAGCGGTTTGAGTTGCGGAAACTCGAAGGGCAATCGGCGGCGTTAACGGCGCGGGGGGAGGCGGCTCCGGTGACGCTGAAGCAGTTGAAAGTCACACGGCCGCCCAACACCTATCTGATGCAGATCGGGTACCGGTCGGCGGACCCGCAATTGGCGGCGGATGCGGCGAATGCGATAACGCAGTCGTATCTGGAGCACAGCTATGAGATCCGGCTGCGCAGTTCGGCGGGCGTGGCTAGTTTCATGGAGCGGCAGATCGAGGAGCTGAAGGCCAAGATGGAGCGGTCAAGCCACGCGTTGAGCGGATTTGAGCGCGAGTTGAACGTGATTAATCCGGAAGAGAAGACCAATATTCTTTCGGCTCGATTGCTGCAGTTGAACACGGAGTACACCAATGCGCAGACCGAGCGTTTGCGGCAGGAGGCGGGGTATCAATCGGTCAGCGGTGGGTCGTTCGATGCGGCGCTGGCGGCTCCGCAAGGGGAAGCGCTGCGCAAGCTGGCGGAACATCGCGACGAGGCGGCGGAATTATTTGCCGAGATCCGGACTCGTTACGGCGCAAGCCATCCGGAGTATCGCAAGGCGCAGGCCCAGTTGAATCAGGTGGACGCGGCGATTGAGGCGACGCGGCTGCAGATCAGCAATCGGGTGGAAATTGGATATCGCGAGGCGCAGCGGCGCGAGGCCATGGTGGGCGATGCAGTGACGGCGGCCAAGGCCGAGTTCGACCGCATGAACGCGCGCTCCTTCGAATACCAGGCGGTGAAGCGCGAGGCTGACGCGGACAAAAATCTCTACGACCAACTGGTGCGAAAGATCCGCGAGGCGGGGATTAACGCGGGGTTTCAGAACGGGTCGATTCGCATTGCCGACTCGGCGCGGGCGGCGCTGAAGCCGGTGTTTCCGAATCAGGTGTTGAATGTGCTGCTGGCTTTCCTGCTGTCGGCTTTGGTGGCGGTGGGCGCGGCGGTGCTCAGCGATTTGCTGGATAAGACGGTGCGCGATCCCGAACAGGTGGCGCGGACGTTGCGAACGGAGGTGATCGGCAGCTTGCCGCTGATGAAGGACCGGCGCGCCGGGTCGCTGGCGGCATTGAAGGATGGCGGTGGCGGGCGGAACGAACAGGACTTGTCGGGCTTCGGGGAATCGGTGCGCACGCTGCGGAATTCCATTTTGCTCGGTAATTTCGACCGGCATTACCGCTCGCTCCTGATCACGAGTGCCGCGCCCGGAGACGGCAAGACTACTACGGCGGCGAATTTGGCCGCAGCGCATGCGGAGCAGGGCAAACGGACGCTGCTGATCGATGGCGATTTGCGGCGTCCGAGCGTGCATCGCAACTTTAATTTGCCGAGCGTTGTCGGATTGTCGAATGCGTTGCTGGGGGAGATTTCCTGGCGCGAGGCGCTGGTGCAGACGGCGGCGCTTCCGCACTTGTATATTCTGCCGGCGGGGCCGCCATCGCGCCGTGCTTCCGATCTTGTGGGCCGCGGGCTGGCGGAATTACTCGAAGAGGCTGCGTCCGAATACGACCTGGTGATTTTGGATGCTCCGCCGCTGTTGGGATTTGCGGAGCCCTTGCAAATGGCGACGGCGGTGGACGGTGTGTTGGTGGTGGCAAGGGCGGGGAGGACGAGCCGCAAGGCGGTCGCGAGCGTACTGGCGACTCTGACGCGGCTGCGGGCGAAAGTGGTGGGGCTGGTGCTCAACGAAGTGCATAAGGAGTTGAGCGATAGCTATTACTATTACGGCTACTATCGCTCCTACTACCGGCCTCGCGCGGAGGGCGAAAGCGCATGAGCACGGTGATTGGAGTGCACGACGGGCACAATGCGTCGGTGGCTCTCGTGCGTGAGGGACGCGTCGAGTTCGCATTGCAGGAGGAGCGGATTACTCGCGTCAAGAATCAGGGCGATGCTCCGGCGAACGCTTTAGCGGCCGCTCTCCGCGACGCTGGTTCCACTGCACGGGTGGCGCTGAACGGACGCTACATGAACTACGGGCAGTGGCGGCGCGAGTCGATTCTCGAGGACTATGGCCGCTCGTCGAGTTTGGTCAGCCGGATCAAGCAGCCGTTCAAAGATACGTTTGTCGACCATGCTTATCAGCGGCGCAAAGCCACGCTTCGCGAGGAGCGTCTGGGCGAGTTGGGGATCGGCAAGGAGCGGCTGGAAGTGGTGGAGCATCACCTGGCGCATGCTTCGGCGGCTTACTACACGTGTCCGTGGCCGGACGAATCGGTTTTGGTGGCCACCTGCGACGGATCGGGCGACCGTTTATGCGCGACGGTGAGCATCGGCGCGCGCGGCAAGCTGACGCGCATAGCGCAGGTGTCCGAGCACGATTCGATTGGGCGGTTATACGCATTGGTGACGCGGTATTTGGGAATGGCTCCGCTGGAGCACGAATACAAAGTGATGGGGCTGGCGCCGTATGTCGCCTCTGAAGCGAAGACGGCGGCGGCGGCGGAGTGGTTCACGCAATTGTTCGAATTCACGCGCGATCCGTTGATCTGGCGGCGGCGGAGCGGGGTGCCTTCCCTGTATTCCGTAGGCGCTTTTTTGGAGCGCGGGCTCAGTGGGCAACGCTTCGATCTGATCGCGGCGGGCGTGCAGCGTTTCCTCGAAAATTGGCTGGCGACTTGGGTGAGTAACGCCATTCGCGAGACGGGGATTTCCAAAGTGGCTTGCGCCGGGGGCGTCTTTATGAACGTCAAGGCGAATTTGCGGTTGCTGGAGATTGCGGAGCTGGAGGATCTGTACGTCTTTCCGTCCTGCGGGGACGAATCGAATAGCATCGGCGCGGCGCTGCAGGTGGCGGCGCCGGCGGTGAGGTCCATGGGTCCGATTTATTACGGCGAGCCGATCACGGATGGCGAGGCTGAGCGGGCGCTGGATGCCGCTGCCGGAACGTTCCGGGCCACTTATGCCGACGACATCGAACGCACTACCGCGGAAAAACTGGCACAGGGAAAAATCGTGGCGCGCGCGAAGGGGGCGCTTGAGTTTGGGGCGCGGGCGTTGGGTAATCGCTCGATCCTGGCGCGTGCGGATTCTCCGATGGCGGTTCGGGTCATCAACGAAATGGTGAAGAACCGGGATTTCTGGATGCCCTTTGCGCCGTCGGTGCTGGCGGAGCGAGCGGATGAGTATTATGTGAAGCCCAAAGCCGGTGAAGTCGCCGCACATGATGTTTGCGTTCCCCTCGCGTCCGGAAAAGCGGGCGGCATTTGCGGCGGCGCAGCATCCTTACGATTTCACGACGCGTCCGCAGGAGGTGACTGCCGCGCACAATCCGGATTATCACCGGCTGCTTAAAGAATATGAAGCGCGCACTGGCGAGGGGATTGTCCTGAACACTTCGTTCAATCTGCATGGGGAGCCAATCGTCTATCGGGCGCGTGACGCGGTGGATGTGTTTCTGCGCAGCGGGCTTGAGTGCATGGCGCTGGGGAACTGGTGGGTGGAGAAAACATGAAAACGCTGGTGACGGGCGCCGCGGGCTTCATCGGCTATCACGTCACGGAGCGACTGCTGGCCGAGGGGCGGCAGGTGGTGGGCATCGACAATTTGAATGCTTATTATGATCCTGGGCTGAAGCGCGCGCGCCTGGCCCGGCTGGCGCGCCACCCGCAATTTGAGTTTGCCGCGATCGATATTGCGGATCGTGCCGCGCTGGAAGGGGTGTTTGCACGGGACGCTTTTGGCAACGTGATTCATCTGGCGGCGCAAGCCGGGGTGCGCTATTCAATCGAAAACCCGCATGCCTACGCCGAGGCCAATCTGACGGGGTTTCTGCACGTGCTCGAAGGCTGCCGGCGGGGACGGGTGCGGCACCTAATCTATGCGTCGTCGAGTTCGGTGTATGGCGGCAATAGCAAGCTGCCGTTTGCGGTGGCGGATCCGGTGGACTCGCCGATTTCGTTATATGCGGCGACCAAGCGGGCCAATGAATTAATGGCGCATTGTTATGCGCATCTTTACGATCTGCCCGCGACCGGGTTGCGGTTCTTCACGGTGTATGGGCCTTGGGGGCGGCCGGATATGGCTCCGTTCCGCTTCGCGGCGGCGATTCTTAGCGGACAGGCGATTGATGTTTACAACTACGGGCGCATGTGGCGCGACTTCACTTATATCGATGACATTGCCGAAGGGGTTCTGCGCATGGCGGTGTGCGAGCCGTCCGGCTACCGGTTATTTAACGTCGGCAACAGTCAGCCGGTGGCGTTGATGGATTTCATCGGCGAACTAGAAGGCGCGCTGGGGCGGCGCGCGCGCAAACGTTTTCTTCCGCTGCAGCCGGGCGACGTGGTGGCGACGCACGCGGATGTGGAAGCGTTTTGGCAGGCGGCGGGGTTCCGGCCGTCGACGCCGCTCGAAGAAGGAATCGAGCGGTTTGCCCGCTGGTATCGCGAATATTTCGGGGAGGAAACCCATGAGTACGGCGGCAGCAACAAGCTTCTTCGTGCATCCTGACGGCAAGGTGGAGACGAGCGGCATCGGGGCGGGGACGCGGGTGTGGGCCTTCGCGCACATTCTCGAAGGGGCGCGTATCGGGGCGGATTGCAATATTTGCGATCACACCTTTATCGAAGGCGGAGCGGTGGTGGGCGATCGCGTCACGGTGAAATGCGGAGTCCAGTTATGGGACGGCGTCACGCTGGAGGACGACGTTTTTGTCGGTCCCAATGCGACCTTCACCAACGATGTTTTCCCGCGCAGCCGGCGGCGGCCAGCGGAGATTGCGCGCACTTTAGTCCGGCGCGGTGCATCGATTGGCGCCAATGCCACGCTGTTGCCGGGTGTGACGATCGGGGCGGGAGCGATGGTGGGGGCGGGGGCTGTGGTCACTCGCGACGTGCCGCCGCGCGCCATCGTAGTGGGCAATCCGGCGGCGGTGAGCGGCTTCGTCAATGATGAGTCGCGGAGCCCAGTGGCGCCGCGAGTGCGGGGAGAGACGCCCTTGATCGCGGGCGCGGGGCTCTACGAATTGCCGCGCGTCAGCGATGCGCGGGGTCATCTATCGTTTGCGGAGATTCATCAGGCGCTGCCCTTTCCGGTGGCGCGTTACTTTCTGGTGTTCGGCGTGCCGAGCCGGGAAATTCGCGGCGAGCATGCGCATCGCACGCTCGACCAGTTTCTGGTTTGCGTGCACGGCAACTGTTCGGTGCGCTTGTTCGACGGCGACGCGAGCGAAGAAATTCTGCTAAATCGTCCGGACCTGGGATTGCACGTGCCGCCGCTGGTCTGGACCACGGAATACAAATATTCTCCTGACGCCGTGCTGCTGGTGCTGGCTTCCGATGTTTATCGCGAGGAGGATTACATCCGTGACGTGGATGACTACTTGGCGTTGAGAGGAGGAAGCCTTGATCCCATTCCTTGATTTACGTTTGGCGACGGATGAACTGCGTCCAGAGATCGATCAGGCGCTGGCGCGGGTGATGAAGTCGGGCGTCTACATCCTGGGCGCGGAAGTGGAAGCTTTCGAGCGGGAGTTCGCGGAGTATTGCGGGGCGCGGCACTGTGTGGGAGTCGCCAACGGACTGGACGCGCTGACGCTGCTGCTGCGCGGGCTGGGGGTGGGCGCGGGCGATGAGGTGATCGTGCCGTCGAACACTTATATCGCTACATGGCTCGCGGTGTCGGCGACCGGGGCTGAGGTGGTGCCCGTTGAGCCGAGTCCGGAGAGCTTCAATTTAGACCCGGAGCGGGTAGAAGACGCGATTGGTCCGCGGACGCGGGCGATTGTGGCGGTGCACCTTTACGGACAAACGGCGGCAATGGAACAACTGGGTGAAATATCGCGGCGGCGCGGCGTGCCGCTGGTGGCGGATGCGGCGCAGGCGCACGGCGTCGATTTGGGCGGTTACTCCGCGGCGTTCAGTTTTTATCCGACGAAAAATTTAGGCGCATTGGGCGATGGCGGGGCCGTGGTCACCGATGACGCGGCGCTGGCTGAACGTATCCGCGTGCTGGGCAATTACGGGTCACGCGAGAAATATTCGAACGAGGTGCGGGGCGTGAATTCGCGGCTCGATCCCGTGCAGGCAGCGGTGCTGCGCGTGAAGTTGAAATATCTGGATGAGTGGAATCAGCGGCGGCGGGAGATCGCGCGCTGTTATCTGGATCAGTTGGCGGGAATCCCCGGTTTAGCATTGCCGCAGGTGGCAGATGGCGCCGATTCGGCGTGGCATGTTTTTGCGATTCGCTATCCGCAGCGGGACTGGCTGGCGCGGCAGTTGGCGCGGGAGGAGATCGGCACGCTGATTCATTACCCGGTGCCGCCGCATCTTTCGGGGGCTTATCGCGATGCCGGGTTCGGGCGCGGGCTCCTTCCCGATTGCGGAACAGATGGCGGAGGAGGAGCTGAGCTTGCCGTTGCATCCGCATTTGACTTGGGAACAAGTGGAGGAGATTGTCGGGTCGGTTTGTCTGGCGGCTTGTCTGCCGTTGAGGGCCATGGCGTGATCGCGACGGAGACTCGGGCGAGGACGTATATACCGGTGGTTCGCGCCATGAGCCAGAGCGGATTGGGGGCGCTGGCTAGTGGACTCTTGAGCGCGGTCGCCACCAAGGTTCTGGCGGCGGTGGCCGGTCCGGCGGCGTTGGCGACGCTGACCACTTTGCAGCAGCTGCGGCAGGCGGCGGTGGTGGGCGCGACGGGCAACGGGCAGACGGCGCTGGTGCGGGGGGCGAGTGCGCTCAGGGATGTCGAGCAGGTTGAGTATGTGCGTACAGTGCTCTGCGTGTTCGCCGCGGCGACGGGCGTGGTTGTGTCGAGCATGATTTTATTTCCGCGGGCGTTGGCAGGGCTGGCTGGATTGGGCGCGGGTGCTAGCGATCTGATTCCGTGGCTGGCGGTGCCGGTGATGCTCGGCAGCGTCGTGGTGTTTGCGAGCGGGCTTTTGAACACGCTGGGGGCGATCGGGCGGCTGGCGGCGCTTTCGGTGGCCGGGTCCGCGGCCATGGTGCTGGGGGCGGCGCCGGCGGCGCGCGCTTTTGTCGAGGGGCGTGGAAACGCTCTGGCCGGGCTTTTGGTTTTTTCGAGTGCCGTGAGTTGCGCGGGGGCGCTGGCCGCGTTGCTGCGCTTTCGCGATCCACTGTCAGCGTGGTTCCGCGGTGCGGGGCGATGGTGGAACTTCGCCGCCGCGCGCAGGTTCGGTGCCATGTCGGGGGCTATGCTGGCGAGCGGGCTGGCGGCTTCGGGGACGCTGCTGGCGGTGCGCGGGCATATTACTGCAACGCAGGGGCTGGCGGTGACCGGGCAGTTTGACGCGGCCTGGGGGCTCAGCATGAACCAGGTCACGCTGGTGCTGTCATCGCTCCAGACCTATTACTTACCAGAACTGGCGCGGTCGCGTAGCGCGGCGCAGCGCGATGCTCACATTTCGAGCGTACTAACGGTGGCGACGCTGGCGGCGGCGGTGGCGATTGCGGCGATCGCGCTGCTCAAGCCGTGGCTGCTAACCGTTTTCTACTCGGCGGCGTTCCGGCCGGCGGCGGGGTATCTGCGTTGGACCTTGCTGGGCGACTACTTGAAAGTCAGCAGTTGGATTTTGTCGATCCCAATATTGGCGGCCGCGGACTTGAAGATGTT
>CAVVZG010000022.1:0-9704 GCA_963752205.1 Bryobacterales bacterium | reverse complement strand
GCGCCGAAATCCTAATAGCCGGCGACAACTTCGGCTGCGGCAGCTCCCGCGAGCACGCCCCCTGGGCCCTGAAACAATACGGATTCAAAGCCATCATCAGCACGTCCTTCGCCGACATCTTCAAAGGCAACGCCCTCAAGAACGGCCTCTTGCCGATCATCATGCCCCCCGACATCCACGCCGAACTCCTAAAATGGCCCGGGATCCCACTGAAAATCGACTTGGCCACGCAAACCGTGACCCTAGCCGGAGGCCGCACCGTAGAATTCCCCATCGACCCCTTCGCCAAACAATGTCTCATCGAAGGCGTCGACGAACTAGGCTACATGCTGAACCAGCAACCCGCCATAGCCGCCTACGAAGCCAAACGCTCCGATTCCGTTAACACCCTGGCGTAAATCGGTTTCTCCCCGAATATCAGCAATATACGTATTTCAAGTTCGTCGCACGCCGCATCCCAGAGCGCAACCTAGACGCATGAAGAAATACGTTCGTGAAATCCTAAACGACCTGAAGAAGCCGGACCAAGCAGTCCCCACCGATCTAGACAACCAGATTCTCTCCGACGATCCCGCCGAGCGCGTCCGCCAACTCGACCAACAAGCGCAAAAGAGCGAGGAGCGCCAAAAATCCAGCTAGCTCGGTGAGCTCTTGCCCAACACAACGGCCCGCCGAGCCCCCGTAGCGCGCGGCAAATTCCCCGCCCGCCCCCGCGCATGTTCATACGCGAGCACCGCGAACGCAATCGCTTCCTTCGCGTCCGGATCGACGCCAAAATCCGCCGTAGTTTTGACGTCGATCCCCGGCAACAGCTCTCCCAACCGCCGCATGATCTGAAAGATTATGCACGCCCGCCGCCCGACGCAATCACTTCCCGCGCGTCCGCCTTCCGGAATCGCCAGCAGCAATAGATCTGCACCGTAAACTCCGTAGCCGTAGCAATCAAATCCGGCATCGCAACCCCAGTAGCGATCAGCCCATTGACGAACTCACTCCCAAACCGCTCCCGCCCCGTGCTCTTCGGAGGCTTAATCGTAAAGTAAGGATCGCTCAACATCGCCTCCAACAACCGCGCATGCACCGTCCCGCCCCGCGCAATCGCCCCGCCGCGATCATATCTTTGCCTTCCCCCGGTGTGATGCGCCACCAGCGCATCCATCACCATATTCCCCGGTCCCGTGTCGAACGCAATCACGTCCGCAGCCTTCGTCCCCGCCCGCAGCACAGTAATGTTCGCGATCCCGCCAATATTCAGCGCCACCCGCCCCCGCGTAGCATGCCGAAAAAGCAGATAGTCGACATAAGGCACCAGCGGAGCCCCCTGCCCTCCCGCTGCCATGTCCCGCTCGCGAAAATTAGAAATCGTGCGGACGCCTGTCCGCTCCGCCACCACCGCCGCCTCCCCAATCTGCAAAGTGCTAGCAACGCGCCGCCCCAAATATTCCACCGGCGCGCCCTCGTGAAAGATCGTCTGCCCATGCATCCCAATCAACTCAATCTTGTGACGCCGCGACGCAGCCTTCACCGCATCCGCATACAATTCCCCCAACAAAAAATGCAGACGCGCGATAGTGGCCGTGTGCGTCATCGCATTCGACACACCCAGCAGCGCCTCACGCACCGCCTTAGGATAAGGAGTCGAAGCAAATGCCAGCGGCCGAATCCGCTTCCCCCGTATATCGACAATCGCCACGTCGATCCCGTCGAGCGAAGTCCCGCTCATCACCCCCGCGACAATCACTTCAATTCCTTCTGCAACTCCGCCAACAATTGCAAAGCCTCAATCGGCCGCAGCTCGTCTAATTTTAATTTTCGAATCCGGTCCGCAATAGCCCCATTCACCGGCTCAAACAATTGAATCTGCATTGCACCCGGAGCGGCCCCCGCCAGCTCTTCCGTGACGCTCACTTCAGCCGATTCATGCGTAACCAAAATCTGCCGAGCCCTCTCGATCACACTCATCGGCAGCGCCGCCAGCCGCGCCACCTCGATCCCATAGCTCTTGTCAGCAGCCCCCGGCTCCACCCGCCGCAAAAACAAAATCTGCTCGCCCGACTCCTTCACCGACACATGCAAATTCCGCACGCCCTCCAGTTGCGAAGCCAGTTCCGTCAACTCGTGATAATGCGTAGCAAACAGCGTTTTAGCGCGTATCGTCTTTTGTATATGCTCCACCACCGCCCAAGCGAGCGCCAACCCATCATAGGTAGAAGTCCCGCGCCCAATCTCATCCAGCACAATCAAACTCCGCGCCGTAGCCGTGTTCAAGATGACCGCCGTCTCCGTCATCTCCACCATAAAAGTCGACCGCCCGCGCGCCAAATTATCCGCCGCCCCAATCCGTGTAAACACCCGGTCGACGATAGGCAGCAGCGCCGCCTCCGCCGGAACAAACGACCCCGCCTGCGCCAGGATCACCAGCAGCGCCGTCTGCCGCAAGTAAGTCGACTTCCCGCCCATATTCGGGCCCGTGATGACAGCAATAAATTCCGTCTCCGGATGAAAGTAAATATCGTTAGCGATAAACCTCTGCGCGTCTTTCTCCGTCAACTTTTCGATGACAGGATGCCGCCCAGCCACCACCCGCATCTCGCCCGATTCCGAAAACTGCGGCCGCGCATAACGATTCTCCGCCGCCACCTCCGCCAGCGCCACCGTAACATCCAATTCCGCGACAGCCGCCGCCGTGGCCTTGATCCGCGAAGCATGAGCGCAAGCCATTACCCGCAGCGTCTCAAAAATCTCCCGCTCCAGCGTCAGAATCTTTTCTTCCGCCTCCAGAATCTTGCCCTCGAGTTCCTTCAACTCCGGAGTCGTAAACCGCTCCGCATTCACCAGCGTCTGCTTGCGCTCATAATCCGCCGGAGCCAAATGCATATTGGCTTTAGAAATCTCCAGATAATACCCGAAGACATTGTTGAAGCGAACCTTCAATGACCCAATCCCCGTCCGCGTCCGCTCGCGCACCTCGATCTGCGCCAAATAAGTTTTGCTGTTGCGCGAAATGTCCCGCAACTCGTCGAGCCGCGAATCGAACCCATCCCGAATCGCCCCACCATCCGCCAGATTCACCGGCAGTTCGTCCGCGAGAGCCGTCAGAATCCCATCCCGAACCTCGCCGATTTCATCCAACCGCCCGTCGATATCCCGCAGTCTCGCCGACCCAACCTCCGCCAGCCTCTTCTTCAACAGTGGCACCACAGCCAGCGAACGCGCCAGCGCCCCCACATCCCGCGGCCCAGCACTAGCCAGACTAATCTTCGACAGCAACCGTTCCAAATCCAAAATCGACGCCAGCTGTTTCCCCAACTCACTGCGCAAAATCGTCGCGCCGAACAGTTCCTCCACCGCATCCAGCCGCGCTTCAATCTCGGCTTGCTCGACCGAAGGCGCCAGCACCCGCCGCCGCAGCAACCTCCCGCCCATCCCCGTGCGCGTCCGGTCCAACACCGAAAGCAGCGTAGACTCCGCCGACTCCCCCGCAAACAACGGCTCCACTAATTCCAAATTCCGAACCGTAGTAGCATCCAACACCAACGCATCCGCGCGGCTATAAAACGAAGGCGGCGACAGATGATCCAGCGCACTCCGCTGCGTCTCCCGCAAATAATGCAGCAGCGCCGCCGCCGCGCCCGTAGCCAGCGGCTTCCCCTCCAGCCCGCATCCATCGAGCGACAACAGCCGGAAGTGATCGCATAAACTCCGCGCCGCATAATCCGCGCCGAAGACCCAAGCCTCCACATCCGTCTTCAGACAAGAAAACTTCTGCGCCGACCCCGCCGGCGCCAGCACCTCGCGCACGTTCAACGTTTCGAGCGCCGCCCCAGCATCGGCCAACTCCATCTCCGTAGCGCGAAACTCCCCGGTTGTGACATCGACGAACGCAAACCCCGCCCGCGCCCCTTCCGGCATCACCGCGCCTAAAAAATTGTTTTCATGCGACCGCAGCAACGAGGCATTCATCGTCGTCCCAGGAGTGATGATCCGCGTAACCTCCCGCCGCACCAACTTCACAGCCGCCGAAGGAGCCTCCATCTGCTCGCAGATCGCCACGCGATACCCCTTCTGCGTCAGCCGAGCAATATAATTCTCCGCCGAATGATAAGGCACCCCGCACATCGGAATCGGCTGCCCCTTTTCCTTGTTGCGCGCCGTCAGAGTAATCTCCAACTCCCGCGCCGCCGTAACCGCGTCCTCATAAAACAGCTCGTAGAAATCGCCCAGCCGGAACATCAGCAGCGTATTCGGCACCTGCTGCTTCAGCCCGTGATACTGCCGCATGAGCGGCGTAGTAGGCGGAGCAGCGGCATCGGAGGGCATCAGGAATCCTTCATTATGACGCATGCTACACTCGCGACCATGGCAAATCCCGCGCCCGTGCGCGCGATCGGTTGGCTCAGCCTCACCGCCATCGCCGTCAACGGCATGGTCGGCGCCGGCATCCTCATCCTCCCCGCGAACGTAGCGCAATTACTCGGAGGCAACGCCTTGCTAGCGTATCTCCTAGCCGGCGGTGCAGTGATTTTGGTAGCCCTGTGCTTCGCCGAAGCCGGCAGCATGTTCGAACGCTCCGGCGGACCCTACCTCTACACCCGCGAAGCCTTCGGCCCCTTCGCCGGATTCCAAGCCGCCATCATGCTCACCCTCTCGCGCATCGCCGGAGCCGCCGCCATCAGCAACGCCTTCTCCGCCTACACCGGCTTCCTCTGGCCCGCACTCGCGAAAGGCCCCGGCCGCGCCGCCGCCATCACACTAGTGTTCGTCGTATTGACACTAGTGAATTACCTAGGCATCCGCCCCGGCGTCTGGACGATAAACTTACTAACCGCCGGCAAACTTCTCCCACTCCTGATATTCTGCGCGATCGGCCTCTTCCATCTAGGCGCGCACCCCGCCACTCCCCCGCTCACCGCAGTCTCACTCCAACAAGCCGCCCTACTCCTGATCTACGCCTTCGGAGGTTTCGAATTCGCCTCCATCCCCAGCGAAGAAGTCATCAACCCCCGCCGCACGCTCCCCGCCGTAATCGTCTCGTCCGTAGCGTCCGTAGTAGTTCTCTATCTACTCATCCAATGGGTAGCGATGCGAACCCTGCCCGGCCTGGCCTCGAGCCCCGCTCCTCTAGCCGAAGCCGCGCGATCATTTCTAGGACCCGCCGGCGGCGTCTTACTCGCGGTCGGCGCAGTCCTCTCCACCACCGGCACCAACAGCGCGTCCATCCTAGTCGGCTCGCGCATGCTCTACGCCCTAGGAAGCAGCGGCGACCTCCCCGCCATCTTCGCGCGCTTGCATCCGCGCTACCGCACGCCCGTATTCTCCACGCTCCTCTTCGCGCTAATAGCTTGGATCGCCGCCCTCCTAGGCAGCTTCCGCGAACTAGCCGCCCTAGGAGCCCTCAGCCGAGTCCTCTACTACACCGCTACCTGCGCCGCCGTCCCCGTGCTCCGCCGAAAAAAGGTCGCCTCCGCCCGCGCCTTCACCCTAGCCGGCGGCTGGACCATCCCCGCCCTGGCCCTGTGCGTCTGCGCCTGGCTCCTGGCCGGCAGCACCATCCAACAAGCCGCCATCACCATCGCAGTCATGCTCGCCGGAACAATTCTCTATCATTTTTCAACGTAGATGTAATGCATATACAATAGATAGTGTTGGATGTTTGGCTGGGATCGCAGCAATCTGCGAAAGATCCGCGCCCGTCGGATCTCACGCGAGGAGGCCGAGCAAACCCTCATCAATGACGCTATTCCGATTCATGAACAAGATGTCGAAAGAGAACACCGCTTCGCGTATCCCAGCGAGACCGATTCGCAGCGGCTATTGGCGCTGGTCGTGGCCGAGCGCGGCAGCAGAATCAGTGTAGTGACCGCCTACGATCTGGACGCCGGACAGAAGCTCGACTATTTCACACGCCGCCTGCAGGCAGAATAAGCTTTGAAGAAAACAATTCGAATGCCAAAGTTCAAAAACGAGAACGAAGAAGCAGACTGGTGGGCCAGCCCCGAAGGCCGCGACTACGTGAAACTCCGCTCGGCCCGGCCCAAAGGAGCCCAGACTGCAGGATCGCGCATGGTTGCAAAGATCGCCAAAAAGAACAGCATCCAAATCGCGATTCGCCTTCCCGAACTTGATCTGAAGCGAGCACGCAAGATCGCAACTCGCAAAGGCATCGGCTATCAAACGCTCATCAAGATGCTAGTGCATGAAGGCTTACAACGCGAATCGAAACGCGTCTAGCCTCCGTTACGCGTAAATCCCCCGCAGCTTAATCGCAAACGCCACCCGGTCCAGCGCCAGCATATAAGCCGCCGTGCGATTATCCACCGCATGTTTCTCCGCATACGCCACCACGTCGTTAAAACTGTTAATCATGATCTCTTCCAGCCGGTCATTCACCAGTTGCTCATTCCAGAAGTAACCCTGCCGGTCCTGCACCCACTCGAAGTAAGAAACCGTCACCCCGCCCGCGTTCGCCAGAATATCCGGGATCACAAAAATCTCCCTTCTCGCGCAAAATCGGATCCGCCAAATGCGTCGTCGGACCGTTCGCCCCCTCGCACAAAATCTTCGTCCGCACCCGATGCGCATTCTGCGACGTAATCACATTCTCATGCGCCGCCGGTATCAATACGTCCGTCTCCAGAAAAAACGCCTCGTCACGATTCATATTCTCGCCGCCGTCGAAATCCACCACGGACCCAGTCTTCTGCCGGTGCTCCGCCAGTGCGCGAATGTCCAGCCCCTTATCGTTATAAACCGCGCCGTCATACTCCACGATCGCGATCACTTTGAACCCAGCCCGCTCCATCAACTTCGCCGCCATCCCGCCCACGTTGCCGAATCCCTGAATCACCACCCGCGCAGTGCCGCGCTCCAGGCCAAACCGCTTCAGCGCCTGCTCCGTAACCACCATGCACCCGCGCCCCGTCGCCTCGGACCTCCCGCGCGACCCGCCCAGATCGATCGGCTTCCCCGTCACCACCGCCGTCTGCGTGTGTCCCGAACGCATCGAGTAGGTGTCCATAATCCACGCCATAGTCTGCTCGTTGGTATTCACATCCGGAGCCGGTACGTCGATCTCCGGCCCGATGAATTCGTAAAGCTGCGCCGTGTAGCGCCGCGTCATGCGCTCCAGTTCCCCCGGCGAAAGCAGTGACGGATCGCAAATGATCCCGCCCTTGCCCCCGCCAAACGGAACGTTGGTGACCGCGCATTTCCAAGTCATCCACGACGCCAGCGCACGCACTTCATCCAGCGTGACGTCGGGAGCATAACGGATCCCGCCCTTCGCCGGCCCGCGCGCAATCGAGTGCTGCACGCGATACCCCGTGAACACCTCCAGCCGCCCGTCGTCGAGCCCCACCGGAATATTCACCGTCACCTCGCGCGCCGGCGCACGTAACACCTTGCGCATGCCGTCGTCGAGCCCCAGACGCTCCGCCGCGTTATCCAGCCGCGCCTCCGCGGACAGCAGCGGATTAAACTCATCGGCGAGAGCGGGCTTCTCAGCTTCGAGGATCATCGATTGGCCTCCGAACCTATTATGAACCCGTGCAGGATTATGATGGGCCTATGGGCCGCGCCTTCATCGCCATCGGCATCGCGCTAGTGATCCTAGGCCTGCTGCTTACCCTCGGCGAAAGATTGCCCATCCGCCTGGGACGCCTCCCCGGCGACATCGTCATCCGTGGAAAAAACACCACGTTCTACTTCCCGCTAGTAACCAGCTTGCTAGTGAGCGCTCTACTGAGCCTGGTGATGTGGCTGATCGGCCGCCGCTAATTCTCAGCCGCGAAAGATCTCGTCCACTGCCAGACGTGCGCCGAACAACAATGGAATTTCCTGCCCCGATTTGTAAGCGACAGTACGTCCATCGGGCGTCGAAACCTTCACCTGCCTGCGGTCGATATCGACAACCCAGAATTCCTTGCCGCCGTTCTCCAGGCAGACCTGTTCTTTGTCGAGCATCTCGGCAGCCGTGTTCGAAGGCGAAAGAACTTCGACTACGATCTCAGGAACGCCGCGAAAATGCCCCGCAGGATCTTGCTCGCTCCAGCGCTCCTCAGAAGCGTAAGCCACATCGGCAACCCGCAACTCATGTTCAAGAAGCGGCCGGAAGCCCACCTCCATCAATGCCGATCCGCTCCCGCCAGCGGAATCCAGAAGCGCCATCAACCGCTTCTGCACGAAAACATGTTTCAAGACCGGACGCGTCACCTGGAATAGTTCCCCGTGTCTCAGCTCGTAGGAGCAACTCGGGGATTCCGGCAGCTGGTCAAACTCCGCGACCGTCATCATCCGTGTAGGGATCGACGCCACAAAACTCCTGCCTATCTTAATAACCCCATCCGCTCCAGCGGCCAGTAAACAAACGCCGCCTTCCCGTAAATGTAATGCCGCGGCACCGTGCCCCACATGCGGCTGTCGTTCGACGAGCTGCGGTGATCGCCCAGCACAAAGTATTCGCCCGGCGGCACCACCCGCAGCGGCGTCGATACATGGTCGCGATACGCCTCCGGCACATACGGCTCGTCAAGCATCGTCTGGTTGACCGACACCTTGCCGTCCGTCACTTCGACTTTATCCCCCGGCACTCCGATCACCCGCTTGATAAACGATTTCGAAGGATCGCCGGGAAACCAGAACACCACCGTGTCGCCGCGGTTGATATCGGAAATCCCGAAGCGGTAAGCGTCGACCGCACCACCGCCTTCGCCGACATCCACCGGCCCCTGACGATCGAGGCCACCGAGCCGGCCCGCCGCCGACTGGCCTTCGACGAGTTGCTCCGGCTCCAGTTGGCCCTGGTCTTCCGCCGAGGCCCGCGCTCCAGGCCGACGCCCGGGCCATCCCCCACGCGGTCGCCGACGCCCGGCGGGGTGTGGCGCCGACCCTGGTCGAGCGGTTCTTGTCCGACTCTCCCTTCCCGCTGACCGGGGCCCAACGCCGGGCCGCTCGCCGGCGATCACGACCGACTTGGCCGGCCCGCTGCCCATGCACCGCCTGCTCCAGGGCGACGTGGGCTCGGGCAAGACGGTGGTGGCCCTGGCCGCCTGCTGGTCGCGGTGCAGGGCGGCCACCAGGGCGCCCTGATGGTGCCGACCGAGGTGCTGGCCGAGCAGCACTTCGGCCGCTCTCCGGCGTCTCCTCGAGAGGCCTCCGTCCCCGACCCCGGCACCGCTGGCCGGTCGACGCGCCGGTGCGGGTGGCCCTGCTGACCAACCGCACCACGGCGGCCGAGCGCCGTCGCTGCGCGAAGGCCTGCGGGCCGGCCGGCGATCCCGGGTCGTCGACCTCCTCGTCGGCACGCACGCCCTGCTGTACCGACGACGTCGACTTCCGCCTCTCTGGGAATGGTGGTGATCGACGAGCAACACCGCTTCGGCGTCGAGCAGCGCGCTGCGCTGCGGGAGAAGGGCCGTGGGTGCGACTGGCGGCGACCGGGCGCGGACCCCGACCTCCTGGTGATGACGGCCACCCCCATCCCGCGGACCGCGGCGATGGTGGTGTTCGGCGACCTCGACATGACGGTGCTCGACGAGCTGCCGCCGGGCCGCAACCGATCGCCACCACCTGGTTTCGGCCCCCACCGCGCGAGGAGGCGCTGGGACCGGCTCCGCGACGAGGTGGCGGCCGGACACCGGGCCTTCGTCGTGTGCCCGCTGGTGGAGGGGTAGGAGCAAGTCGAGACCAGGCCGCCACCGCCGAGG
>CAVVZG010000021.1:0-34329 GCA_963752205.1 Bryobacterales bacterium | reverse complement strand
AAGCGGAACGGCCATCGTCTTGGCGGCAAAGCGCCCATCCAGTCGACGGACCAAGTCCCTGTCCTTTTCGGAGGGAACATATAGATCGGTCATACCGGCAAAAGCCAGTCTTTCCCACATCCGCAGCCGCCGAAGCTCCAAGGCATAAAACAAACTCTTTGGAAATGAATACTTTTCAGCTTTGCGAGCAAAGGTCTGGGAAAAGACATCTTGCGCGTAAAGGCTGCGCCTTGGAATGTGCCGGAAAATATCGGTGTACACCGCCATCTGCTGGCCCTCGATATGGACCCGCGCGAAGGCATGAGTTTTCGTCAGTGCGGCGATATACGCGGCACATTCATTGGTCGCTCGGGCCGCGGCCACGACCGGAAGCTGCGGATGACACAAGGCAGACCGCAGGCGCCCAGGATTGGTTACCCTGAAAAGCTTGGTGCCGGTGCATAATTGTTCAATCGGTTCCGTTGACCAGTTTCGGGAGACATCGTTTCGAAACGCGACAAGATGAATGTCGAATTTTCGTGAGAGTATCTCCAGATTGTGAAAGGAGCAAACCTGGCCGGCTTCGGACGCAATGGGCGCGGGCAAATGCGCGGAAAGGAAAAGAAGCGCCTCTTTCATGAAATGCGAATTCCCCTGGTCTCGATCACTGTGGCGAAGCGGCCGGATCACGCAGGACTTCTGCCAGGCTGCTGCGTCGCGTGTAATCATACAGAGAATTATCGCCGTCAAGGCGTTGGCCGCCATCACGCTGCACTGGCCGTATCACCATGTCCAGTCCATTCTGAGTGCTCAGCGGCAGGGTCCATCCCAGTGGAATCTTGATGATAAAGCCCTTGTCAAAACTGCCTTCGCCGAACTGCGCGGCGGAGACATTGGTTTTGGTGAAAAAGGCGCCGACCTCCACGCCGGTCGGGAAACGCCGGGTAATTTCGACGGTAACGCCGCGGTCGCCTGCAAGATATTGTCCGGCATGAACGCCGAAAAGAAGACCGTACCAAGGAGATTCGTAATAGAGCGAAACATGGCCGGTAACGACATGATAATTCTGCAGGCCGAACAGCCGGTCGAAATTGCGCTGCCGGACATCGTAAATATCAGCACCCATTGCCCAGCGTTGATTTTCCGGCCGCCATAACACTTCGCCGCCAACGCCGGCATACATGCTTTCCAGATAGCCGGCGCGCGCCAGCGCAAAGACATCCGGCGCCAGCCGGAACAGGTAATTGGCTTCCAGTTGGCCGATGCCGTTTTTTCCTTGAGTGAAAAATTTCAGAAAATCGGTGCGCACATGCGGCAACGCGCTGTCGGGCGAGCGGGTGGTGTTGAAATTGTCATAGAGGCTGGCCTCGGCTTCTCCGGTCAGCGACAGTTGCGGCAGCAGTTCGACAGTACCCTCGACGCCGGCGAGGAATTGCACCGCGAAGGGATTGTCGGGGTCGAACAATTCCTGGCGGAATTGCGGAAAGATATCCCAGGAGAAACGCGGGAAGGCGCCGCGCTCGCCCTCGGCCAGAACGGGGTTTTGCAGCGGTGCTTCGGTCAAGCGTGTTGCCGTCGCCAAGAATTTGTAGCTGCCGGTCTGCGCGATACTGCGTTCCGTGGGCGCGCGCAAAATGTCGAATTCGTCCTGCGGTACGCCATCCACGGTGGGCAGGAGTCGAAATTTCTCAATATTGGGCGGCGCATCCGCCATGAGAACGCGCACCAGCCGGTCCACCGCCTCCGGCTCGTGGAAATATCTGTTGTTGGTATAGTAAATCATCGCTTCGTCCTCGGTGAGCGAAACCGCCAGCACAGTAATCCTCTGCTTGGCGGCGTCTGCGCGGATTGCCGCCACCGCCAGTTTCCTGCGCTCGGCTGGGCGGTGCAGACGCATCAATGATTACGACGGGCGCCGCCGTCAGGGCGGCAAGAGTCCAGGCGCCCTGATCCTCCTGCAGCACGATATTTACAAATGCCCCCGGGCGGCGACCACGCAGCGCGCAGGCTTTCCCGATAAGCCCGTTTCAATCGCCACGGTGTCAATGTCGTCGCCATAGCGCCAAACCAATTGGGCCATATCCTGGCAAACGGCTTGAGGGTTGCCCGCATTGACGCGGATCATCAGCGTGCGGCCATTGATGGCGACATCGCCGGGCGTGGGGGTTTGGCTCCACAGCGCGTCAACCAGGGCGCTGCGATGATCCGCCGCCAGCTTGGTGGCCATGATCAGTTGCGGATTGCGGAGATCAAGAAGGTGATTGAGGGCTTGCTGTTGTTTGTCCTGGGTGCGGACATGCAACGGCGGCAGGGGTGCATCGCCGATATGCTGGGGGTAGGTATCGGTCGGGGTCCAACTGGAAGGCGATGTTGCCGCCAATGCTGGTCCCATAGAGCCAATCGAGCCCCACCGTCATGTTTCGCGTTGCCTGATACGAAACACCCACGTTGAGCTGATTGCGGGGCCGGAAGGTGTTCGTCGAGGATTCCGAGTGAATAGGCGTCGCTGCTGTATTCCGCCAGCAAGGAAATACCCGAACGAGTACGGGCGCCAGTGTGGGATTGACGTTCAGCCCCGGGGCCGTTCCGCTGGCACTGTGGTGATGCGCCCGCCATCCTTCCCATGAGCTCTTCTTGCCTGCTGCTGGTGGACGACGAACCGGCGCTGGCGAATCTGCTGAAGAAGTATCTGGAGCGGCTGGGCTACCAGGTGGACGCGTGCACTCATCCGGAGGATGCGCTTAAGCTGCTGGACGAAAATCCCGAGCGCTACGGCCTGCTGGTAACGGATCTGACGCTGCCGGAGATGAACGGTGAAGAATTGGTGCTGCGCGCACGCGAGAGGGCTCCCGAGCTGCGCGCGATTATCGCCAGCGGGTATCCTTACGAACCGCGCACGGCGGGGGTGGAGTTTCTACAAAAACCGTTTCAGCCGGCGGTGCTGGCGCAGGCCGTGGAGCGAATCTTGAAGTCCTAGGTTGCTAATTGCGGCCACACCATTCGGGTGTGGCGCACATGCCGGAGCCGCAGGTGGGGGCGCTGTCTTTGGCGATGCCGTTGGTGCGGGCGGCGAAGCCTGAAACTTGCGTGGTGACGTGATCGCGCCCGCAGGAGGGGCATTCGGCGGCGGCTTCGCGCGCGCTCGAACGCACCAATTTCTCGAACTTATTTCCGCAATCGTCGCAACGATATTCAAAAATTGGCATGTGACGTTACTCCACTGATCTATTCCAACAAGGCTGTTGCTATTTTATCAATCCACTGGGTGACTTCGGCGGGCGGGGCTTGGAAGTCATTTATCAGGATGGAAAACGCGAGCTGTCCATGTGAGGTACTGTCGGCGTAACCGGAGAGGGCTAGAGCGCGGCTGAGGGTTCCGGTTTTCGCACGGACGCCGCGGCCGCTCGACATGCAGCACAGGCGGCGGCTCAAAGTGCCGTCTTCGCCGGCGGCGGGGAGGAGCGAGATCCACAGGGCGCTGTCAGCGGATTGGGCCTCGCGCGCCAGGATGTGGGTGAGGAGGCGCGGTGTCACTAGTGTGTTGCGGGCGAGGCCGGAACCGTCTTCCAGGCGCCAGTCACCCGGTGGTGCGCCGGTAGCTGTTAGGTAGGCGGTCATTTCGGCGAGTCCGGCGGCGGTGGTGCCTTCGCCGCGCGTCACGCGGCCTACTTCGCGCAGCAGGAGTTCGGCGTGGAGGTTCTCGCTGACTTTGTCCATGACCTGGAGCAGATCGGCTAGCGGGGGCGAGGTGCGGGTGGCGAGTTCTTCACCTTCTACCGCGGCGTAAGGTTCGCCAAAGGAGCGGTGACGGGCAAGCGGGCGGCCGTGGATGGCGATGCCGCGGCGGGCGAGGGCGTCGTACAAGGCGGAGGCGGCGAAGAGCGCGGGATCGTCGACCGGTAAAGTTTCTATTACTGCGGCGTGGCCCAACGGGATGACTCCGGTGAGCTGCCATTGGCTGGAGCGCGCTATTCGGCGGGCGTGCACTACGGACTCCGTGCCACGCGCGGCGGTGCGCAAGCGATTGTCGATCGTCAAATACTCGAACGGCGGCGTGAGTGTGAGAGAGCCAGGGGAGATGGAGACGGTGACGGTGTTGTCGTTCAACGACAGCGCGCTTACGGGTGCGCCGTAGTCGCGCAGGGTGTCGTCTTCGGTCCAACTGGCGGGGTACGGGTCCCAGGGATAGAGACGGTCGTCGCCGACAATGTCGCCGTCGATGCGTTCGACGCCGTGGGCGGCGATGGCGTCGGCGAGTTGCTCGATGGCTTGCAAGGGCGGGCCGGGGCGCTGCTCCTTGTTATAAGGGAAGGCGCGGCCGGAGAGGGAGGGATCGCCTGACCCGACGAGCACGATGTCGCCGGAGGGTTCGCGAACTACACGAGTGGTGAAGCGGTAGTCGGGACGCAGGCGTTCGAGCGCCAGGGCGGAGGTGAGGATTTTGAGATTCGATGCGGGGAGGAACAGGCGGTCTGCGTTTTTGCTGTAGAGCGTTTTGCCGGTGGCGGCTTCCACTACTTGAATGCCGGCGAAGCCTAGAGCGGGGGTCTCGGCGGTTAGGGCGTCAAGGCGCTGTTCTAGATCGGCGGCGGAGCAAGATATCGCGAAGCACGCCAGCGCTAGGACAAAGGGGCGCATCAGGTGCTCGGATGCAACAAGGCGCTGAGGCGGGCTTCGAGCCAGACGAGTCCCAGGAGGAGGAAGACAATGACGGAGCCGATCAGCGGCAGTCCCATGACGGCGCGGACGTCGAGGAGCCACGCGAAGTAGCCGAGCGTGCAGGGAGCGAGAAGGCCGCCTACCATGGCGAAGGAGAAGATGCCGTTGTAAAAACCGGGGTGGTAGTAGGGAAAGCGGTGGCCGATTTTTTCGACGACCAGCGGGTAGATGGGGGCGAAGGCGCCGCCTAAGAGCAAGACTCCCATGACGGCGCCGAAGCCGTTGTTGGTATCGAGCAGAATGGTGCAGGCGAACATGGCCACCAGGACGCTCAGCAGGAGAAGACGCGTGTGGCGGACGCGAGGGAGAATCCATTGCGCGACTACGCGGCCGACGAGCAGGGCCATCCAGTAGAGCGCCAGAATCAGCACGGAATCGGACGGGCTCATGCCTAGGCGCTGGCTTAGGAAGAGCGGCAGCCAGCCGGCGATGGCCCACTCGTTACCGAATTGAAAAAACAAAACCAGGCTGAATAAGACGGCGCCGGGGCTTTTGATTTCGGCTAAGAGGGCGTGGGTGGAGGGTCCGGCGGAGAGCGCTGGGGGAGCGAAGCGGGTGCGCGCGTAGACGATGGCGAAGATGGCGGGGATCAAGGCGATCCAGATTTGAATGGCGGAGGCGGTGTAGAAATAGAACGCCCGCGAGATGAGAAGGGCCACGCTGAAGCAGCCAAGGCCGAACAGAATTCCGCCTAGGTTTACGGTGGCTGCGGGATCGTGGCGGTACATGGGCGAGATGGCGTGGAAGATCGCGGTGTGCAGCAGGCCGGCTGCGACACCTAGAAGCAAGATGCCGGGCAGGCGCAGCCAGGCGTCGTAGGGGGGCGAGAAAAAAGCGAGGTACAAGAGAGCGAGCGAGGCGAGGGCGCAGGCCGAGGTGAGGGTGCATGACAAGCCGCGCTTGCGCATCAACCAGGGGGCGGTGCGGACTGAAATCAGCACGCCCAGGATCAGGGCCACAAAGTACAGGCCGATCATCCAGTAATCCGATTGCAGGTGGTGGCCCCAGGAGGGGAGGATGGCTCCTAGAAACGCCAGCAGAACACCGGAAACGAAGAAGCCGGCGAGCGCCTTGAGGGGGGCGGCGGCCGAGAGCGCTTCGGTGGCGCTTCCGGGGGCGGCTAGCGATGGTGCTTCTGGAGACACACGCGTCCTATCAGAATTTTTGCTCGGGGACTTCGCCCAATTTCACCGGCACGTCGATCGTTTTGCCCGCGCGGAAGACTTTTACAGTAATGGTGTCGCCGGGGCGTTTGCGGGCAATGGCTCGCGCCAGATCATCGGATTCGGTTATGGGCTTACCGTCGACTGCGGTGATGAAATCGCCACCGATGCCCAGGCGCTCATTGCCCACTTGGACAACATCACGGTACCCTTTCAAGCCGGCCATTTCGGCTGCCGAGCCACGGCCGATCTCCTGAATCAGCAGGCCGCCGCTTTCGGGGAGCTTCAATTCGGTGGCCAGGTCGCCGGTGATGTAGACGGTGGAGGCGCCGAAGCGCGGGCGGCCGAAACTCTTGCCTACGCGGAAGTCTTCGAGCATGGCTTTGGCGCGGTTGATGGGCATGGCGAAGCCGATGCCGATGTTGCCGCCGCTGGGGGCGAGGATGGCGGTGTTGATGCCGATCACGTTGCCTTGGGAATCGAGCAAGGGGCCGCCGCTGTTGCCTTCGTTGATGGCGGCGTCGGTTTGGATGAGCCCTTCGAGGGTGCTGTTCTCGTTACGGATTTCGCGGCCTAGCGAGCTTACGATGCCGGTGGTGAGGGTACCCGAGAATCCGAATGGGTTGCCGATGGCCAAAACCTTTTGGCCGACTTGGAGGGCGTCGGAATCGCCTAGTTTGAGGAACGGGAGTTTTTTCTTGGGATCGATCTGGATCAGGGCCAGGTCGTCGGCGCGATCGGCTACCAGGACTTTAGCGGTGTAGCGGCTGCCGTCGGAAAAGCGTACTTCAATTTTGGAGCTGCCGCTGATGACGTGATTGTTGGTGAGAATGCGGCCGTCGGTGCTGATCAGGAAGCCGGAGCCCAGCGCGCGGGTAGGCACCATCTCGAAGAAGAAGGTCTGCTGATAAACCGTACTGGTGATGTAGGCGACGCTGTCTTTGGCGGCCTTATAGATGTCGATGTTGTTGACTTCATCGCTTCCCAGTCCGGCGGAGTGGGCAACGGCTGGGCCGCTCCACAGGGGGCCGTCGAAGCGGCGCAAGGGGGAATTGGGAGCCGTGGTGAAATACACGAACGCGCCTACCAGCGCCAACGCAATAAATAGAGTCCTTAATTTCATAGTTTCAAGGGGTCTTCATAGTTCAAGGCTTCAAGGCTAACAGAGCTTGGTGCACGGCGCGAGTCTGCGCCAGCGTGCTTTCCTTCGCTCCCGACGTATCGATGACATAGTCGGCATACTTAATCTTCTCGGCCAGTGGCATTTGCCGGCTCAACCGCTCGAGCGCCTGCTCACGGGTCATGCCGTCGCGCGCCATGGCACGTTCAATCTGCTGCTCTTCGCCACAGACGGCCACGATCAGCTTCGCGAAATCGCGATAACTGCCCGTTTCGACTAGTATCGCAGCTTCTACTACGGCGATGCCATGGGGAGAGGTGGCGGCGTATTCGTCCATCAGGCGGCGCTCCAGGGCCTGGACGGGGGGGTGCACCAGGGCGTTCAGCTTGGCTAGCTGCGGGGGGTCGTGGAAAACTAGCGCGGCCAGGTTGCGGCGGTTGATGGTTTGGTCCGGATTTAGGATGCCGGGGCCGAATTCGCGGATAACGGCGTCGTAGGCTTCGCCAGCGGGGGCTAGAACCTGGTGGCCAAGCTCGTCGGCGCGAATCAGGAGGCAGCCCAGATTCGCCAGTTCGCGGCCGACGAAGCTTTTGCCGCTCGCCAGACCGCCGGTGAGGCCCACACGCAGCATAATTCAGCCGGCGTTCTGATGCAGCTCCGCGAGTTCTACGGTGTTGGACATCAGCATGGCGATGGTGAGGGGGCCGACGCCTCCGGGGACGGGCGTGTAGGCACCGGCGACGCGTGCCATGTCGAGCGGATGGACGTCGCCGACGACGGCTTTGCCCTTGCGGACGGCTTCTTCGGTGCGGCCTAGGCGGAGGCCTTCGGCTACGTCTGTGATGCGGTTGATGCCGACGTCGACGACGGTGGCGCCGGGCTTGATGTAATCGGCGGTGACGTAAGCGGGGCGGCCGATGGCGGCGACCAGGATGTCGGCCTGGCGGCACATCTCGGGGAGGTTCCGGGTGCGCGAATGGCAGATGGTGACGGTGGCGTTCTGGTGGAGCAGCATCAGGGCCATGGGCTTGCCGACGATGTCGCTGCGGCCGAGCACTACGGCGTGCTGCCCGGCCATGGGGATCTGGTAGAATTTCAGCATTTCGATAATGCCGGCGGGCGTGCAGGAGCGCGGCGCGGGACGGCCGGAGACCAGGTAGCCTACGTTGATGGGATGAAAACCGTCGGCATCTTTATCGGCGGCTACGGCTTCGAGAACACGGCGGGAGTCGACGTGTTTGGGGAGCGGCATCTGGACCAGGATTCCGTCGATGTCGGGGCGCTTATTGAGGTCTTCGACCATGGCTACCAATTCGTCGGTGGTGGCGGTTTCGGGGGGGGCGATTTTCTCGCTGAAGATGCCCAGATCGGCGCAGGCTTTGATCTTGGTGCGAACGTAGATTTCGGATGCGGGGTCGTTGCCGGCGAGAATTACTGCTAATCCTGGGGGGCGGCTTAGTTTGGCGATGCGGGGTTGCAGGCTGGTGAGAATTTCGGTTTGCACGGCCAGGCCGTGGAGAATTTGCGGCATTCTCTGTCGAGTCTAACAGAGCGGGCCGCGTGCTATTCTTCCGGTAGATGGCGACTAAAGCCCTCATCACACCGGAGCAGTACTTTGCGACCCAATTCGAGCGCGAACCGGAACTGGTTCGGGGCGAACTTGCGGAGCGTCCTTTGCCCAATCTGATCGCACGGCAGAACTCAACAACGCCTGGCAGTTCATCTCGACAGTGTAGGCTATTGCTGCACTGAAGTTCGTATGCGACTGGCCGAGGATCTCTATCGCATTCCTGACGTTGCGGTGTTCGAGGGGAAAGGCCCGGCCGAAGCGGTGCCGAGTTCTCCGCCGCTGCTCGTGGTCGAGATCAGCTCGCCCGACGACCGCCTTGATGCCATGCTACAGAAGCTCGAGGAGTATCGTGCCTGGGGCGTTCCGCACATCTGGCTTATTGAGCCGGAGCTGAAGCGCATTCACGTCTACGATCGCGGATCTCTGACCGCAGTATCGCGGCTGGAGTTGGCACAGTTCGGCTTCGCAGTTAGCGCGGAAGAATTATTTACCTAAGCGCGGCGTAGCGCGGCTCGCACGGCCTCTGGATTGGCGTCGGCGAGGGCACCGGCTACTTCGCTGGCGCGGTCGTCGAGTTCGAACGCAGGGGCTACTTGATGGACCAGGCCCCAGGCGAGCGCGTCGGGCGTGGAGAAGATGCGGCCGGTAAGGCAGAGCTCGAGCGCGCGGCGTTCGCCGATGGCGGAGGCTACGGCCCAGTAGACGGCTTCGCTCCATTTGCCTTCGCGAATGTCGGTCAGGCCGAAGCTGGAGCCTTGTGCGGCTAGCACTACGTGGGCGTTGGCTAGCAGGGCCAGGCCTCCGGAGACGGCTACGCCTTGGACAGCAGCGACCAGGGGCTTCACCATGCGGCGTCCTATGGTGAACAGCTCTTCGCCGGCTACGGGATCGACTCCGCTGCAGAATACGGGGCCGTCGGCTTCTAGCAGGATGGCGCCTACTTCCTCGTCGGCTACGGCATCGCGCAGCTCATGCAGCAACTCTTGGCACATGGCGGCGTCGAGCAGGTTGCGTTTCTCGACCGCGGCCAGGGCGATGCGGCGGAGGCGGCCGTCTTGTTCGATGCGCAGGTTCATAGGGTTTCGAGGACCAGGTGTTCGCGATGGCGGTGGGCGCAGGCGGCGTCGAAGGCGAAGGCGAGGACGCGGCGCGTGGCTAGGGGATCGATCAGGGCGTCGACCTGACCGCGCGCGGCGGCGTGGCGGGAGTCTAGCCAACGCTCGTAATCCGCGCGAGTTTGGGCCATGCGTTTTTCTAGTTCTTCGGGGACCGGCGCGCCGCTGGCTTTGAGTTTTTCGAGCTCGGGGCCGTGGACGGCTTGCACGGCGGCGTCGCCTTCCATCACGCCGATGCGGGCTGTGGGCCACGCGAAGGCGAAGTGGGGATCGAAGCCTTGGCTGGCCATGGCGTAATAGCCTGCGCCGCTCGCGTGATTTAGTGTGAGGATGATTTTGGGGACGGTGGCGCAGGCCATGGACTCAACCATTTCCGCGCCGGCGCGGATGATGCCTTCGGACTCGGCTTCGGTGCCTACCATGAAGCCGGAGACGTCTTGCAGGTAGAGCAGGGGCAGGCCGCGGCGCTCGGCGTTTTCGACGAAGTACGCGACTTTGCGGGCGGATTCGGCGTAGACGATGCCGCCGATGCGCGGGCCGGCGTGAGTCTTTAGAAATCCGCGGCGGTTGGCGATGACACCGATCACGCGGCCGTTCAGACGCGCGTGAGCGCACAACATTTCTGGCGCGTACTCGGGTTGGAATTCCAGATATTCATCGGCGTCGACGATGCGGGCGATGGCTTCTTCTACGTTGTAGGGCAGGCGGTGATCGGCGGGCAGGAGGTCGTAGAGGCCTTCGGCGGGCTTGGAGGGCGGCGTGCCTTTGTGTTCTGGTGCGGACACAGGAGGAGGCAGTTCGCGCAATTTGGTTTTGATGATGTGGATGGCGTCTAGATCGTCTTTGGCCTTGTAGTGGGCGACGCCGCTGGTTTGGGTGTGCAGCGTGGCTCCGCCCAGAGCTTCGGCGGAGACTACTTGTCCGACGGCTCCTTTGACGAGGTTGGGGCCACCGAGGCCCATGAAGCTGGTGCCTTCGACCATGATGATGACGTCGGAGAGCGCGGGCAGATAGGCGCCGCCGGCGATGCACATGCCCATCACGGCGGCGATTTGCGGCACTTTCAGTTTTCGGCGCATCAGCGAGTTGTAATAGAAAATGCGTGCGGCGCCGTATTGTCCGGGGAAAATGCTGCCTTGATAGGGGAGGTTGATGCCGGCGGAATCGACCAGGTACACGATGGGCAGGCGGTTGCGCATGGCAATCTCTTGGGCGCGCAGAATTTTCGGAATGGTTTCGGGCCACCAGGCTCCGGCTTTCACGGTGGCGTCGTTGGCTACGATCACTGTCGGGCGGCCTTCGACCAGGCCGATGCCGGTGATGACGCCGGCGGCGGGGGCTTGGCCGTCGTATTTGTCGTGGGCGACGAGGAGTCCGATTTCGAGGAACATGGCGCCGGGATCGATTAGTTTGCTGACGCGCTCACGCGCGGTCAGCTTGCCTGACTGGTGCTGCTTCTCGATCTTGGCGGGGCCGCCGCCCTGGCGCAGTTTCTCCTCGAGATCTTGCAATTCCGCCACCAGTCCGCGCATGTGATCAGCCGCAGTAGCCACTTCGTTTATTCTATAGGCCATGTGGGTGCCGGTTTGTTAGGGCTCGACGAGCGTGTTCTCAAGGCGGTGTGGACGGTATTTCTGTTCCTGCTGGTGATCGCGTTGATCTATTCGATCCGCGGCGCGCTGGTGACCTTCACACTGGCGATCTTTCTGGCGCTATTGCTGTCGCCGCTGGTGACGCTGGTGGATCATTTAACATCGGTCCGCATCCCGCGCACGGTGGCTTTGATGGTGGTTTATATTTTGCTGATCGCCGCGTTTGCGGCCGCGCTGATCGGCGTAGTGTCGGCGGTGGCGACGGACGCGCGCACGCTCTCCGGAACGCTGCCGGATGCGCTACGCAGCGATCCTCTGGGCGGTCTTCCGCTGCCTTCATGGCTGGATCCGATGCGCGACCGCTTGGGGGCGTGGATTCGCGACCGCCTGGATGAATTTGGTAAGAACGCGTTGTCGCTCACCGGCGCGGCGTTGCAGCAGTTGGCCACCGGGCTAGGCACGGCGGTGAGCATTGTGGTGGTGCCGATTCTGGCGTTTTTCTTCATCAAGGACGGCAAGGCGCTGCGCGACGGCTTCATCCATAGCGCGCCTCGCAAACATCAATTGCTGCTGCACCAGATCCTGCAAGACCTGCACCGGCTGTTATCGCAGTATTTGCGGGCGCTGGTGATTCTTTCGGTGGTGGCTTTTGTGTTCTATTCGGTCTTTCTCAGTGCGACCGGGGCGCCCTACGCGGTGCTGCTGGCGGGCATCGCGGCGGTTATGGAATTCATTCCGGCGGTGGGTCCGTTCATCGCCATGCTGCTGATTGCGACGGTGGGACTGTTCAGCGGATATACGCATTGGCTGCTGTTGCTGCTGTTTTTTGCGGTGTACCGGTTGGGGCAGGATTACGTTTTGCAGCCGATGCTGTTGAGCGCCGGGATGCGCATTCATCCGCTGCTGATTATTTTCGGGGTGCTGGCGGGCGGGGAGCTGGGCGGGATTCCGGGAATTTTCTTTTCCATTCCTCTGATGGCGGCGCTGCGCTTGATTTTCCTGCGAATATGGAAGGAGGGCGGGTCACAAAGCGGCAATGCAACCTGAGAATCCAGAACCGGTTTTACTTCCACCGCCTGCGGATCAGCCGGAGACACCACCATCCGGCGAGGGCAAGAAGAAGCTGGGCTTCATCGGGACCATCGGGGCGCTGCTGCTCAAGTTCAAAACCGTCGGGCTGGTGATCCTCACTAAAGGCAAGCTGGTGTTGCTGGGTTTGACGAAACTCAACACGCTGCTGTCGATGCTGGTGTCGATTGGATTCTATTGGGCGATCTACGGGTGGAAATTTGGACTGGGGTTTGTGTTGTCGATTTACGTGCATGAGATGGGGCACGTGATGGCGCTGGCGCGGTATGGGATTCCAGCAAGTCCTCCGATGTTCATACCGGGGTTTGGGGCGTTTGTGCGGTTGAAGGCGTATCCGGCTTCGGCGGGGGAAGACGCGCGGGTGGGGCTGGCGGGGCCGCTGTGGGGGTTGGGCGCGGCGCTGGCGTGCATGGGGATCGGCGTGATTACAGACTCGGGGTTGTTTACGGCTCTGGCGAAGGTGGGCGCGTGGATCAATGTGTTCAATTTGATTCCGGTGTGGCAGCTGGATGGCAGCCGCGGGTTTCGGGCGCTGACGCGGCATCATCGGATCTTGATCGCTGGGCTGGCGGGGCTGTTGTGGTTGTGGACTTCGGAGACGATGCTGATTGTGGTGGCGCTGGTGGCGGTGTGGCGCTGTTTCACTAAGGACGCTCCGGAGACGCCGGATAACGTGGTGTTTTTTCAATTTGCCGGTTTGCTCGGCGCGTTGTCGGGGGTTTACTACTTCACAAAGTAGGGCCGACGGCTTGGCGGTCGCGATCGCTGTCGCCGTGTTGCAGGCGGCTGTGGTGGCGGCTGTAGGTGAAATAGATTACCAGGCCGATGGCTAGCCAGATCAGTAGGCGCGCCCAGTTGATCCAACCTAGTTTGTACATCATGTAGCCGTTGAAGGCTATCCCTAGGAGAGGGATCAAGGGGACCCAGGGGGTGCGGAAGGGGCGGGGTTGGGACGGGTTGGTTCTCCGTAAAACCAAGACAGCGCAACATACGATTACGAAGGCCAGAAGAGTTCCGATGTTTACCATCTTGCCGATGTCGTCGATGGGGGTGATGCTGCCTACGATCGCGGCTAGCAGTCCCACTAGGATGGTGTTTTTCCACGGGGTGCGGAACTTGGGGTGAATGGCGGCGAAGAATTTCTTGGGAAGCAGGCCGTCGTTGGCCATCGAATAGAGGACGCGCGACTGGCCTAGCAGCATCACTAGCATTACGCTGGTGAGTCCGGCTAAGGCTCCGATGGTGATGATGTGCGATGCGGTGGTGAGGCCGCGATCACTGAAGGCGCGGGCTATGGGGGCTTCGATATTCACTTCCTGCCACGGCACCATGCCGGTTAGTACGCCGGCTACCAAGATGTACAATATTGTGCACACAAATAACGATACGATGATGCCGATGGGAAGGTCGCGCTGCGGATTCTTGGCTTCTTGCGCCGTCGTCGAGACGGCGTCGAATCCGATATAGGCGAAAAATATATACGCCGCGCCGGCGCCGATGCCGGAGAAGCCCATGGGAGCGAAGGAGCCCCAGTCGTGTCCCCAGCTCGCCGTATTTATGTAGCGGATTCCTAGGGCGATGACGAACAACACTACCGATACCTTGATCACTACGATGGTGGAATTGAAGCGCGCGCTTTCGCGAATTCCGATGACTAGGATGGCAGTGATGAGGAGGGCGATGCAGAACGCTGGAAGGTTGAAGCCGATTTCCACACCAAAAATTGTGGGCGCGTTGAGGAGTTCGGTGGCTCGCTGGACTAGTTCGGGGGACTTGGCGCTGGCGATGGCTCCCACCTTGTCGAGGAAGGCCGCGGTGCCGGGGACCAGGTTGGGATCGGAGGACTGCGCCATTTGCCTGGCGACAAGGTTTTCGGCGGTTCTGAGGCCGGTCCAGTGATCGTAGGCGAGCCACAGCGGCATTTTTATATGCAGAATGTCGAGCAGTTCAATGAAGTGGTTGGACCAGCCGGAGGAAACGGTGCTGGCGCCCATGGCGTATTCGAGCGTGAGATCCCAACCGATGATCCAGGCGAATAATTCGCCGAGGGTGGCGTAGGCGTAGGTGTAGGCGCTGCCGGCGAGCGGAATCATGGCGGCGAATTCGGCGTAGCACAGGCCGGCGAAGGCGCAGCCCATTCCGGACAGGACGAAGGACAGCATGAGGCCGGGGCCGGCGTAGTGCGCGCCTAATCCGGAGAGCACGAAGATGCCGGCGCCGATGACGGCTCCGACGCCGAGGGCGGTGAGCTGAAACGGTCCCAGCGTGCGCTTGAGGCTGTGTTCGCCGCTGGCATGGGCTTCCTCGAGCAGCAGCGCGATTGGTTTAGTGGCGAATAAATTCATCAGTGGCTCCGGAATCTCATTGGCTCCGCAATCCCAGGGACGCTCTTACTAGCAGAGTCTAGCAGACTGTTACTCGTGTTCCCGAACGGGCGGGGTCGCGGGCGTGGCGAGGGCGGGGGCGGCACCTTCGTGATGCACGGCGCTGCGGTCGACGGCGAGGTCGAGCCAGGAGATCATCATTTCATCCCAGCTTTGGGGACCCCAGGTGACGGTGGCGGCGGGGTCGGGATTGAAACGGTTGTTGGGCGAATTGTCGAAGTACGAAGTGGCTTCGAGGCGCGTGCCTTTGGGCAGGACCTTGGGAGTTTCCAGGTAGTAATACGGCTGCCAGTTGAAATCGTATTTCGGCACGTTGAGAAGAATTTCGGTTTCGCCAGTGGGGTAGACGGCGCGGACTTCCATGGACTTGCCACGCACGTGCATGTGGGCGCGGATGGCCACCAGCTTCACTTCCTGGCCCATCGTGCCGCTGGCGTCCACGCGATAATTGGCGTCGCCGGGAGGGATATTCAAGGACTGCGGGGTAAGTTGCGTACCGATGACTTGTTCGGTTACGGGCTCTTTCGCGAAGATGAGGCCGATGCGGGTGCGGTCGCGCGCGGGGGTGCCGTTGGTAGCGTAGTGCATTTGAAATTCGAGCACGCTGCCGGCTTTGACGAGGCGCGCTTCGCCGGGCTTCCAGATCTGCGGCGTCATGCCGGGCGCGTATCCGGCCAAGATATTCTTCGCGGCGGCTGCCGGGAGCGCGCATGACTACGATGGCGTGATGCACTACCGCGGGGGCGCCGGGGCGCACTTCGGCGATCTGCACCCACTTGTCTTCGGTGAAATTGGTGGGGACGCGGATGTACTTATAGTCGATGGTGCCGGAGGCGGGGACATCGTAAGCTTCCGGGAGTTCGAAGACCATGTCCGGCGGCGGGATGTTCCAGCCCTCGGGGAACTGGCGCGGGGCGGGGGCGTCGGAGAGCTTGCCTTCGGGGGCTCCGGCGTCGATCCAAGATATGATTTTTTCTTTCTCGCCGGGGGCCAGGGAGAGGTCGTTCAAAAACTTTCCATAGTGAGGGTCGGGCGACCAGGGCGGCATTTTGCCGGTGATTACGGCGGCGCGAATGGCTTTGGCCCAGGGGCGCGCGTCCTGATACTTGAGCAGCGGCATGGGGGCCACTTCGCCGGGGCGGTGGCAACTTTGGCAGCGGGCCTGGAAGATGGGCTCGATGTCCTTATGAAAAGTTGGGGCGGCCGCGAAGGCGGGGCTCAGCAGGAGGAGCGTTGCGGCGCAGAGTCGGAGACCCACCATAATTCATGATAGATCGGGCGGCTTCCATTCCGCATCACGGTGCTAATCCAACTTTGCAAGGCCTAACCTTGCGAGGCTCTCTTGCAATAGTTTGTGATCGAAGCGTATTGCCTGATCGAGCAGACCCAGGTATACCGATCGCAGGTCGGCCACTCTTTGAAAGCGCGCGCCGCGTTCCAGAACCGCCATCGAACCGGCGACCGTGAGGCCAGCGCTCTTTGCCGCGCGCCGGGCTCTGGCTTCGTCGATGAGGATCAAATCGGCGTTTAACGCACAGGCCAAGTAGATGGCGCTTCGCTCTCCCAATCCCAGGCCGACGCAGGCTATTTTCACTGCAGCAGAAGGCTCCGGGGGATCCGGTTGTATTCGAATCCACAACGCTTGGTGAACCTCTGCCGCCCCCGGTAGCCCGGCTCCCGCGATCGTCACTTCGTTGAACACATCTCGAGAAATCGCGATCTCCCGATAGAACTCAAGCAGCAGATCCAGATGGCAAGCGCGAGCGAGAGTAATGAGCGGCGAGGAATTCGAGACAACGATCACGAGTTCAGGCGGTCAAGAGTACTGCGATCTTCTTCCAAATCGGAAAGGCCGTAATGCATCGGCACTTCGCGGCTTCCGGCAAAGACCATAAAAGCCTCGACCGACGTTTGACACAATTCGGCCGCTCGCCCCAACGACACTTTGTTCTCGCGGTAGAGTTCCAGCGTGAGGAGCATGGCAGCATCGCGCGATGGGTCCGCGGGATTGACGCCCGCGGCCTCAAGTAGTGCCGCGGGAAGAGTGATTTGAACTCCGTCCATACATGACCAGCTTAGCCGTTCGACGGAGGCACGGGTGGCGCAATCAAAATCGCCGGCGATTCGTTGACTGTGCGGCTCCGTCAAATAGCGATGTAGGATAGCAGGAGTGACTTCGGCCTTTCGTCCTTACATTGTCGGCATTGGCGGCGCTACTAAGCTGCAATCGTCGGCGGAAAAAGCTCTGCGGTATGCGCTGTCGCTGGCGGAGGCGGAGGGGGCGGACACGGAACTCTTCGACGGGCCCAGCATTCATTTGCCGATGTATACGGCGGAGGCGGGGGAGAGGCCGGCGGACGTGCGAAAGTTGCTCAAGGCACTGCGGCGCGCGCATGGCGTGATTATTTCGACGCCGTGCTATCACGGGTCGGCTTCGGGGCTGCTCAAGAATGCGCTCGACTATGTGGAAGACATGGCGCAGGACCCGCATCCTTATTTCGACGGGCGCGCGGTGGGACTGATCGTTTGCGGGTCGGGATGGCAATCGACGGCGATCACGCTGTCGGCGCTGCGGTCGATCGTGCATGCGCTGCGGGGGTGGCCTACGCCGATGGGCGTGGCTATCAACACGCTGAATAAGACGTTCGATGAAAAAGGCGCGGTGGTGGAGGAGACGGCGGCGCGGCAGATTGCGATTCTGGTAAGCAAGTGGTGGATTTTGCGCGCATGGCGGGCGTTCGGGAAGGGGAAACGGCATGAACCGGTGGATGATTCCCGTGGGCGCAGTGGCGGTGCACATCTGCATCGGATCGGTGTATGCGTGGAGCACTTTCAACCGGCCGATTCAGGCGATCTTTCCGGGGAACCCGTGGTGGTTTAGTCCTCCTTACATTACGTTCACGATGGCGCTGATGCTGCTGGGGCTGAGCGCGGCGTTCGGGGGACCGTGGGTGGAGCGCAAAGGTCCGCGGGTCGCAGCTACGGCGGCGGCGCTATTTTTCGGCACGGGGCTGGTGATCGGCGGGATTGGGCTGGCGACGAAGCAATCGGTGTTGGTGTTTGTGGGAATGGGCGTGATCAGCGGGATCGGGTGCGGGTTGGGCTACATCGCGCCGGTGAGCACGCTGGTGCGCTGGTTTCCGGACCGGCGGGGGATGGCTACCGGACTGGCCATCATGGGGTTCGGCGGCGGGGCTTTTCTGGCGGGGTACTTGAACGTCTATTTCATGGCGCAAGTGGGCGTGGCGCGAACCATGATCGCGTTGGGCGTGGCGTATTGCATCATCATGCTTCTGGGCGCGAGCATCTTGCGTAAGCCGCCGGAGGGGTGGCAGCCGGAAGGATTCGTGGCTCCGGCTAATGTGACTGGACAGGGGTTGACGAGGAACGAAGCGCTGCGCACTGGTGCAGTTTTATTTGCTGTGGGCGATTTTGTTTATCAATGTCACGGCGGGCATCGGCATTCTGGCGCAGGCTTCGCCGATGATGCAGGATCTATTCCGCAAGACGCCGGTGGAAGCGGCCGCGGTGGTTTCGGTGATCAGTTTGTTTAACGCGGGCGGACGGCTGTTCTGGGCGTCGCTTTCGGACTTCATCGGGCGGCGCAATACCTACACGCTGTTTTTCGTGGTGCAGTTTGCGTTGTTCCTGCTGATCCCGCGTTTGGCGGCGGCGCAGAACTGGGGATGGTTCGAAACCAGTTTGTTGATCGTCTTCACTATGTATGGCGGGGGGTTCGCGACGATTCCGGCGTTTTTAGCGGATCTGTTCGGGCCGCGTTTCGTGGGAGCGATTCACGGCGTGGTGTTGACGGCGTGGAGCGCGGCGGCGGTGGTGGGTCCGGTGATCATTACCGAATTGTCGAACCGGGCGAAGGCGGCGCTGGCGCCGGGAGCCAGCCGGATTCACATTTACGATCAGCCGCTGGCGGTGCTGGCGGGATTGTTGGCGGTGGGGTTCGTGCTGACGCTGCTGGTGCGGCCGCTAAAAAGGACCGGGTGATAGCCAAGCCCTTCCGGCGCCGGCCACCGCCGCTGCCGGTGCGCTGTCTGGCGGGGGTGTGGATTCACGGCGTGGTGGCGCCGCTGGTCTACGTTTTCGAAAGGCTCGGAGTGACAGAGCGGGTGCTGCGCAACGCTCACGCGCAACAGCAGAAACAGCTGGCGAGGAAGAATCCATTCAAAAGTTACGTTCCTAACGAGCACGACGTTTTTGTCGCGACTTATGCCAAGAGCGGCACCAATTGGATGATGCAGATCGTGCATCAACTTCTGTTTCACGGCAAGGGGGAATTCGAGCACATCCACGATGTGGTGCCGTGGCCGGATTCGCCCGCACCGCTGGGGAAGTATGCGATCCCGGTGGAAGATCCGTCGGTATGGATGGCGTCGCCGGAAAAAAAACGCGTGATCAAGACGCATTTGAATTGGGAGCTGATTCCGTACGCGGGGAGCGCGCGTTATATCGCGGTGATTCGCGATCCCAAGGATGTTTTTGTTTCCAACTATTTTTTCGCGAAGGCGCTGGGCGGGGCGGCGATTCCTCGGCTTGAAACCTGGTACCGGATGTTTGTGTCGGAGAGTTTCTTGTTGGGCGGATCGTGGGCGGTGAACGCGGCTGGATATTGGGCGCAGCGCCATCGTCCCAATGTTCTGGTGCTTTCGTTTAAGTCCATGAAGAGGGATTTAGCGGGAACGGTGCGGCGGGTGGCGGAGTTTCTGGATGTGCGGGTGGGGGACGAGGTTCTCGAGAGCGTGTGCGCACAGGCGGGTTTCGCTTACATGAAGGGCATCGATTCGAAGTTCGCGGTTTGGAAGATGACGCCGTGGAGTTCGCCCGGAACGATGGTGCGCAAAGGCTTGCAGGGCGGGTCGTCGGAGCTGCTGAGCGTGGAGCAGCAGCGGCATATCGATCAATATTTCATGGAGGAGTTACAGCGGCTGGGTTGCGATTTGCCTTACGATGAATTTTGTGACCTCGCCCCATAAAGGATTCACCGTTTGGCTGACCGGCATGTCCGGGGCCGGCAAGAGCACCGTGTCGCGCCTGCTGGAGCAAAGGCTGCGCGCGGTAAACGCACGCGTGGAGGTGCTGGATGGCGACGTGGTGCGCACCTATCTTTCGAAAGGCCTGGGATTCAGCCGGGAGGATCGCGATGAGAACATCCGGCGCATTGCTTTCGTGTGCGAGTTGCTATCGCGCAACGGAGTGATCGTAATTGCGGCGGTGATCTCGCCGTATCGCGAGGCGCGGGATGAGGCACGGGCCAGGATTCCGGAATTCATCGAAGTCTATGTCGACTGCGCACTCGAAGTACTGATCGAACGGGACACGAAAGGTTTGTACCGGAAGGCGCTAGCGGGAGAGATTCAACACTTCACGGGGATTTCAGATCCCTACGAAGCGCCATACAGCGCGGAGGTAAATCTTCGCTCAGACCGGGAGACTCCAGAGGAGTGCGTGGAAAAAATCTGGGACGCGCTGACGGAGCGGGGCTTAATTTCTAATGATCGATCTGCACTCGCACACTAACCAATCCGATGGCACTTATTCTCCGGGGGAGTTGATCGCGGAGGCCAAGCGCGTGGGCGTGCGCACGCTGGCGATTACAGATCACGATACTTTCGCGGGCTACGATCAGGCAGGAGCGCATGCGCGCGAGGCGGGGGTGGAGTTGCTGTGCGGGATCGAGCTGTCGACGAAGTTGAACGGGCAGACCGCGCACCTGCTGGGATATTTTTTGGGCGACGGCGATTTAGGGGAGCTGCGTGGGTGGCTGGCGGAAATGCAGGCGTCGCGGCGGGAGCGTAATTTGCGTTTGGTGGCGCGGCTGCGCGAGCTGGGAATCGACATCACGCTTGAAGAGGCGCAGGCGCGAGGGCGCGGGGAGACCGGAAGACCGCACTTCGCGCAGATATTGGTTGAAAAGGGTTACGTAAAGACGGTGCAACAGGCGTTCGATGAATTTCTCGGGGAAACGGCGAAGGGTTACGTGGACCGGCGGGAGCCGCAATTCGCTGAGGGTGTCGAGCGCATTCGCAAGGCGGGGGGAATTGCGTCGCTGGCGCATCCGGTGCGGTTGAAGGGGGATTTTCCGGCGTTGCTGCCGGGGATGCGCGGGGTGGGATTGAACGCGATCGAGGCGTATCACAGCGATCACAGCGTGGAGGATACGGAAAAGTTTTTGGCGCTGGCGGCGCAATTTGGGATGAAGGTGACGGGCGGATCGGACTTTCATGGGGCGG
This sequence comes from Bryobacterales bacterium, assembly GCA_963752205.1. Classification (GTDB taxonomy): domain Bacteria; phylum Acidobacteriota; class Terriglobia; order Bryobacterales; family Bryobacteraceae; genus Palsa-187. The sequence goes on along the minus strand of CAVVZG010000021.1, from coordinate 13,353 downwards.
TGAAACCAGGGCTCGAATTGGGGACGGGGCGCGGGGGTAATCTGCGGATTCCGGAGGATCTGGTGGAGCGGCTGCGGTGACGCCGGTAGATGCACAGCACGCGAGCCGCAGATCCACTTTGGTAGCGCTGCTGGTGGCGGGGGCGTTCTTCATGGAGAATCTGGACGGCACGGTGATCGCTACGGCGCTGCCGCAGATGGCGCAGTCGTTCGGCGCGCATCCGGTGGATCTCAATCTGGGCATGACGGTTTACATGCTCACGCTGGCGGTGTTTATTCCGGTGAGCGGATGGGTGGCGGACCGCTTGGGGGCGCGCACGGTGTTTTCGACAGCCATCGGGTTGTTCACGGCGGCGTCGATGATTTGCGGGGTTAGCAATACGCTTACGCAGTTTACGGCGGCGCGAGTGTTGCAGGGAATGGGCGGGGCCATGATGGTTCCGGTGGGGCGGTTGGTGGTGTTGCGCATCACTGAGAAGAAAGATTTGATGCGGTCCATTTCGTATATAACCTGGCCGGGACTGATGGCGCCGGTGCTGGGGCCGCCGCTGGGCGGGTTCATCACTACCTATTCGTCGTGGCGCTGGATTTTCTATTTGAACGTGCCGCTGGGAGTGGTGGGAACGGTGCTGGCGATTTTGTGGACCGATAACGAGCGGGAAAATTCCAAGCGGAGTTTCGATTGGCTGGGGTTTGCGCTGGCGGGGTCGGCTTGCGTGGGCTTTATGTACAGCTTGGAATTAATGGGACAGCAGGCGTCGCACTGGCTTACGGTTTGGGGTCTTCTGGGATATAGCTTGCTGGCGGGCGCGCTGGCGGCTCTCCATATGCGGCGCACGGAACATCCGCTGATTGATTTCGCGTGTCTGAAGCGGCAGACGTTCGCGGTTTCGATCTGGGGAGGGTCATTGTTTCGCACCGGCATTATGGCGTCTCCGTTCTTGCTGCCGCTGATGTTTCAGGTGGCTTTCGGGTTGAGCGCATTTCAATCGGGGCTGCTGGTGTTGACGATGTTTGCGGGGAATCTGGCGATGAAGTCAGTGACGACGCCGGTGTTGCGGCGGTGGGGATTCCGCGCGGTGCTGATCACGAACGGCGTGATTTCGGCGGTGTTGATCGCGTTGCTGGGAGTGCTGTCGCCGGGGACTCCGAAGGTGGCTTTGATTGCGGTGCTGTTCTTACATGGGTTGTCGCGGTCCATGCAATTCACGGCGCTCAACACGCTGGCGTTTGTCGACATTCCGAAGACGCTGATGAGTTCGGCTACCAGTTTTGCCGCCGTCGTGCAGCAGATGGGAATGGGGCTGGGCGTGGCGGTGGGGGCGGTGGCGCTGCGCGGGGCGGGATGGCTGCGCGGGGAGCGGGGGGGCGTGTTATCGCTAATGGATTTCCATCTGGCGTTCTGGATGATGGGGGCGCTGGGGATTCTGGCGGTGCTGGATTGCTTCACTCTGCCGCGGGAGGCGGGGGCTGAGGTGAGCGGGCATCACGCGGCTTGAGGGCCGCGAGAGCCTACTGCGGGGGGCCGGACGGGGATCCGGCGAACACGTCGAACAACATGTTGGCCACGTAGCCGATTCCCATGCCGCCGAGCGTGAAGGAGACGTAGGTCAAGGTTTCCGATAAACCGAGCGCATCCTGGAAGCGCCAGGCCAGGGCGACTCCGATGATTCCACCCACCGTTGCAGAGAGTAAGCGTTTTAGCATGTTCAGTCCTTTTTTCGTCGTTCTGATTACAGATCGGGAGGAAGGGGTGGGCAAGAAGCTAGAGTTTTGCGCTCCATGAAGCTGAGAAGACACCTTAGGAGCGCGCTGATTCCATTGCAGTACGGGGAGCTCGGGAGAACTAATGGCCCCCGCAGACGGGTGTGGAAAAGAAGAATCGTTTGGGTGGGGGGAGGATCTAAAGTATATGGATCGAAATGAGAACTTTCGGCGGGTAAAGGCGGATTATCAGGTGGCGTTTGGGGAGTGGGCGGCCCGGGTAGGGCGGCTGCGGACTCTTGGTGAAGGGGAGCAGGAAGAGGCGCGGGCTCAGGCGGAGGCAGCGGAGGCGGTTTACCGGGAGACGCGGGATGAGCTGGCGGGTATGGTTTGTTGCGGGTAGGTTGGGACACGCACGCATTTTTGATATAGTAAGTGCCCATGAACCGGAAAATCATCGCGCGCGTTTCGGCTGGGGTGCTGTTTCTGATGCTGGCTTTTGTGGCCTACACGCAGAACCAGAACCAGCCTCCGAAGCTGACTTTGAACAAAGTCAAAGACAACCTGTATGAGATCGAGGGGGACGGCGGGAATGTCGCTGTCTACGTGACGGGGAACGGCGTCATTCTGATCGATGACAAGTTTGCTCCGGATCATGACGCGATTATGGATATCGTGCGGCAGGTGACGCAGCAGCCGTTGAAGTACGTCATTAACACGCACTATCACGCCGACCATAGCAGCGGGAACGGCAAGATGTACGAGAGCGGGGCGGAGATTATCTCGACGGCGAATTCGCGGAAGAACATTGTGGAGAAGAAGCAGTCCAATGCGCCTCCGGGCGGGGTGGCGCCGGCGCGGATTGTGTTTACGGATGAGACTTCGGTGTTCCTGGGCGGCAAGGAAGTGCGCGCGCATTTCTATGGGCGCGGGCATACCAACGGCGATGCGGTGATTTATTTCCCGCTGCTGAAGGTGATCCACACGGGGGATTTGATGGCGGGGACGACTCCGCTGGTGGATTACAACGGCGGCGGCAGCGTGGTCGAGTGGACCAAGACGCTGGACGGAGCCATGCAGTTGGACTTTGACACGGTGATTCCGGGGCATGGGCCGATCACGAACCGGGCTGGGTTGCAGGCTTATCGCGACAACATCGTGAAGATGCGCGACCGGGTGAGCCAGGAGATCCGCAGCGGTAAGGGGCAGGCGGAGATTGCGAAGTTTATGGAGACGGAGTATCAGTGGGCTCCGAATAGTTTGCAGCAGCAGTGGAGTGTTCCGGGGTTTATGACGGAACTGAAGTAATCACCTTCTTGTTGGAGGATTGGGCCGGTGTCTCGCACTGCGGGGCACCGGCTTTTTTATTGTGCAGGCGGCTTGGGGAGCTGCTGTAATAGCTGGATGAAGAGATTGTCGGGGGCGGCGGCGATAGCTGCGCGGAGGCCACCGTTGGGATTTACCAGGGTCACGGGCTGGGCTTCGTGGGAGGCTACTGTCAAGCCGGCGGAGGCTGTGGCTTTTAGGGCAGAGTCGAGATCGCGGACTACTAGGCGGAGGAGCGGGGAGCCGGGGTCGCGGGGGCGGCTGTGGACTGGAGTGCGATCGAGGCCTTTGAACTCCAGAAACTCGATTTGAAAAGTGGTTCCGGGGACTAGGGCGGTGGTGCGGCGGAGTTCGGCGCGGGGGAGGCCCATGAGAGTGAGACGCGGCTTGTCGGATTGGAATGCGCTGGGTTGGGGCTGAAAGCCTAGGGCGTCGCGGAATATTTTCATCATGCGTTCGGTGTCGCTGACGGTGAAAGCGAAGCTGACGGAGAGCAAGTTGGCGGTGGGAGTGGCGGCCGCGGAGTCGGGCTGGATTAGTTCTACGTAGAAGCCGTCGGGGTCGCGCAGCAGGATGGCTTTACTGTCGTTCAGGCGTACGGGTTCTCCACCCGTGGTGATGATAGGCGTTCCGGATTTCTTTACGCTGGCAAGGATCGGGGTGAGATCGCGGACCGTGAGAATGAGGGTGGCGGCTCCGGGGTCTTGATAGCGGGGGTGGATGGGAGTGCGAGCGACGCCTTTCCATTCGACTAGTTCGGCGCGCATGGGGGAGCCTTGGACCAGGCCTACGCCGACGCGGTATTGGGCTCCGGGGGCATCGTACAAATTCACGATGGCGGGGGTGTCGAGGTAGGGGCGGGGGCCGGTGGGTGGGGTGCCTTGGAGGTCCATGCCGAGGACGTTCTGGTAGAAGTCGACGGATTTTTCAACGTCGGCGACTACGTGCAGGAAGTTGCCTACGCCAATGATGTCGCCGGGCGGGGCGGGCGTGGGCTGGGGTTGCGCGAAGGCAGCTACTGCGGCTGCAACGAATGCGGGGAGGAGTTTGGTCATTTTATCCTGCGACTGTTTTCCAATTCTTCACTAGATGCTCGGCGGTGCGCCAGGCTAGGGCTTGAATCGTTAGGGTGGGGTTGCGAGCGCCGTGGGTTACTAGAACCGACCCACCAAGGATTCCGAGATTCGGGGATTCGTGGGCGAAGCCGTAGGCATCGACTACGCTCGATTCGGCTTTCGCGCCCATGCGGGTGCCGCCTACGGCGTGGGTCGAAAGGTTGGGTCCTACTGCGTTGGGGACGGTGACCACTTCGATGGCTCCGGCGGCGCGGACCCATTCTTCGGCTTTCTTGGCGGCGTGGGCGCTGGCGCGTCGCTCATTTTCTTTGGGGCCGCTGGTGATGCGGCAGACTGGGTCACCTAGTTTGTCCTTCACTTCAGGATCGAGATCGAGCCAGGTGTTTTCATAGGGGAGCGAGTTGCATTGGGCGTAGGCTCCTACCCAGCGGTTGGCGTTTTCGGCTACGAACTTTTTCCATTTCGCGCCCCATTGGGGGGCTCGGCCGAAGGTTTGCATTGATGACGCCGCGATGGGGTGGAGTTCGTGGTTGATGGTGAGGCTGGCGCCGCCGATGAAGCCTAGGCCCGTGTGATCGAAACTATCGTCGGCCCAGTTGTTGACGACCACGCCTTGGGCGTTGGCTCCATACCAGAGGTTGAGGTCGAAGGGGAAGAGGGCGGTGACTTCACGGTTGGCCCAGTGTCCGATGTAGTGCTTGCCGACTTGGCCATGGTTATTGGCGAGGCCGTTGGGGAAGGCTTTGGATTTGGAGAGCAGCATCATGCGGACGTTTTCGTAGGTGTAGGACGCTAGCAGGACAACTTTGGCGGGCTGGAAGAATTCCTGGCCATCCTTGATATAGAGGGCTCCGGTGGTTTTGCCGTTGTCATCAGTTAGGATGCGGGTTACTTGGGCGCGTTCTACTATCGTTAGATTCTTCGTCTTTTGGGCGGCTGGGATGGTGGTTACTGCTGTCGAGTTCTTGGCTTTTACATGGCAGCCGCCGGTGTCGCAATAGCCGTGATAGGCGCAGGGGGAGCGGCCGTCTCTCGGCTGCGAGTTGATCGCCGCGGGGGAGCGGTGGGGGTTGAAGCCGGCTTTGCGCGCTGATGCTTGGAGCATGTCGGTGAATTCGGTGTCGCGCAGCGGGGGCATGGGGTATTCGCGGGTGCGGGGGCCTTCGAATATATTGCCCTTGGGATTTAGGAAACCCTTAATGTTGCCGGCTTTGCCGGAGACTCCAATTTCGTACTCGATGGTGTCGTAGAAGGGTTCGAGGTCGTCGTAAGTCAGGGGCCAGTCTTCTACTGTGGAGCCTTTGGGGATGGCGTTCGCGCCGTAGCGGCTTAGGGTTGCGGAGCGGACTTTGAAATCCCAGGGATGGAAGCGCCAACTGTTGGCGTAGTAATGGATGGAGGTGCCGCCTACGGCATTCATCATGGTCGGCGCGGCGCCTTGGCGGGCTTTCTCATCGGGGGACGTGCGGAAGGTGGGGATTTCGTCCCAGACTTTGGTGCCGGTGGTGACGCGGCGGCGGACGTTGTTGTGAATTTCGTCGGCTTTGAAATCGGAGGGCTGCATCCAACTGCCGGCTTCCAGGGCTGTGACTTTTAGACCGGCTCTTGTAAGGGGCAGGACGGCTACGCCGCCGGCGGCTCCCAGGCCGACTACTACTACGTCGGTGGGTTTCAGATTAGTGGCCATGATTCTCTCCGGCGCCGTAGAGTTCTCTGCGGTAGGGCTTGGGCGGGGTCTTCATGCTTTGGTCTTCGGGGCCGGCGGCTAGTTTAGCTCCGGGGTAGCGGATGAGGTCCCAGCCGGCGAAGTTCTTGTTGCCGCCGTAGACGGGGTCGCCGAACATTCCTTCTAGCGTCAGGCGGCGGACGCGGTTGAAGAAGCCGCGGAGGTTGGGGGCTTTGTTGTTGTCGATTTCTGTGAGGACGGTGTCGCGCTGGTCTGCGGTTAGGGTCGCGAAGGCGATGCTTTGGGTGCGGAGCGAATAGACGTCCAGGTTGGAGAGGCCCTCTAAGAAGAGAGGCTTTTCGGCGGCCAGGTAGTCTGCCAGGCAGCGGTCAATGTAGTCGCCTACTCCGGCTTCGACGGCGCCGGGGCCTAATTCATCTTTGGGGATCAGGCGGTCTATCAGGGCGTCTAGGGTTTGGCGTTGATCGGGGGTAAGGGTGGCGACTGGGGATTGGGCTTTGCTAATCGCGGCTAGGGGGATTAGCGTGGCGCTGGCTAGAACTGTGCGGCGGGTTATGGACATCGTGCCTCCAGATATGGAAGTATACAACGGCTCTAGGACGAAAGATTGGCCGCGAATGAACGCTAATGAACGCAGATAAGAAACTGCGTGCTACTCTCAAGTGGGGTCTTGCGGACCCTTATCGAGTTCAAGGAGCTTCATGTCAGAATCTTACGGGCATCGGATTACAGCCATTCATGCGAATCCGCTGAACAAGTGCGACCATTGCAAGCAGCCGGCGTTGTGGGAGACGGATTACAAGTTTTTTGGGGAGAATCAGCCGCGGGGGTCGAACCCGGAGCAGGTTTGCGATACGCACGCCAAGCAGTTTGCGGCGAAGTGGCCGGATGCTAAGTTCCCGGTGCAGGCGCCGAACTAAGCCGCTGTGTTATTATTTTAAAGGTCGTCCCTAAAAGTGGCGGGCGCCCTTACACCCAGGAAATTTATATGCCAAAGTTGAAGACCCATAAGGGTGCGGCCAAACGGTTCAAGAAGACGGGTACCGGCAAGATTAAGCGCCGGCATGCATTTGCCCGTCATATTCTGACGTCGAAGTCGCGCACGCGGAAGCGGCGGTTGGGACAGTCGTCGATAGCCGATCCGGCTAACTCGCCTGAAATTCACCGCATGATTCCGTACTAGCCCCTCGGGGCTGATTTTGGTGGACAGTGCGCCGCACGTGCCTGTTCCGCCTGCATTAATTCAAGGAGAAGAAACGTGCCTAGAGTCAAACGTGGTACCAAGCGGCGTAATAGCCGCAAGAAGACGCTTACCCTCGCCAAGGGTTTTTTCCTCACCAAGAGTAAGCTTTACAGATCCGCGCAAGAGGCGGTCGAGAAGTCGCTGCGCTACGGCTACAAGGGCCGCCGGCTCAAGAAGCGCGATTTCCGCTCGCTGTGGATTGTGCGCATCGGGGCTTCCTGCCGTGCAGCCGAGATTTCCTACAGTAAATTCATGGACGGGTTGAAGAAGGCCGGCGTGGAACTCAATCGCAAAGTCCTCGCGGACATGGCGCTGACGGATCCGGCGGCGTTTGGGGCGTTAGTAAACCAGGCCAAGGCGGCACTCGAAAAGGCCGCGGCTTAGAGGTAGCTCAAGATGTCGATGCCGCAACCTGCATCCGAATTGGATTCGCTAGCGAATCTGGAAGAACGGATTCTCCGGGCTGTCGAGTTGGTATCGGCGCTACGGGCGGAGCGGGACCAGGCGTTGAGTGAGCTGTTGGAGGCTCGGGCGGCGCTGACGGAACTGGCTTCGGTCAAGAAGGCGGCGGCCGAAACAGAAACATTGAAGGAAGAGATTGACGGGCTGCGGGCGGAGCGCAAGCAGGTCCGCGTACGCATCGAAAAGCTGCTGGGGCAGATGGATCAACTGAGCGGCCAATAAAAGGTTGGAGGCGCCGGAATGGACTCGGAAAAGAAGACGGTGCGCGTCACCATCTTCAACCAAACCTACACCCTGGGTGCCACCGACGAAGACGGCGAAGTGGAAACGCTAGGGCACACCGTCGACGAGTTGATGACTTCGATCGCGCAGCGTGCCGGCAACATGGACGCGCAACGCATTGCGGTGCTGGCGTGCTTGCACATGGCGGACCGGCTGCGCACCATCGAACGCGAATTGTCTTCGCTTAAGGGGCGGGTGGATGAGAAGACTCGCCACCTTTCGCTGCTGCTCGACGAAGTGATCTAAACCCCAACTGAAGTGCTGCGCTCTTCCCTGCTCTCCGAACTTACGTGGATCGATCATGGGTTTGGGACGCGGGCGGATGTTGTGTCTCAAGAAGACATGGCTAGCCTGAAGCAGATTCATTCCGCTGTGGTATTGACGGTGGACCGTGCGGGAGCGGCCGGTGAGGGCGACGCGCTGGTGACTGCGCAAGCAGGCGTAGCGGTTTCCATTCGTACCGCGGACTGCTACCCGATTCTGTTGGCCGATGAGCGACATCACGCAGTGGCGGCGGTGCATGCGGGGTGGCGCGGGACGGCGGGACGCATCGTTGTGAAAACCATTGAGCAGATGCAGGCTCGGTTTGGGACCGACGCGGCGGATTTACGGGTGGCGATCGGGCCGGGGATTGGCGGGTGCTGCTATCAAGTGGGGGTCGAAGTCGCGCGGCAATTTGGTTTGGAGAGCGCGGAGAAGATCGACTTGGCTGAGATCAACCACCAGCTACTGGTTGAAAATGGTGTAGCTAGCGGGCGGATTGAGGTATTGGGAGGATGCACGCAGTGCGACGGGCATCTGTTTCACTCGTTCCGGCGGGACAAGGAAAGTGCCGGGCGGATGGTTTCCTGGATTGCTAGAAACACATCGGGCGCGGTAGCCGCTTGCGACTCCGCGCCCGCTAAGGAGAACGAGAGATGATAGGGAGCTTAGGCGGCGTGCATCAATTCGTCGAAGCTTTCGGTACCGTCGGCCTGGTTACGGTCGGCGATTTCCTGGCACTGGATGCAGAACGGGGTCCACGGCACGGCTGCCAGGCGCTTGGGGCTGATGTCTTCTTCGCAGTGCAGACACACTCCGAAGGTCCCTTCATCCAAGCGGCGCAGCGCGCCTCTCACGTTGCGAAGCAGTTGCGACTCACGGTCGAGATTACGGATGGCGAGTTCACGCTCAGCCGCGTGCTGCACTTCGTCGAGAGCGTCCGGGCTCTTTTCAATGGCGATGCCTTCACGGTTGCGCACAAACAATTCCAATTCCGCCTGCCTGGCCTCCAGTATTTCTCTGAATTTTTTTAACTCACTCTTTGTCATTTTTTTCTCTCCTGTCTCTCGTCTCTTTTGTCCTTACGTCCGTTGCGTCGTCTCTTTTCTCTTACGTCCGTCTCATGGGATTAGACGCAGAGATTACCAAAAAGGTTCACTGAACTCAATCCACTTCTAGGGGATTGCCTGCCCGGAAGGTGCAGGCGGAAAGTGCCCTGGGCGTCCAGGCCCAGGTACCTCGGTTGAATCTTTGAAGTAGAGTAGCACATGACTGAACCGTCTTGCAAGCAATTACAATACCATTTCAAATTTCGCTTAATCTGCCCGCTGCACGGCGAGCGCCGAGTACATGATCCGCCACATCCGTGCGCGATCCTTAGATATCGGCTCCACTCTCATAAACCATTACGTTGTAGTTCAATCCGCGGATTTCAGGGCAAGCCGGGTGCAAATCCTGCGGCGCTCTCCCAAAAACTTTAAGAACCAATATGTTACAAGCTCTGAACAAGCGCTACCGCCAAATGGGTCGTTCGAACCGGTAAAAATTCTCATAGCAGGCTGCATATATTTACGCCCAGAATCCTAGCACAGCGTTCCCTGACATCCCCACAGGGGACGGAAAGGCCAGCACTGCAGATCGGGGGGCTCAATCAGCATAAGCTTCTTATGTTTCAATACGTTCAATCGTCGTTTTTATTCCTGCGGGCGGTGTACCTGAACGCTAAAGCCGCCTGTGACCGGGCGATCTATAGCGACGGACAAACTTGTTTCGTTGTGTCCCAGGGCGTGTCGAAGCTCCACAGGGAGGGCGGTTTTTGGTACGCTAAAGCTTTATTTATCAACCCTATAAATTGGATCTTGCCGTGCTTCTTAAGACGGCGGCCAAACAGCTTATGCGTGCGCTCGCTATCTTCGTGTGCCTAGCCGCTGGCGGCGCTGCGGTTCCGGCGAGGGCGACCACGCTGCTGCAGTTGGGCTTGGACGAGATGGCGCAGAAGGCGACGGCGATTGTGCGCGCCAAGGTGACCGGCTCGGTCGAGGTGCTGCGCGGGACCGATGTGTTCACGGTGTATCAACTCGAAACTCTGGAGACGGTAAAGGCGCCGAACGGCATAAAGCCGACGGACGTGGCGGTTCCCGGCGGAGTGGCCGGGGGGGTGCGGCAAGTAGTGGCAGGCGCTCCGGTGCTGCACGCTGGGCAGGAGTATGTGTTGTTTTTGTGGACCAGCCGGTCCGGGCTCACACAATTGATGGGGATGTCGCAGGGGTTGTTTGCTGTCGAACGGCCGGCGGCAGGTGACGTGATTGCGACACGAGCGGCGGCGAGCGAACAGATGCTCGACGGCGCGGGACGCGCGGTTCACGATGAGAGGTTGTCGCTGCCGTGGGCTGAATTGAAGAGCAAGGTGACCAAGACATTGATGGCGGGGAGACGGTAAGCGGTGCGAGCCCTGGCGAGAACACAACGCGCGCTGTTTTTGCTAGCGGCGCTGGGCGTGGTTTCGCCGGCGGCCTCCGCGTATTACTACTTCGTCTTTTTCGCGAGCGGCACGGGTCCGTATGCGCCGCTGGCGGCGCGTTACGATCTGAACGCGATCAAAGATAATACGGTTCAATATTTCATCTCCGATGTACCACCGGGGCCGTTGATGCCGGGCGACACGCTGACAGATATCTATAGCGAGATCCGGCAGGCGGCGGAAGTGTGGAACGGCGTGGGGAGTTCGGCGCTGCGGCTGCATTTTGGCGGGACGCGCACGGTGACGGCTCCGCAAACGGCGCCGGGCATCGATGTGGTGTTTGACGACAACATGCCGCCGGGGATTATCGCGCAGACCAAGCTAACGTTTCCGGCGGATCTGACTTTTCTGGCCACGAAGGGGACCAGCTTCGTGCCGATTCTACGCGCGAAACTGCAATTGCGCCAGGACCTGACGGCGGCGGGTTATCAGCAGGCAAGCTACACCGACGCGTTCTTCACCACGCTGGTGCACGAGTTCGGGCACTCGCTGGGCTTGCAGCACACCTTGACGTCGGCGGTGATGTCGACGGCGATTACGCGGGCGACGACGCGCGGGGCGCCACTAGCGGCAGACGATGTGACGGCGATCTCGCTACTCTATCCGGCGAGTGGGCTGATGGGCGGATACGCGGCGGCGACGGGGAGCATCACGGGGCAGGTGACGCTGGGTACGGGGGCAAGCGCTACGGGCGTGAATCTGGCGAGCGTGGTGGCGCTGTCGGCGACCGGCGTGGCGGTTAGCGGCTTGACAAATCCTGACGGGACTTACCGGATTGACGGCGTTCCGCCAGGGCAGTATTACGTGTACGTGCATCCGCTGCCTCCGGCGGCAACGGGCGAAGGGAGTCCGGCCAACATTCTGCCTCCGGTGGATGCCGCGAACGATAATTTCGCAGCGAATACGTCGTTCGTCACGCAGTTTTTTCCGGGCACGCAGGATTGGACGCAGGCTACGGTGATCGGCGTGGCGGCGGGGAAAACGGTTCCGAGTATCAATTTTGCGGTGACCGCCAGCGCCGGGCCGGCGGTTTTCGGGATGCAGACTTATGGCTATCCGAACGGCGTGGCGATTCCGGCGCCGCCGCTGGTGACGCAGACGCGCGAGGCGCTGGTGTTTTACGCGAACGGGGCGACGGTGAATAACCAGACGGCGATGGCTCCGGGACTGAGCGTGAGCGTGATCGGCAGCGCGGCTAGCATCGAGGCGGGAACCCTGAGCTATTACCAGGAGGGATTTCTGCTGGCGGTGGTGGATACGGCTAAGGTGTCGGCGAACACACCGGTGGCGCTCGCGGTTAGGCTGAACGGGGATCTATATGTGCTGCCGGCAGCGCTGACGGTGGTGCCGGAGGCGGCTCCCACGGTTTCGGAGGTGAGTTCGCAGGTGATCTCGGCGTTGCAGGTGGTGACGACTGTCGCCGGGACCAACTTGACTACGGCTTCGCGCATCTTATTTGAGGGGGCCCCGGCAACGGTGCTGTATGCGAATACGGACGGGTCGCTGGCGGTGACGGAGCCGCCGGGATTGAGCGGGAGCGTAGCGACGGTGGAGGCGATTAACCCGGACGGGCAGAGTTCGCTGCAATCGCTGGGGACCACTCCGCGGCCGCAATTTACTTATCCGCAGTTGGCGGCGGTGCGCATCGTGCCCACGCCTTACATTGTGACGGCGGGGACCGATACGCTGATGGTGATCAGCGGCGTGAATACGCATTTTGCCGACGGGCAGACGGTGGTGGGTTTCGGGTCGAGCGACATTTCGGTGCGGGGATCGTGGGTGGTGGGTCCGGGCATGGTGATCCTGAACATCAGCGTGAATCCGGCGGCGCAAGCGGGCATAACGTACGTTACGGTGGCGACGGGGCTGGAGACTATCACGCTACCGGATTTGTTCACGGTGGTGGCGGCGGCTCCCAATCAGATCAGTATGAAGGTGCCGATTCTGAATGCGGTGACGGGGCTGGCGGGGATTCCGGCGGGGGGCACGGCGTTGATTGCGACGACGGGGTTGCCTGCGGATCTGACGGGCTGGACGCTTGCAGTGGGGCCGCTGAACGTGCCGTTCACGGCGGACGCGAATGGCGTGCTGACGGTGAATCTGCCGCTGGACCTGGCGGTGGGAGCGCAGCCGGTGCAACTGACGGCTCCGGGGAATCCTCCGGCGGTGGTGGTGCCGCGCGTGATCCTGCAACTCGATCCGCCGCCTCCGGTGATTTTGTGGGCTGTGGATTATCCAACGCCGGCGGACCCAACGGCTCCCGTGGTACCGGTTCTAGTGAGCGCAGCGACTCCGGTGCAGCCGGGCGGCGCGGTGACGGTGATGGTTTACGGGTTGTCGGGGGCGAACAAAGTTTTGCCGGGGGCGGGAGCGGTTTACGTGAATATCGCGGGGAACGCTCATCCGGTGACAGCGGTGATTGCGGTGCCCGCGGATCCTGCTTCGACTACTCCGGCGCCGGATTTGGCTTACGTTAACTTTGTGATGCCGGCGGGGCTGGTAACGGACCCGACGGTGACGAATCCCACGGTGCCGGTGATGGTGGGAACGGGGACGCGGTTGACGGCGCCTTTCACGGTGAATTTGGCTGCGGTGGCTACTGCGGGGCAGTAAGCCCCGGCCCAGCCAAGATGGTCCATTTCGATTTGAATGCTGCAGGGATCAGGTAGTGCTCATCTTTGCCGGCAAAGATGAAAGTCCCCAGCGGCCATTCCGGGTCCGGCCTTGCGCTTTTCGGCGCTAAAATCGTGTTCCCGTCCGATTTGACGCGGAGCTTGTAAAACTTGCATTGT
>CAVVZG010000020.1:0-13889 GCA_963752205.1 Bryobacterales bacterium | reverse complement strand
TCTCTCTCTCTCTCTCTCTCTCTCTCTCTCTCTCTCTCTCTCTCTCTCTCTCTCTCTCTCTCTCTCTCTCTCTCTCTCTCTCTCTCTCTCTCTCTCTCTCTCTCTCTCTCTCTCTCTCTCTCTCTCTCTCTCTCTCTCTCTCTCTCTCTCTCTCTCTCTCTCTCTCTCTCTCTCTCTCTCTCTCTCTCTCTCTCTCTCTCTCCATGGCCGCACTGCTGCTGCTGCTGCTGCTGCTCCTCCACACCAACCGCAGAGGCTATCGGCGACGGTCCGGTTCATATTGTACGGTTCACGATGAAACACCGTGTGCTCGATGCCGCTCGAGTTCGCTCGCGATCTTCGTGGTGAATAATCGAATAGAACAGATCGAAGGTGATGTCCGTTTCGGGCGCCAGCGAATGCGATAAACGCGAGTATCTCGGCCTGGAAGTTCTCTTTGCCAGCGAACGCATTCGTAGACTGCTCAGGCAAGCTGAGCAGGTCGCAGCCACGAATGCCGCCGTTCTGGTCACTGGGGAGAGCGGCACGGGCAAAGAAGTCATTGCACGGGCAATTCATCATCATTCCGCGCGACGTGCTAAGTCGTGGGTGGACATCAACTGCACAGCGCTCCCGGAGAATCTGGTGGAAAGCGAACTGTTCGGGCACGAACGGGGGGCCTTCAGCGGAGCGGACTCGCCGAAGGCGGGCTTGTTCGAGATGGCTAACGAAGGAACCCTATTCCTTGACGAAATAGGCGATCTCGATTCGCGCGCACAAGTAAAGTTGCTGCGCATTTTGGATGGCGCGCCCTACTACCGGCTGGGCGGGGTCAAGAAAGTCCACGTGGACGTCCGCTTGATAACGGCGACGAATCAAGACTTGAAGAAAGCAGCCGAACAAGGACGATTTCGCTTTGATCTTTACCACCGGCTCTCGCAAGTTCGCCTGTTCGTTCCTCCTTTGCGGGAGCGGCGCGAGGACATCCTCCCGCTGGCCCAGCATTTCATCAAGACGCAAAGACCTGGGCTGGGTATTTCGCGCGAAGCGATGAGTGCCTTGGAGTCCTATGCTTGGCCGGGTAATGTTCGGGAGCTGCGAAATGTGATGATTCGAGCGGCCGTTTTCGCGCAGGGTGACGAGATTACCGTCCAGGATTTTCCGGACGAGTTCTGCCCGGATACTTATGCGGCGAGCCTTGCCAATTTATCCGTGCTGGGGGAAGCCGAAAGGGATGCGATTGCCCAGGTGCTGGAGCAAACGGATGGACATCAGCGGCGGGCGGCGCAAACGTTAGGAATCTCCAGACGGACCCTGCAGCGCAGAATCAAGTCCTATGGTCTGCGGGTAGAACGTGGCGTGTCCGTGAGGGTATAGGCGAATGGCGAGGGAAACTCCCGATCGACGGCGCGCTCCACGAGTTCCTGTTTTCGAACGGGTCGAAATCCTTTTCGACGATCCTGTGCCCGCCATTGTGGAAGTCGAGTTGAGTGACACCAGCGCGAGTGGGTTTCGCATCTCGCATGACAATCAGCTCCTCGTGCCCGGTCTCGCTGTACGTTTAAGACGCAACGGTGCCATCCAGGAAGCGAGGGTGATATGGACGCATATCTTAGAAGGACACAAAATCAGCGGATGCCTACTCCTGTGAGAGCATCAGCTCATTGCCTCGGCGGGGATCCTTTTGGGGCTCGGCCATTGGGTTCGCTAAATTTCGATATCAAGTCTGATTGAGTAGCCTAGGCCGGGCCGGGCACTTCGCCGAAAGTAATCGCGCCTTATTTGCCGTTTCACCCAAAGTCAAACGAATTCTCTCGGATTGGTACCGAGAAGTCGGCCTGTGTCCGGTAATCCAGGGGACGACACATGTCTAACGGTCTGCGTTGGTAGCGCGCGACTCCTATTGCCAAATCCCCATAACGCTAGGTATCGGTTTCTCGTGGGAAGGGCTGTTCTCGCCAGCTATCGCTTCACCGAGCGGGGTTGATGTCCCGCATCCAGGACCAGACTTCGTGGGTGTTTCGGCCCGTCCCACTTCTACGGTTTGCACGTCAAAGTGGGATTACTTCCGGATGCGCCGTCATCTAGGAGTAATGTTTTGATCGAGTACCTCTGTCCCGAGGTTTAGCGCAAGGGATTTCCACTGCTATCCAGTATGGGATCCGAGACGACGACTGAACCGAAGCTGTCCCGCAAATAAAAATTCACTGAATATCCTTCTTCCGTGAGAAGTCTGAGATCTTTTCGGATGGGCAACTCGCCGACCACTGTGCCCTCGATCTTCTTGGCGCCGGGTGTCCAGTTGGCTCCATGATGCTCGTGATCTTCAGGATTCTCCTCGTAAATTTCGAGATCATACTCCGCGATATCCACGAGCTCTGTTCCCAGGAACACATTGCCGATCCCAGCGATTTTGCGGACAGGTCGGAACGACATCGCACGAAGAATACACCTTTGCCGAGCACGGGGCAAGCTGATGCCGATCCAAGTTCTGACCGCCAGGGATCCCGAAGCGGCAAAAGTGAGAACAATCTGTTTGCCCACCTTGTTGTGTTTTGCAGCTACGGCCGTTCGCGCTCAGTGCTTGGACTATCGGGCGCCGGGATTTCCTCGCACCGCCGGACGGCAAGGTGAATCTTGCGGCGCCAACGCCCAGAGCGCCAGACGGCAAACCCGATCTTTCGGGAACCTGGGAGTCCGAATATGGGTATTCAACAACCTTGCCAAGGATCTAAAGACGGACGACGTTGTCATGCAGCCCTAGGCGAAGACCAAGCAGGCGGAGCGTACAGCCAACGATAATCTTCCGAACCTGTGCCTGCCGCCGGGCGTTCCGCACATCGACATGTCGGCAAGAACTGAGATGCCCCACGCGTTCAAGATTGTGCAAACTCCATCGCTAGTTGTCCTACTCTACGAGACCTCTGAGAATTCCACTTTCCGTCAAGTCTTCATTGATGGTCGCCCGTTACCCAAGGACCCGAACCCGACTTGGCTCAGCTACTCCATCGGGCGCTGGGAAGGCAACACGCTCGTGGTAGAGACTACTGGTTTCAATGGCCGTTCGCTCATCGATGTCGGACCGGGCCACCCACAGTCCGAGGGGGGCACGTGACCGAGCGCTGTGGCCCCATAGCAGCAGCGCTTCACACCTGCCCTCTCCAGCATCTTCACATCAAATCGGCGCGCAACCCGTAGAAGTGAGGTCAGGTTGGCGCTTTTACGGCGCTCGCTTCCCGATAACAACCGCGCGCGCCAGCAGAATGAGCAGCAGCCCGGATCCGCCGCGATCAGAGACGCCGGCGCGTCTCGGGTGGCCTGGGTATTCCCGCCATGAGAGGCCCGTACCCGGAATGCCAGTGCTCATGTAGGGGCGCTTTCGCGAGTCGATGCCAACGTGGAAACCGCGGCGGCCGGCGGAAAATCCCACACCGCTCTTGCTCACGTTCAGATGCAGGCCGGGCGCGAGCTTGATGCGGCGCTGGTAGCCGAAGGACACTCAAGGGCATTGTAGCGAGGAGCCATCACGGGCGCGCCGATTTCCCTCTCAGCGCTACGATGCTTTCGTGGGCCTCTACGCGGAAGCGAGCAGCCAAATGGGGACGGCCGCCGGCGCATGTGTCGAGCGAGCAAGCTACCCAAAGGTTCCTATTCGCCCTCGTCGCCGCCGCTGGCCGAGGATGCGCTCGATCCTGGCTGCCAACGTTGTGGCGTGGCTGGTGTCATGCATCGGTCACCAGGCGATTGCATCGACACCCTGCGAGATCTGATCGCGGAACTAACCGAAGATCCACTGCTCGCCCGGAAGGTCAAGGCTGGCACCAACCGCGGGCGGGTTCACCCGCGCGCCTGGTAGGAACTGCAGCGGCCAGCGAAACGATGCCCCGGAGTACCGCCTATTATTTTGGTCCAAACAGATAAGCTTTTTTTATGGAGCTGGCGGAGGGAATTGAACCCCCGACCCTCTGATTACAAATCAGATGCTCTACCTACTGAGCTACGCCAGCCTGCTTGGTCTATCTTAACATTTGGGGCTGCTGTTCCCTGCCCGGTTCCCTTATAGGCCGTTAGATTCAGGCTCCCTTGAACCAAGCGTACTGCTCGCTCTGGGCCCTTCCGCCCATCGACGAACGCAGGGTTTACGCGTAATCTTGAAACACGACGGACTGGTTACTGGTTTTCTGGCATTCGTGGCTCCCCATCGTAACCAAGCTCCGACGTCGCCGGCAGTCCGTGCCGTTGGCTTGACCTAAAGACTCGCGGTTTAAAATCGAAGCCCCAGCCGTGTTACCGGCTGGACCGCTAAGGATCTGATGAAAGCTTGCCGTGCTATCGGCTAAGGACCTTATGAAAAATTATCTTCCCATTGTGGCGCTCTTGACTTTCGCTAGCGTGGCTTGGGGAGGCGCCATACTCACGGTCGGGAATCCTAGCGATGCCGAGACGGTCGGGAATATGGTGGAAGTAGACGTGAGCATTTTCGGCCTGCCCACCACTCTCGCCTCGTATCAATTCGATGTCGACTTTACACCCGGTGTTCTCTCCGACGCGACCCAGACCGGAACCATAGACAACGTAGCTGGAACGGTCAAGGTCACGGGAAACAACGTGGGCATGAATTTCGGCGGAACGCTTTTGCGCCTTTACTTCACTGCAATCGGTCCTGGAACGGCGTTTCTTTCGATACCTACGTCGAGTGTTACCTTGTTGGACGCCAATGGAGTTCAGATTCCATTTACGGAAGTGGGCGGCCGTGTGTATGTAGATAGTCCGGCGCTATACTACACGTCGGTACCGGAACCGGGTTCGCTAGGGTTATCGCTGCTGGGCGCAGTGGGCATCGGGGCGCTGTATCTGCAGCGGCAGCGCCGGCGGGCACCTGTTAAATTGAATAGCGGAGGTCTGGCATGAAACATACGGCAGGCATCATTTTGGCGATCGCGGGCGGGCTGATGTTGGTTCCGGCGGCGTTCGCGCATCACGGCAGCGCGATTTACGATAACGGGAAGGCGGTGACGGTGACGGGCATCGTCACGGAGTGGACCTGGAGCAATCCGCATTGTCTGCTGGAGTTCGATGTCAAGGATGACAAGGGCGGCAGCGTGCATTGGGTGGCCGAGGTCAGCAATCCGCCGGACATGACGGCGCGCGGCTGGAGCCGGAAGATGTTCAAGGCGGGCGATGAGGTGACGGTCACCATGGTCGCGGCTAAGAACGGCGAACCGATCGGGCGTATCGCGCGCATTACGATCAGCGGCAAGACTTACCAGGGCATGGGTGCGGTCCCGGGAGAAGCGAAACAGTGAGCCGCTGGGCCGTTTTAGCAGCGGCGTGCTTGTTCCCTGTGGCGGGGAATGCGCAGACGCCGGCACGCGACATTTCTGGAATCTGGCAGCCGCTGCGGGCGATCGAGGGTATTCAGCCAAGCGGGGCTCTGAACATGCCGGCGGACGGCAAGCCGGAACATGAGCTGCCTTATACTGCGGCGGGGCTCGAAGCGTTCAAGAAGAACCGGCCTTCGAATGGACCAACGGAAGTGGCGGCGGCGGAGGAGAACGATCCGGCGCACATTTGCGATCCGCAAGGGTTCCCGCGAGAGAATTTGTTCGAGGTGCGGGCTACGCAATTTATTCAAACGCAATTTCAAGTGGTGATGTTGTACACCTATGACCGCGTCTACCGGGTGATTTGGACGGACGGGCGGCAGCTTTCGAAGGACCCCGATCCAAGATGGTTCGGTTATTCGGTGGGCAGGTGGAAGGACGATAATACTTTCGTTGTCGAGACGAACGGGACGGACGAAAGAACCTGGCTGGATAACGCAGGGCGGCCACATAGCGAAGATTTGCGCGTTGAGGAGCAGTTCCACAGAGTGGATCACGACAACATGGAACTGACCATGATCATCGACGATCCTAAATTTTATACGAAGCCTTGGGTGGCGCTGGATAAGCTGCATCTTAAGCTGATGGCTCCGACTACCGATCTTGCGGAAATGATGTGTTCGCCTTCGGAGATCGCAGAATACAACAAGAAGCATGCGTCGCGAGGCGCAGCTAAGAAGTAGCATGCGAATAGCGATGGGCTGGATGGGCTTCGCGGCTGCGTGTGTGTTGAGCGCTCAGGCACCGCCGAAGCCAGTAGTGGTGGAGGACGTCCTTAAGGACGTCCGCATGCTCAAGGGCATTTCCGTGAACGAGTTCATGGCGACCATGGGCTTTTTCTCGGCTTCGACGGGGAGGAGCTGCAACTACTGCCATGTCGAGGAAGCGGGCGGGGACTGGGCCCGCTATGCCGACGATCATCCGAACAAGACCAGAGCGCGGGGGATGATCGCGATGGTGACAGCCATCAACAAGAACTATTTTGGCGGGCGGCGGATGTTGACGTGCTATTCCTGCCATCGCGGAGGCGAACGTCCGCAGGTGACGCCCAGCCTGGCGGAATTGTATAGTACGCCGCCGACGCCGGAGCCGGATCAACTGCTCGCCAGTGGAGCGAACGCGCCGTCGGTGGACCAAATTTTCGACAGGTACATTCAGGCGCTGGGCGGACCGCAGAAGCTGGCGGCGCTCACCAGCTTCGTCGCGAAGGGCCTGCAGCAAAGTTACGCCAGCGCGCAGAAGGTGCCGCTCGAACTGTTTGCTAAGGCGCCGAATCAGCGGTCCCTGGTGGTGCACACGAACGAGGGGCTGAGCACGACTACTTTCGACGGCGGTGCGGGGTGGATCGCGGCGCCGGCTACCGATCGTCCAGTGACATTAACGGCGCTCGCGGCCGGGGATCTGGATGGAGCGCGGTTGGATGCGGTGTTGCAATTCCCGGGGCAGATTAAGCAGGCGCTGCGGCAGTGGAGGGCTGGGAACCCTGCGACGATTGATGATCGTGACGTCCAGGTGGTCCAGGGGACTAGCGACGGGCGCTATCCGGTCAACCTTTACTTCGATCCGGAGACGGGGCTGCTGCTGCGATCGGTGCGTTACGCGGATTCGCCGGTGGGGTTGAGTCCCACGCAGATCGATTACGCGGATTATCGCGAAGTTAACGGCGTGAAGATGGCTTTTCGCTGGACAGTGACTTGGCTGGATGGGCGCTCGATCATCACCTTGAGTGAAGTGCAGGCTAACGCGGTGGTGGATGCCGCGAGGTTCCGGCAGCCGCGTTAAGGCTTGCCGACGCCGCCGTCGCGGATCAGCTTGTTGAACTTGAACTCTTCTGAGGGCACGCAGTAGATTTGTTCGTCCCAATCCTGGGAGGCGTCTTTTATAAGCTTCCAGATCTTGCGATCGCTCTTGAAGGGCTTGGAGTAGTATTGCGGGTCAGTTATAGTTTCGGTCAGTTCCAAAGTGTCGGCGTCCAATTTGCGGTAACGCTCTTCTAGCTGCATCTGGTCGGTATGCGGATAGCCGTTGTGATCGAGCCAGGTGCGTTCGTCGAAGCCCACCGACTTCACGACGAAGGTGTTGCCTTCCCACTGGCCGATGGAATAGCCGTTCCATTTGGGCTCGATTTCATCGGGCTTGGGGAGTTGGCGTCCGTCGGTGAACACCACGCGGTAATCGTGGTGCCATTCGGAGAACATGAAGGTTCTGCCGGGAGTTTGCAGAAGTTCCAAAGTCGAGTGCGGTCCGGCGACTTGGCCGTTTAACATGCGCGGCACGCCCCAGGGGTCGCACATGCCTTGCGGATCATTACCGATCTTTGGCGCTGCGATGCGTCGGCCGTAGGAGGGAATATTCTTGTCGAACGCGGCCTCTCCGGCAGCCGTGAACGGAGCTTCTTCGGTGGGGACGTCCAGCTTGCGGGGCGCGGGGGCTTGTTTCAAGAGGTACGCTTGCAGCTCGTTGGCTCCGCCGGGAACGTTGCTATAGGTTTGGAACGGAGTTTCGCGGTGATATTTTCCGGTGAGGTTCTTCGGATCAAAAGTGCCCGCGGTCTTGGCGATGGGCGCCTGCGCGGCTGCGATACCAGCAGAGACGAGAAAGATCAGAAGAGGCCTGCGCATGTTATTCCCCGTTCGCTATTCTTTGGTGGAACTGGTCTGGGTGGGCTGACCGCCGCCGCCGAGCGGGAGTTTCTTGCCATTGACAATTAATTCCTTGGCGAGGCAAACCGTGGCGCCCGGAGTTTTGTGGGGATTGCAGGTGATGACTAAGGCGTCGCCGGGCTTGATCGATTCCCTGCTCCAGCCGACTTTCATGTTCTTCATCATCATGGGCGTGGGCGCGAATTCGGAGCCCCAATGTTGGACGACGCCGTTGGCGTCCTTCACATCGAAATAGAGTTGTGGATGCGGGTAGGAATAGGAAAATTCGGTCACGGTGCCAGTTAATGTGATGGTTTTATCCACCTCGTAGGTGACGGAAGTGCCGTGGTGAGCCAATAGGAGCATTCCGCAGGACAAAAAAGAGGCTACTAATTTACGGGTCATGGGCACCCCTCCTTCGCTTATCAGTCTTGAATTATACATCCGCTATGACTGCGCGCAAGTCTATGTGGTTGTAAAGTTTCGTAAGCAGTAGACTACGGAAATGCCGTTCATAAGATGGTTCGTAATCTGCGGGTTCACGGGGGTGTTGCTGGCGGCGCCGGCGCGGACGCGCGAGGTGATCAGGCGCGGGGACGTTGCGGTAGAGGTGGTGGCGGAGGGGCGGGGGCCGCTGGTGGTGCTGCTGCCGTCGCTGGGGCGCGATGCGGATGAATTCGATCCTATTGCCGAGCGCATCGCCGCTGCGGGGTTCCGGGTGCTGCGTCCGCAGCCGCGCGGGTATGGGCGCAGCAGTGGTCCGATGGAGAGCCTGACGTTGCACGATTTCGCGCGCGATGTGGCGGCGGCGATTGAACATGAGCATGCGGGGCCGGCGATCGTGGCCGGGCACGCTTACGGTCACTTCGTGGCGAAGATGACGGCGATGGATTTTCCGAAGCTGGTGAAGGGCGTCGCTCTGATTGCCGCGGCGCAGAAGAATATCGATCCGCAGGTGCGAAGGTGGCTCGCGATTGCGACGGACGCGCGGCAGCCGGAAGCGGAGAGGGTGAAGTATCTACAGATGGTATTTTTCGCGCCGGGGCATGATTCGCGGATTTGGCTGACGGGATTCCATGCCAATGTGCAACGGGCGGAGGAGATTGCTCGCGATGCTACGCCGCAGCAGGAGTATTGGTCCGCTGGAAATGTTCCGCTGCTGGACTTGCAGGCGGAGTTCGATCCTTACCGACCACGCTCGACGGCGGATGAACTGGTGCAGGAGTTCGGCGCGGGCCGCGTTACGGTGGTGCTGGTGCCCGGGGTGTCGCATGCGGTGATCGTCGAAGATCCACGTGCGGTGGCGGATGCGGTGATTGCGTTCGCCCGCAAACTATTTCTGTGAGGCGAGATTGTAAATACTTGTAACAATAAGCACTTGCAACCTTGACGGAGGCCCTTTCCGGGGGTACCATTTGGCGGAAACGGAACACCGCAGGCTTGGTCGCTGAAGGGCTCCGCGCGGTGAAAAAAGGTTCCCCCGTAGATGTACCTTCTGGAATTTTGCAGAATGCTGGACAAGAGCGCCATCGGCACGGCGATTCGTGAATCGAGTCTGTTGTTCCCGGTGATCGAAGGCGTGCATGTTCTGGCGCTGGCGCTTTCGGTGGGTTTGATTCTGATCACCGACTTGCGGCTGGTGGGCGTCGTCATGCGCAAGCGTCCGGTTTCAGAAGTCTGGGAGCAATTTTTCCCGTGGATGATGGGAGGCTTCGCGGTGATGTTCACCACGGGGTTTCTTTTGTTTTGGTCGCATGCGATGGCGGCGTATAACAGCATGGCATTTCGCGTGAAGCTGCTGCTGCTGATCTTGTCCGCGGTGAATGCGGCGGTTTACCACCTGACGGTTTACCGCAAGATGGACCTCTGGGACACGGCTCTGGTTCCACCGGCCGGGGCGAGGCTCGCGGGGTGGGTTTCGCTGATCTTCTGGGCGGGCATCATCACCATGGGCCGCATTATGGCGTACACTTTCTAGCTGGCGCGGGACATTGCTATGGCAACCATCTTTCCTTTTTTCGAATGGTGCGAACAAACGGCGCTGTTCCGCGTGATCAGCAACCATGAATCGTTGTTCCCCGCATTGGAAACGATTCATCTTTTCGGGCTGGTGTTGTTGTTGGGCACCACCGTGATCCTGTGTTTGCGCTTGCTGGGCGTCATGATGGCGAAGCAGCCGGTGCCGGAACTGGCGCGGGAACTGGCGAAATATACCGCCTCAGGACTGGCGCTGATGTTGACTTCGGGGGCGCTGATGTTCGTGGCGACGGCGGTTCGCAACTATAGCAACACTTCCTTTTGGGTAAAGATGGTCTTCCTGGCGTCGGCTCTCACTTTTCATTTCGCTTACTTCCGCAAGGTGATCCGCATGGAAGATTCAAGCACGGCACGATGGCGCGGCAAGGTGGCCGCGTGGGGAGCTCTTATTTTATGGTTCGGCGTAGCGTTATCGGGACGGTCGATTGGGTTCCTGGGATAAGGGATGTGAGGCAGGCGCACTCCAACGCGAAGGAGCAGAGCCGTTCGATTCTGCTGATCGATGACGATGCGGCCCTGTGCACGCTGATGGCGGAGTTCTTCGCGGAGCATGATTTCCGCGTCGACGCGGTGCACGATGGCGCGAGCGGCCTGGCCTGCGCGTTTCAGGGCAAGCACGATCTGGTGCTGCTGGATGTCATGCTGCCGGTGGTGGATGGTTTTCACGTGTTGCAGCGACTGCGGCAGCGGACCGCGATGCCGGTGATCATGCTGACGGCGCGCGGGGCACAGCAGGATCGCATTGCGGGGTTGGACGCGGGGGCGGACGATTACATCGCGAAGCCCTTTGCGCCGAGCGAACTGCTGGCGCGAGTGCGCGCCGTGCTGCGCCGGACGGGGTCGACGCGACCGGTGGCAGGGCACGTGGCGGTGGGCGATATCGAATTGAATACGCGAACGCGCGAAGTGCGGAGAGCCCAGATTCCGGTGACGGTGACGTCTTTTGAATTCGATATTCTGGACATTCTGATGCGCTCGGCGGGGCATGTGGTGTCGCGCGATGAGTTGGCGACGGTCCTGTATAATCGGGAGGCTACGCCGTTTGAGCGATCGATCGATGTGCACATCAGCCATTTGCGGAGAAAGCTGGAAACCGGGAATCGAACGCTGATCCGGACGGTGCGGGGAGTGGGATACTTATTCGTGGCGGCGGACGAACAATGAAATCCGTATACATACGAGTCCTGTGGCTGTGTTTTGGAACCCTGGTGTTCGCGCTGGGAGGATTTCTGGTGATCTCCCGGATTATGACCCAGCAGAGTTTTGACAAAGGGGCTCCGATAGGGAGAAACGCTGAGCTGCAGTTTGAAGAGGCCGGCCTGGAGTACGAAAACGGCGGGGCGAAAGCGCTCGCCTCCTATCTGGCTTGGCAACATTCGTTCTATCCGGAGCTGGAGTTTTACTACACCAAGAACGGCCGCGATCTGGTGACGGGCGTTGACCGTTCCGGCCTGCTGAAAATGGCCAGGTCGCGCTGGTCGCTGATGAATGTGATGGGGCCGATTATCATTGCGGTGCCGTCGGCGAATAGCGAGTATGCGTTCGTCGTCAACATCCCGCCGAAGAATGTCGCGCTGTATCTTCCTTATTATTTGCTGCTGCTGTGCGCGGTGGCGCTGCTGTGTTGGGGACTCGCATTCCACTTCGCGTCTCCGCTGAATAAGTTCACGGAGACCGTGCGGAGCTTTGGGGCGGGAGACTTGTCGGCTAGAGTTCGCTTCACCCGGCGGGATGAAATCGGCGATGTGGCGCGGGCATTCGACCAGATGGCGGACAGAATTGAGACGCTGCTGACCGCGGAACGGCGGCTGCTGCAGGATATTTCGCATGAGCTACGTTCGCCGCTGGCGCGGCTGAGCTTCGCGGCGGAGTTGACACGCACGTCCGCGGATCGCAACGGCGCGGCCATGCGCGTTCAACGCGAGGTGGACCGGCTGACGGATTTGGTGCAGAGCCTGTTGCAGGTGACGCGCGCGGAAGGCGATTTGGATGCACGGAATTTGCAGGTGGTGGGGCTGGATGGGCTGGTGCGCGAACTCATTCGGGACTGCGAGATTGAGGCTTCGGCGCGAAGTTGCCAAATGACTTTGAAGGGCTCGAGCCATCTGCATCTCCGGGCCGATCCGGAGTTGCTGAGGCGCGCGATCGAAAACATTTTCCGCAATGCGATCCGGCACGCTCCGGCGGGCAGCAATATCGAAGTCGTGTTGGATAGCACGGCGGCGAATGCTTCGGTCTCCGTGCGCGATTACGGCTGCGGAGTTCCAGCGGAGGAACTGGCGAACATTTTCAAGCCGTTCTTCCGGGTGGATAATTCGCGTGACACGGCTACCGGCGGCGTGGGCTTGGGGCTCGCGATCGCGCAACGCGCCATCCTGGTCCACCACGGGCAGATTTGGGCGGAAAACGCTGAGCCGGGGCTGCGTGTTTCCGTCGATTTGCCGGTTGCCGGCTAGTTCGCAAATTCGAAGGCGTCCGCGGAGGGCGTCGATACCATCACTCCGGTGCCGGACGATTGCACGTCGCCGCTGATCGCGTAGAAGCGGTTGCCGATCACGCCTCCGGCAACGCCGTGACGGCCGATTGTCATGGGCGTCAGAATGCTCCAGGTGTTGGTCGCCGGATCGTACATCTCAAAAGCGTGATAAGCGGTGTGCTGGAAGAAATCCTGGTTTTCGCCACCGGCTACTACGATGCGTCCTTTATAAACGCCGACGTCGAGGCCGCTGCGGGCCGTCGGCATTTTGGCTAACGGGCGGCTCCAGGTATCGGTGGCGGGGTCGTAGGCTTCAACGTTTGCAAGGTCGGAAGAAGCGGCGATGAAGGCGGCGCCGATGCGTCCGCCGATCACATAAATTTTGTTGTCGACGACACCGGCGGCAGTGTGATTGCGAGGCGTTGGCATGGGAGAGCGGGTGCGCCAGGTGTTGGTTTCGGGATCGTATTCTTCAACTGTCGAGAGCACGCGCTGCGCGATGGTGGGATGGATCGCAGGGTTAGTAGCGCCGGGAGCGGTGGTGGCTCCGCCGATGACGTACATCTTGCCGTTCACAGTTGCCGCGACGGCGGCGCCGCGAGTGGTGGGCATGGGTGCTAGAGCTTTCCAGGTGTCCTTCACGGGGTCGTATTCAAAGGCGTTGTTGACGGGAGTCCAGGCGGCTAGGTTGCCGATCTTACCTTCGGTGAAGCCGCCGAATACGTAGATCTTCCCGCCATATTCGGTGAGCGCCAAGTGATGAGCGGGGAGCGCCATGGGTTTCTTTTTGGTCCATTGACTGGTGGCGGGATCGAATTCGTAGACCATGCCTACGGGGAGCCAAATGGGGGCGGACACCAGGCCTGCGAACACGTACATCTTGCCGTTCGCGGCTTGCCCGATGACTTCTTCATGCGGCTCAGGGAACGGCGGCAGGTTCACCCATTTGCCACCTTGGGCGTGGGCGGCGGGGGCCAGCACGCTGAGTAAGGTGAAGGCAATCGTAATCGTTCGCGTCAACATTCGTATCCTTTCATGCGACCACGGATTTTTCGGGATCTATCAGGAATATCCAAATTAGGGCGCCTAGGAACAGGACACCGGCGGAAACAAAGAAGGGGGCGGACCAGTAGCCTCTGTCGAAGAGGCCTCCGTAGACCAGTGCGGTGAGTGAGGCGGCCAGGGCGCCGGCCATGTTCATGATGCCGGTGACGGTGCCGCTGAACTGGCCGCCGACGTCCATGGGAACGGCCCAGGCGGGTCCAATTACCAATTCTAGAAAGAAGAACGACAGGGCCAGGCAAAGCACGGAGATGACGGCACTCGCGGTCATGGCTGCGGGAATCACGAAGAGGCCTAGAGCAATACATC
>CAVVZG010000019.1:0-40315 GCA_963752205.1 Bryobacterales bacterium | reverse complement strand
GAAAGATGGCGCTCCTGTGGATCTCACGGGGTACTGGGTATCTGTGGTCACCGAAGACTGGCGCTGGCGTATGGTCACGCCGCCGAAAGGCGACTCCGCCAGCGTTCCGGTCAACGCCGCGCCCGAAAAATATCGACGCCTGGGACCCCGCGAAAGATGAAGCCGCCGGGCAACAGTGCAAATCCTACGGCGCGCCCGCGGTGATGCGCATTCCCGGACGCCTGCACATCACCTGGCAGGACGACAGCACGCTGAAGATCGAAACCGACGCCGGCACGCAAACGCGCCTGTTCCATTTCGGCGGCAGAGCGCCGGAACACGCCGAGCCGTCGTGGCAGGGCTACTCCGTCGCGAATTGGGAACAGCCGCTGCGGCCGCCGGAGGCTTCCGGCTTGGGCGTGCAGCGAGTGGGCAATAACGGCCGTTCGCTCGAGGTCGTGACTACGCAACTCCGCACCGGCTACTTACGCAAGAACGGTGTCCCGTACAGCGCCAACGCAGTGGTGAATGAATACTACGATCGCCATAAGGAGCCCAATGGCGACGAG
The DNA here is from genome assembly GCA_963752205.1 of Bryobacterales bacterium. Taxonomy (GTDB): domain Bacteria; phylum Acidobacteriota; class Terriglobia; order Bryobacterales; family Bryobacteraceae; genus Palsa-187. The sequence goes on along the minus strand of CAVVZG010000019.1, from coordinate 39,767 downwards.
TATTTCACGGTTACCACTGTCGTTACCGATCCTGAGTACCTGGCCGTGCCCTTCGTCACCAGCACGGATTTCCGGCGAGAGGCGGATGGGGCGAAGTTCAGCCCGACGGCTTGCTCAGCGCGTTGACGTCAAGTTACTTCAAGACCGTACGGTTTCATTCCCGGAGTGAGAAATGTCTTCGGGAACTCGCCTTCACCGACTAACGTGAAATTCGAAAACCGCTTGTACCATTTGCCGGACGGAACCTCGACGTCAGATTCGAGCCAGTGCTTCAGTTCCATGAAATCACGAGTCGAAATTCGACCTTCGCGAAAGCGTTCAAACAAATGATTCAAGATGCCTGACGGAGGGGGTCTCCGGATTTTAGGCATTCATAAATTGTTTGTGAAATACGACTCGCTCAATTTGCTCTGACAGATCTCTAATCTCAGAGGGATCAACCGTCGCTTTCAGTCGGCCGAGAAGGCTAAGGAGAGCCTTGTCAGAATTGGCGACGGCAGGCGTGGCCTTCTTCTCGATTGGTTTCTTGGCACCATTTACAGCATCTCTCCTTGGCGCTGTCGTCCCCTTAGCTTTGGCCCAACGAGCAGTCACAGCGTTGCGGGCACTCTGGCTGCGTTGCTCCGGAGTCAATACAGCGGCCCGTGCCGGACCTCCCTTGATTCCACCTTTTCGTCCCAGCGCAACCGCTGCCGCGTTCTTACGCTTCATAATTACATCATACGTGATCGCTCACGAATGTTCAACGAACCTAAATGATGCGAGCATTGAGCTAAAACATCGTCGTGGATCGCCCCTCCCCCGCTGTGCTATATTCGATTGTGCCGCTCAGCATTCTTGGCGTGATTCCAGCCAGGTACGCATCTTCCCGATTCCCCGGCAAAGCCCTCGTCTCTATCGGCGGGAAAACTATGCTGCAACACGTGTGGGAGCGGGCTTCGCAGGCGCGCTACCTTACCAGCATCGTGATTGCCACCGATGACGCGCGGATTCGTGACGCCGCCGAGGACTTTCGGGCGCGTGTGGTGATGACTCGCGCCGACCACGTCTCGGGCACCGATCGCGTGGCGGAGGCGGCTTCGGCTTCGACCTCCCAGATCGTCGTCAACATTCAAGGCGACGAACCCATGCTCGACCCCGCCGCCATCGACGCCGCCGTGCTGGGCCTGCTTGAACACGATGAGATTCCCATGGGCACGCTCAAGAAGCGCATCGAAGACCGCGCGGAGATCGGCGATCCGAACGTGGTCAAAGTGGTCACCGATCACCAGGGCAACGCGATTTATTTCTCGCGCTCGCCGATCCCTTATATACGTGAGAATGCGGCGCCTGCGGTTTACTTCAAACATATCGGACTGTATGTCTACCGGCGCGATTTTCTGCTCGGCTACTCCGATCTCCCGGTTGGGCCGCTCGAACAAGCGGAGCGGCTGGAGCAACTGCGCGCTCTCGAAAACGGCTTCAAGATATCGCGTGATCGAAACGGAGTATGAATCGCTCGGCGTGGACACGCCCGAGGATTGGCACAGAGTCTCGGCTCTTTACGAAAAAATGGCGGTGACGGAATAATGGCGAAATATATATTTGTAACCGGCGGCGTGGTTTCCTCGCTCGGCAAAGGCATCGCGGCGGCGAGCATCGGCTGCCTGCTCGAAAGCCGCGGCCTGAAAGTCACGCTGCAGAAGTTCGATCCTTATCTGAACGTCGATCCCGGCACCATGAGCCCGTTCCAGCACGGCGAAGTCTTCGTCACCGACGACGGCGCGGAGACCGATCTCGACCTGGGCCACTATGAGCGCTTCACGCACGCGCCGCTCACGCAGGCCAATAACCTGACCAGCGGGCGCATCTACGAACAGATCATCTCGCGCGAGCGGCGCGGCGATTACCTGGGCAAGACCGTGCAGGTGATTCCGCACGTCACCAATGAGATCAAAGCCGCGGCGCGCCGAGTGGCGACGGCTCCGGACGGGACGCCGGTCGACGTCGTGATCGTCGAAATCGGCGGCACCGTGGGCGATATCGAATCGCTGCCGTTCCTCGAAGCGATTCGCCAGTTGCGGCATGAACTGGGCCGCGAAAATACACTATTTGTGCACGTGACGCTGGTGCCTTGGATTGCGGCCGCGCAGGAGTTGAAAACCAAGCCGACGCAGCACAGCGTGAAGGAACTGCGCGCCATCGGTATTCAGCCCGACATTCTGCTGTGCCGCAGCGAGCGCCCGCTGCCGGACGACATGAAGGAAAAGATCGCGCTGTTCTGCGACGTGGACGTCGCAGCCGTGGTCACGGCGGTCGATGTCGACAGCGTGTACGAATGCCCGCTGGTTTTCGCCGAGCAGGGCGTGGACGAAATCGCGCTGCGGCTGCTGGACGATGGACGCGCCGTCCGCGCGACATGACGCGCTGGACGCGAGATGGTGGGGCGCTGAAGCATCCGACGCGACAGGTTTCGATCGGCCTGGTGGGAAAGTACGTCGAGTACGAGGATTCCTACAAGAGCCTGAAAGAAGCGCTGCTGCACGGCGGGCTGGCGCACGATGCGCAAGGTCGAAATCACCTGGATCGAATCGGAACGCTTAGAGTGGCCGCGAGGCGATGGCGGCAACTGGAACCTTTCGACGGCATTCTGGTGCCGGGCGGCTTCGGCAGGCGCGGCATCGAAGGTATGCTGTGCGCCATCCGTTACGCGCGCGAAGCCAAAGTTCCGTATTTCGGCATCTGCCTGGGCATGCAGACTCATGGTGATCGAATTCGCGCGCAATGTGTGCGGACTGGCCAACGCCAATTCCACCGAGTTCGACCAAGCGGCGGCGGACCGCGTCATTTATAAGCTGCGCGAATTGAAGGGCGTCGACGAGCTTGGCGGCACCATGCGCCTGGGCGCTTATCCGTGCAATCTCGCTGAAGGGCAGCTTCGCGCGCGAGGCTTACGGCACGGATCGAAATCAGCGAGCGCCACCGCCACCGCTACGAATTCAACCGTGAATACGAGGATATTTTGAAGCAGCACGGCCTGCGGCTTACCGGCGAAACGCCTGACGGCATTTACGTTGAAATTTGCGAGCTGGCAGATCATCCCTGGTATCTCGGCTGCCAGTTCCATCCCGAGTTCAAGTCCAAGCCGCTCGAGCCGCATCCGTTATTCGAGGCCTTCATCGGAGCGGCGTTGGAACATCACAAGCGGCGTCAGGAAGGGATCCTGCTGCCGGCCACCGCTCCCGTGCCCGAGCTGCGCCGCGAAGCTTCGGCCGTCAGATCGTGATCATCGAAGTCGGTCCACAAATTCAGATTGGCGAGGGCCAGCCGCTGGCGCTCATCGCCGGTCCCTGCGTGATCGAAAGTGAAGAACACGTCCATTTTCTGGCGGCGGAGATTCGCAAGATTGCCGGACCGTTCATCTTCAAAGCGTCTTTCGACAAAGCGAACCGCTCCAGCACCGGTTCCTACCGCGGCCCGGGGATCGTGGAAGGCTTGCGTATTTTGAAGAGCGTGCGCGACAGCGGGATTCCGGTGCTGACCGATATTCATGAACCGGCGCAGGCGGAACTCGCCGCCGGGGCCGTGGACATTCTGCAGATTCCGGCGTTCCTGTGCCGCCAGACGGACCTTCTGGTAGCCGCCGGACGCACCGGACGCATCGTGAATATCAAGAAGGGCCAGTTCGTCGCGCCGCAGGATATTCAGCACGCCGCCATGAAGGTCGCCGCGACGGGCAATAACAAGATTCTGATTACCGAGCGCGGCAGCTCTTTTGGATATAACAACCTGGTGGTAGACATGCGAGGGCTCGCGATCATGCGCAGCTTCGGCTGGCCGGTGGTGTTTGACGCCACACACAGCGTGCAACTCCCGGGCGCCGCGGGGACGGTTTCCGGAGGGCAACCGCAATTTATCGCCCCGCTCTCCCGCGCCGCCGTGGCCGCGGGCTGCGATGCCGTGTTCGTCGAAGTCCATGAGGCTCCCGAGCGGGCCTTGTCGGATGGCGCGAATGCGTTGCGCCTGGATTTGCTCGGTGCGTTGTGGACGAAATTGCGCGCCATTCACCAGTTGGCTGCATCATGATGCAGAATGCATGTAGAATGAAGGCATGGCTACGCTTCAAGTGCGCGACGTCCCGGAGCACATCTACCGCCGCCTGGCGGAGCTGGCCGAAAAAGAACGGCGGAGCCTCGCTCAACAAACCGTCGCTGTTCTTGCCAAGGGACTCGATGTAGAAGTCGATCCCAAGGCCCGTCGCCGAAAGGTACTGGAAGAGGCCAAACGGCTGGACCTAGGCCGCGGCAAATCTTTGCCCGATTTTGTCAAGATGATCCGCAAGGACCGCGAGAGGTGAGAATGGTGCTGGATGCCAACGCGGCTGTTGAAGTCGCCTTGGAGGGAAAAGCTGCCCGGCACCTTTCGTCGATGCTGTCCGAATCCGAAGAAGTGATCGCGCCCGAGTTGCTGTTTCCAGAGGTGGTAAATGCAGTTTGGAAATATCATCAATTCGCGGAATTCGATCTCGGGAAGTGCGAAAAGACGCTGGAACTCGCCGTCGGATTGGTGGATCGATTCGTGTCGCACCGTGAAATCTACCGCGAAGCCTTCGCCCTGAGTCGAATCCAGAAGTCCCGCGCCGCCTACGACATGTTCTATCTTGCCCTCGCCCGGCGTGAAGACGCCGTCCTGCTCACTCTCGACGGCACTCTGAAAAAAGAAGCTAAGCGCGCCGGCATCCGCGTAGGCTAAATCGCTCTGCACGCCTGCCTTCGCGCCCGCGTCTAGAATATAGATATGCGTGACCCCGCCGTTACCCGCGCCGTTTCCGGAAAGACCCGCCGCCGCGGCTTTTCGCTGATTGAGCTGCTGATCGTGATCGCCATCATTCTGGTGATCGTGACCATCGCCGTGCCGCAGTACAACAAGCAGATGATGTCGGCCCATGAGACCGCCGCGATCCAGGCTATCCAGACCATCCATGCCGTCGAAACCCAATATTATTCGCAATTTGGCCGGTATGCGGTGAGTTTGGCGGAACTGGGGCCGCCCGCCAGTGGAGCCGCCGGGCCCGCCGCCGCCGATCTGATTTCGAAGGATCTGGCCGAAGGGAAGAAGAGCGGTTATGTCTTTACGGTGGCGGCCACGCCCACCGGTTACGCGGTCTCAGCCGTGCCCGAATCCTTCAACAGTTCCGGCCGCCGGACGTTCTATTCAGACCAAACCCTGGTTGTGCGGAATAATTGGTCGCAAGAACCGGCCACCGTCAGCAGCGCCGAGCTGAAATAGCTAACTCCCGCCCGAAACAGCCGTCGCGGCTTCGCTATCCGCGGCCAGCGTCAGACTGGCAATGCGCTCACGAACCCGCTCGGCGTCGACCTTCCGGCGCAGCAATTCCAGCAGATCGGCGCGGTGCCCCAGGCAGCGTACTAATTCCAGACGGCGTTCGGGACCCAGCGTCTCCCACGCCTTGGATGCCAATTGCAGCTGCCTCAGCGCCTCCGTGTAACGGCCGGAGGACTCCTCGACATACGCCAGCGTTTCGTAACCTACCGCCAAACGCACACCGCCCTTGCGCCGGAAGGTAGCTACGCATTCGAGCAGCAATTCGCGAGCGCGGGAATAATTCTGCCAGTTGACGTACAGGTTTGCCATCCCGAATTGCAGCTCTGCTTCGTCGTCCATATCGCCGCCGATCGCGCGATGCTTAAACAGCAGCGCCCGCTCGTATTGCGCTGCCGCGCCCGCCAGATCCCCCGACTCTTCGAGCGATCCTGCCAGATGATGCACGTCCTGAAGGGCCTCGGGCGATTGCCGTCCGCAGGCAGCTTCGTGGATTTTCAAGGCGCGGCGCAGGCACTTCTGCGCTTCCTCATGGTTGCCATTCGCGCGATGCACCGCACCCAGGGCCGTCAGTTGGTTGCCGGTTTCGAGGTGATCCGGGCCAAAATTTTGCTCGTGCAAAGCCACCGCTTTTTCGAGCATCGGAATGGCTTCATCGATGCGTCCGGTGTGGTGGCGGGCCATACCCAAACGATGCACGCGGCGAGCCATTCGCAGGGGGTCGGGATGCGGCAGAGCGGATTCAATCTTAAGCGCGTCGCGCGTTACTTTCTCCACCGCCGCGAAGTTGCCCTGATCCCCGAAGATGTCCGCCAGGGCGTCGAGACACTGGAGATAGGCCACGCGATCGTCGGTGCGGGCCGCTATTTCGATGGCTGAACGCAGGGTGCGCTCGGCTTCGTCCAGGTGCAATTGTTTGCGCTGCGCTTCGGCGAGCAGCAGGCGCACTTGAATTCGCTTGGGAGCCGAGTGGCCGCGTTTCTCGGCATCCAGCGCCGCTCGCTCCAGAAAAATCTCTGCCTCGGCATAGTTGCGGGCCTTGAGCAACCGCTCGCCCTCGGTGCGATCGTGGTTGCGGTCGAGGCTCCACGCTTCCAGGCGCGGCGCCTTGGGCCCAGACCAGAAATTCGACCGTAGACTATCTAACATCTGCAATGAAAATTCACCCTGCTTTAACGGAACCCGTCGCCTGCGCGAAAGCCGCTGCCTGCTCGCGCAGATACTCCGCTTCCCTGGGTTGGCGCAACAGGTCGAACAAAAATATGCGGTGCTCTAAGTTGCGGATCAGTTCGCCTGCGTGCTCGGCTTTGACGGACTCCCACACTTTCCCGGCGCGCGCCAGTTCCCGCAGCGCTTCGTGATAGTGGCCGGTGTCTTCCTCCAGCCGCGCCAGCGCTTCGTAACCCGCTGCAAACCGCGCGCCGCCGGTGCGCTTGAATGTGCCTACCGCTTCCATCAGCAATTCCCGGGCCCGCGAATAACGCCGCCAGCCCCATATAGCGGAGGGCCAGTTCCCACTGCGCTTCCGCCACCGAATCCATATCCATGCCCACCGCGCGCAGCTTCAAGGTGAGTACACGCTCCCACTGCGCGGCAGCCCCGTCGATGTCGCCGGTGGCTTCAAGCGATTCCGTCAACATGTTCAAATCCGCCACCGCTTCGGGAGACTCCAAGCCGCTCTGTTGTTCGTGTACGCGAATGGCGCGCCGCAAACAGCGCTGCGCCTCCGCATGGTTTCCCATGGCGTAGTGCACCGCGCCCAGATCGCTAAAACGATGCGCCGTCGAAGCATGATTCTCACCCAGGACCCGCTCATGAATCGCAGCGCTCGCCGCCAGCAAATCCACAGCGTCCTGCAGCCTGCCCTGCCGCTGCCGCAGCAATCCGAAGCGATGCTGGCGGCGGGCCATCAGCATGGGCTCATGATGCTTCAACTTGGCCTCGAGAGCACCCGCTTCTGCGAGCAAGCGCGCGGCCTCGTCGAGATTGCCGCGGTCCGCCTCGATCGCGCCCAGCGTGTCCAGACTCTCCACCAGCAACTCGGGCTCGTTGGTGCGCGAAGCCAAGTCGTACGCCGAACGCACGGTTGCTTCCGCCGCCGCTAGTTTCTGCAGATTGCCGCTGGCCGCAAACTGCCGCCGCTGCGCTTCCCCCATTTCCAGGCGCAGCGAGATACGCTGGTTGGGCGGCTCCTGGCGTTGCTCGCTGTCAACGATGGCCTGCGCCAGGTGCAACTCCGCGCCTTCGTAGTCCGATTCCTCGAACAGACGCTCGCCCTCTTCCCGCTCACCGCGCCCGTGATTCCAGGATGCCAAGCGAAGTTTAGGATACGCCATCAAAGACCGAAGATTGCCAAACATAGGATTCTCCGAGTATCGGCATTCCATCGTCCGGCTAAGGCTAAAACTTTAGCCGGATGAGGAAAAGCTCTGCCGTGGCTGGGACCTTAGTACCAGGCTGGCCTTGACCCCGGTATCTCCTTGTCTCTAAAATAAATACAGGAGTTAGGCTGTTCCGATGCTTCCGCGTAGCCGAGAGCTTCTTCACGAAATCGTCGCCGCGTATATCGAAACCGGCGAACCGGTGGCCTCGCGCTCGATCGCCCGCCGCCGCGGCGACACGCTCAGTGCCGCCTCCGTTCGCAACGTCATGGCGGACCTTGACGAAGAGGGCTACCTGCATCAGCCGCACACTTCGGCAGGCCGCATTCCCACCGAAAAAGCGTTTCGCAGCTACGTGCAGTCGTTGACGCTGCGGCGCATGGCCGCTGCCGAAATTGAGCGCCTGCGCGCCGAGTTTGGACGACTGGAAACCGTCGAGCAGCGCGTCGAATACAGTTCCCGAATGCTGATGGATATGACCCGCGGTTTCGGCATCGCCGCCGCCATCCGCCAGCTCAGCCCAGCTCTGGAACATATCGAACTGGTTTCGTTGCAGGACCAGCGCGTCTTAATGGTCGTGGTGACACGCGATCACGAAGTCCACAACCGCGTGGTGAAGTTGGATGAAATGGTCTCCAGCGAAGAGCTGTCCTCCATCCGCAACTACGTCAACCGCAATTTCTCCGGCTGGACGCTGGAGCAAGTGCGCAAGGAACTCTCGGCCCGCCTGGAGCACGCCAGCGCGACTTACGATGAAATTCTGCGCAAGCTGACCATGCTCTATTCGAAGGGCCTGCTGGATATCGCGTCGACCCCGGAAGTTCACATGGAAGGCGCCAGCAACCTGATCGGCCTGGACCTGCACCTTACCAAGGAAAAGATGCGCGAGCTATTCCGCGCGCTTGAGGAAAAGAAGCGGGTGCTGGCATTGGTGGATCGTTTCCTCGAACAACCCGCCGGCGAAATCGGAGTCCACGTGGGACTCGCGGCCACCCACCCCTCGATGGGCGAACTCTCGCTGATCGGAGTGCCAGTGCAACTCGCCAGCGGCATCTCGGCCGTCATCGCCGTCCTCGGGCCCATGCGCATGAACTACGGGCGCGTGATGTCGGCGGTGCAAAACGTGGGCCAGGCGTTCGTCGATTCCTAACCGTCCGGTTTCTGAAGCGGGCGTCCGGAAACAAAGACGCGGAAACAGAGCAATGATACGCTGGAATTGTGCGTAACGGAAAAAAGAAAATGAGTACCGAAAGCATTACAAAAGACGCCGACGAGCCGCAGCCGGTGGAATCCCGCTCCGCCGAGACTGCCGGCGATCCGCCCGATCCTATTGCCGCGCTGACCGCCGAGCGCGATCAACTCGCGGCTGAAAAAGCCGAGTTGCACGATCGCTTTCTGCGTAGTCAAGCCGAATTCCAGAACTCCCGCAAACGCGCTGAAAAAGAACGCGTCGAGTTTGCCGAATATGCCAGCACGGAAGCCGTGCGCGCGCTGCTCCCCATTCTCGATGACTTCGAGCGCGCCACCAAAGCCGAGTCCTCCGACAAAGAATTCAGCAAGGGCATGCAGATGATCTATCAGCGGTTTTACGACTCCCTGAAGAAATTGGGATTGGAGCCGATTGTATCCGCAGGGCAGCCCTTTGATCCGCACGTGCATCATGCCGTCGAAATGGTGGAGACCGGGGAGGCCCCCGATCACACGGTGCTCGATGAATATCAGAGAGGGTACAATTTCAAGGGCCGGCTGCTGCGTCCGGCCATGGTTAAAGTCGCCGTCGAACCAGGTTCTAAAGGTTCCAACTAGAGCGGAGAGGGTATAAGCACTTGAGCGTGACCAAACGCGACTATTACGAAGTCCTCGCCGTCAGCCGTGATTGCGATGAAGCGGCGCTCAAAACGTCGTACCGGCGGCTGGCGCTCGAATTTCATCCGGACCGCAATCCCGACAACCACGAAGCCGAGGAAAAGTTTAAAGAAGCCGCCGAGGCGTATAGCGTCCTCAGCGACGCTCAAAAACGCGCCGCTTATGACCGCTACGGACATCAGGGCGTGTCCTCGGCCGCGTCTAATGGATTCGATCCCTCGGCGGGCTTCCCCGATCTCGCCGACATCCTGAGCGACGTGTTCGGGTTCGGGGATGTTTTCGGTAACGCGCGCGGCCAGCAGCGGCGGACGCGTGCCCAGCGGGGCGACGATGTTCGTTACGACCTGGAGATCGCTTTCGAAGACTCCATGCGCGGGTTGTCCATCGACATTCAGGTTCCGCGCCTGGAAGAATGCGGCCGCTGCAGAGGCAAGGGCGCCGAACCCGAAGACGGACTCACCACCTGCCCCATCTGCCGCGGCAAGGGCGAGGTCATTTATCAGCAGGCGTTTCTGTCGGTGCGCCGAACCTGCAACCAGTGCGGCGGACGCGGCCAGATCATTCGCCGCCCCTGCAAGGAGTGCAAAGGCGAAGGCTACCAGCGGCGCGAGCGCAAGCTCAAGGTCAACATCCCCGCCGGCGTCGACGAAGGCACGCAACTGCGGCTCTCGCAAGAGGGCCAACCGGGCGCGAACGGTGGGCCTCCCGGCGACCTGTACGTGGTCCTCAAGGTCAAATCGCACCCGATCTTCGAGCGTCACGAAGACAACCTGCATTGCACCGTGCCCATCAACACGGCGCAGGCGGCACTGGGGGCCTCGGTCGATCTTCTTACGCTAGACGGCCTGCAAACCGTGAAGATTCCCGAAGGTTCGCAGGCCGGCAGCCGCCTGCGCATCAAGGGACTCGGCGTGCCGCACGTGAATGGCAGCGGCCGGGGCGACTTGTTTATTCACCTGGACGTCCGCATTCCCACTAAACTGTCGCGCGACCAGCGCAAGCTTTTCGAGCAGCTCCGCGAACTGCTGCCTGCTGAAAACGAGCCTACCGAAAAAGGCATCTTCGATAAGGTCAAAGATTATTTCATGTAGGCCGCCGGCCGCTGCGCCCGGCGGCCTCCGCGAATTTCTCGGCCAGCGGCGCGATCTCTTCCACTGCGACCCGCATCTTGCGCCGCCAGTTGGGATACTGCCAGGTGCTGCCGGGTAGATTCTGCTGCTCGGTTTCGCCCGACAAATCTTCCTGATTGATCACCGCCAGCACGCACGGAGCCTCGAGCAAAAATCCCAGCGGATCGCCGGCGAATCCCGCGGCATCCAGCGCCTCCTCTAACCGCAGGACTTCAGCGGCGCGATGAGCTTTCTGCTGGCGATACTCGCTTTCATCCGCCAGACCGGCCGCTTTACGCGCCTCCAGGTCGCGGCCCAGCGCGAAGCCAGCGAGCGTCGGCAGGTCGTGCGTGGTCGAGCAGACCAGCGCGCTTTCCGGATAGGAACCGGGAGCATGAAAGTTCCCCGCCCCGTCGCGCTCGAACCATAGCACGCGATAGCTAAGCACGCCTGCGTGAAACAGCGCCGCGCGGACTTCCCCGGTGACGGTGCCCAGATCCTCGCCGATCACGACGAAATTACCGCGCACGCTTTCCAGCGCCAGAATCCCCAGCAAATCGCTGGCGTAATCCTGAACGTAGGTGCCCTGGCTGGTTTCGAACCCTCGCGGGATGGTGAACAAGCGGAAGAAGCGCATCACATGGTCGATGCGCAGCGCACCTCCGCAGGCGGCCGCGTTGCGGATGGATTGCGCAAACAACTGGTAGCCGTTGCGGCGATGCTCCTCGCGATTGGGCGGAGGGAAACCCCAGTCCTGGCCGCTGGGGGCGAGTTCATCCGGCGGCGCGCCGACCCGCGAGCCGGGCACGAAGAACGGGCGGAGTGCCCACAAATCGGCGCCGTATTGGTCCGTGGCCAGTGCCAGGTCATGATACAGGCCAATACTCATGCCGCGCTCCAGTGCCCGGGCATGCGCCGCAGCAGCCTGCATTTGAATTTGCCACTGCAGGAATTTGAAAAACAGAATGCGTTCTGTATGTTTTTCCGCGAACTCACGGGTTGCCACCGAGCGCGGGTCGCGATACTCCTCCGGCCAATCCGTCCACAGCCAGACGTTGGGATCGCGCCGATGCATTTCCTCGTCGAGCGCGCAGAACGTCGCGTAGTCCCGCAGCAGTTGCCCTTGCGATCGAACGTAGGCCTCAAATGCATCCTGTTCCAAGTGCGCGGGACCGCGGCCCTCTTGATATTGTTCAAAGATGTGCCACAACGCCGCCAGCTTCAAGCGCGCCACTCGCTCATACTCGACAAATTCGCTGGCGCGCAGCTCCTCGATCTCTTCCCGCATGGCGTCGTCCAGATGCGCGTCGCCGATCCGCTCCACGTCCAGATAAATGAAGTTGCGGAAGAACGCGCACTGCGGCAAATAGGGGCTGGTGTTGTAGGGATGGCGATTGGCTATCGCATGCAGCGGATTCAGGGCCACAAACGCCGCGCCCGCGGGCGCGAAGGCGTCGATCACCGCTTCCAAATCCGTAAAATCGCCGCAACCCCAATTGCGCCCCGAGCGCAGTCCATACAGGCTCACCGCCAGCCCCGCCCCGCGCTGTTCCACTACTTTCGCGCGCGAGGGGCAGACGATCAGCCGCGCCTCGGCGAAGGTTTCGAGCTCCGGCTCCCGCATCCAAATCAGGCGGACGCGGTGATATCCCAGGCGCAGCGGTTTCGGCAAAGGTACGCGCTTCGCCAGCCACTCCATGCCCTCCACACTGTAGCTTTCGAGCGTCGCGAGTTCCGGCATCCAGGACCAGTGATGCTCCCGCTCGCCGCCTTCCCATTCGATTTCGAGCTTGATCGAAGCGCCGTTGCGCAGCGCCGGAATGCGCACACGAAGGTGATCGGCGTCTTCGCGCACCACCAGCGTCGGGTCAATCGGACGCCGCCGCTCGGCAGCCTCGCGCGCGGCCAAGCCCCGTTCGATCTCGGCATCGCTCCCGGCCGCGAATCCCAGCGACCCCAGCAGCGCGCGCACAACTTCGGGAGAAGCTTCGTGCGCCCGCCCCCAGGTGTCGTGATAACACAGCTCGATTCCATACGCCTGCGCGGCGCGGGCCAGAAGATTTTCGTCGCTCATGGAAACTTTTAGTGTAGCCGTGAGACAATGGTTTCGTGGACTTGACCGACACAAACTTTCATCTGAGCCAGCCCCCCGAGCTGTTCGCGCGCATCGACCAGGAACCGGAAGCCGACGAATTCGGCGAATCGATCGTGATGACCACCATCGGCAGCGTGGTCAACTGGGGACGCAAGAACTCCATCTGGCCGATGAGCTTCGGCCTGGCCTGCTGCGCCATCGAAATGATGTCGATGATCGGCTCGCGCTTCGACATTTCGCGCTTCGGCGCCGAAGTCATGCGCGGATCGCCGCGGCAGTCGCGATCTGATGATCATCGCCGGCCGCGTTTCGAACAAAATGGCGCCGGTGATCCGCCGCCTGTATGAGCAGATGCCGGAACCCAAATGGGTGATCTCGATGGGCGCCTGCGCCACCTCCACCGGCGTGTTTTCAAACTACGCGCTGGTGCCCGTGAACCAGGTGATTCCGGTCGATGTCTACGTCCCCGGCTGCCCTCCGCGCCCGGAGCAGTTGATCTACGCGATCACGATGCTGCAGAAGAAGATCGAGCAGGATACCCACGTCGTCGCCAAGCTTTTGAACATCGATTAACTAAAGTGTTTTTCAATCCCCGCCGTCCTTGTACCATAGAGGATGTACATGGGCGATCCAGCGCCGGCGATTGAAATCCGCGACCTGCGAAAAGTGTACGGCGATAAAGCCGCTGTCGACGGCCTCACGCTCACCGTTCCGCAAGGGTGCTTCTTCGGTTTCCTGGGACCCAACGGCGCCGGCAAAACCACCACCATCAAAATGCTGATGGGCTTGGCGCCGCCCACTTCCGGCACTATCGAACTGCTAGGTTTGCCCATGCCAGGGCGCTCGCTCGACATCAAACAGCAAATCGGCCTGGTGCCGGATGAATCCATGCTGTTCGATCACCTCACCGGCGGCGAGTTCATCGAGTTTGTCGGACGCATCTATGGACTTGACCGCTCCACCGCGCGTGCGCGCGCCCACGAATTACTCGACTTGTTCGAACTCGGCAATCTGCCCAAGAAATTAATCGTCGAATACTCCAAAGGCATGCGCAAGCGCGTGGCCATGGCTGCCGCGCTGATCCATCGCCCCAAGCTTTTCCTGATGGACGAGCCTTTCGAAGGCGTCGACGCCGTCGGCGCTCGCCTGATGAAAGATATCCTGCTCGATCAAGTCCGCCACGGCGCCACCATCTTCCTCACTTCGCACGTCCTCGAGGTGGTGGAGCGGCTGTGCGAACGCGTCGGCATCATCCAGGAGGGCAAACTGATCGCCGAAGGTCCCATGTCCGAAATGCGTGGCGCCGCGGAAACGCTCGAGGACGCCTTCGTGCGCGCGCTCGGCATGGAGCAGGCCATCGAAACGCTGGACTGGCTGTAGGAGCCCCTTCCATGACGCAGATCGGCGCTATCGTCTGGGCTCAGTGGCGAACGCTTTCCCCTTCTAACCGCCGGCGCGGCTTGGGCTGGCCGGCGGCGATCGGCCTGCTTTGGTACGGCTTGTGGGTCGGCGCCGCTATCGTTTTTCTGCGCGTCTTCAGCAACCCGGCCGAACTAACGGTGATCCGAGTCGCGCTGCCCGGCGGCCTGCTGCTAATGTTCCTCTATTGGCAAGTGGTTCCGCTGATGCTGGCTACGACCGGGTCCTCGCTCGACCTGCGGAAACTCCGCGCCTACCCCATTCCGGAAGGCCACTTCTTCCTGATCGAAGTTCTACTGCGCGTCACCGCCGGTATTGAGATGGTGCTCGTGTTGCTTGGAATCACCGTCGGAGCGCTGCTGAATCCGGCGTTCGCCCGCTGGAGTCTGCCGGCGGCAACCCTGTACCTGACGCTCAACCTGACCATCGCCGTGGGCTTGCGCGATATGCTGGCGCGGTTATTGGCGCGTAAGTATATTCGCGAGCTAGTATTTTTTCTGCTGGTATCGGTGGCGGCGCTGCCCCAATTGTTGCTGGCGCGCCGCGGAATCTTCGGTCCGCAAGTGCGCTTGCTGGTGGCCCGCGATTCCTGGCAGGGATGGCCCTGGACCGCGGCGGCAAACCTGATTGTGGGGAACCGGCCCCTGCCGTCGCTAGCCGTACTCTCGGCTTGGACTCTGGCAGCCTTGATGTTCAGCCGCTGGCAGTTTTCGAGGAGTCTGTCCTTCGACGCCGACGCCGCTAATAGCAGCCGCTCGCAAGCTGGCCGCCGTTCCTGGTGGAGCGAATGGTTCTATCGCTTGCCCTCGGCGCTGCTGAAGGATCCGCTGGGCGCGCTAGTCGAAAAAGAATTCCGTTTTCTCACGCGCTCCCCCCGCTTCCGCCTCGCTTTCCTGATGGGCTTCACGATCATCTGGCTGCCCGTCATGGTGCTCGCGCGCGGAGCTTCGGAAGGATTTCTAGCACAGAACTATCTGACGGTGGTCTGCGTGTATTCGGTGATCCTGATGAGCGAAGTGTGTTTCTGGAACGCTTTCGGATTTGACCGCTCCGCGGCGCAGTTCTATTTTCTGGCCCCGGTCTCGTTCGCGCGCGTCCTGGCCGGCAAGAACCTGACGGCTCTGTTTTTCATGCTTCTTGAAATCGCCCTGGTGAGCGCCGCTTGCCTGGTGCTGCGCATGCCTCTGGGCGCCCCACGTTTGGCCGAAGCTTATTGCGTTTCCGCCGTGGTGATGATTTTTCTTTTCAGCGCCGGTAACCTGCTGTCCGTCCGCCAAGCCCGCGGCGTCAACCCCGCGCATTCCTTCCGCACAGGGGCCGCCGGACGTCTACAAGCCATGCTGTTTGCGATCTATCCGGTTGCCTTTACTCCCATCGCGCTAGCGTATCTGGCGCGCTACGCTTTCGGTAGCCAGACCGCGCTGTTCGCAGTGCTGGCCATCGACGCCTTGGTCGGCCTGATCGTCTACCGGGTGGCTTTGGACTCCGCCGTTCAAACTGCGGATCGCACCCGCGAAGCCATGATCGCCGCGCTATCGGCCGGCGACGGCCCGATTTCCGATTGAAGTGCGTTGCTCCAGCGCGAGCAATGTTTGCTTGGTAGGCAGCCCACCGCCGAATCCCCCCAAGCGTTCCGTCCCCCGCGATCACGCGATGACAAGGAATGACAATCGGCAGGGGATTCTTCCCGTTGGCCGATCCCACGGCGCGCGACGCCTTAGGATTCCCCACCCGCCGCGCCAGTTCTCCGTACGAAATCGTAGCGCCGTAGGGAATCTCCTGCAATTGCCGCCACACGGAGCGTTGAAACTCAGTGCCCTGCGGCGCCAGCGGTAAATCAAATCCGGTGCGCGTACCCGCGAAATATTCACGCAGTTGCCGGACCGCTTCCGCTACTGGCCCGCGTTGCGACGGCTCCCAACCCGCTTCCGCCTTCGCGGCTTTACCATGACTGGGAAATGTGATCTGCAAAACCGCGTCCGCATCGCCCGCAATCAGCAGCATTCCAATGGGAGTGTCGAGGTAAGCGTAATTCACACCGCCAGTTTACCGTGATACGACATCTCTTTCATGGTGAACTTGGCTTTGATTTCCATGCGCCCCAGCTTGGTGCTGAAATTGACGAACTTGTCGTCCATCGAGACATCGGCCTTGCGATCGAAGTAGAAATACACGCCCGGTCCGCGGTTCCCCACGCGCGACCCTTCTTCTACTTTTTCGAGACTTATGGGGCCGTCCTTGCGCTCCAGCCGCGCCGACTCCTTCAACTCCTCCAAGCGGCGATCCGACCGCGTAGTGCTGTCATCGTCGTCATCGGAGGTGCTGCGCCGCCTTGCGCTGTTCGCCGACAAGTCTCCGATCAAGGCAATCACGTAATACTTCTCGAAATCCGGATTGGGCTTTTCGTCGCTGGCGCCAATGCGCAACGCTTCTTGAATGGGCAGCGCCGATTCCCAGCGCACGGTAGCGGTCAAGCGTTCGCGCCCACCATCGTTCCCGCCGCCGCCCGGATATCCTCCGCCTTGCCTGCCACCGCCACCGCCACCGGGGAATCCGACACCGCCACCGGGAAAACCGATCCCGCCGCCACCGCCCGGGAACCCTATGCCGCCGCCGCGCGTACGGCCATTGCCGCCATTTCCCAGGCCCTGCCCGCTGCTCATTGTCGAAGCGTCCTTGGCCCACGGGGATTTCGTCAGCATGCGGTCGATTTCATCCGAGGTCCACTCGCTCGCCGGCTTCGCATCCCAAAAATCCTTCGAAGCGAACGCCCACGCCGGCAGCACCCTCCAAGCCACCGGCAGTCCGGCGGCGAACCGCAACACACCACGCCTAGTCAGCATGCATGTGAGACGGACGCCGCCGTGTCCCCGGTTACTACGACTTCTCGCGCGGCGAGCGCCGGTCAAGCGCCACCATCAGCTTGCGTCCGGCCGCCGTCGGAGCAAGGTGAGTCTGCACGATGTCCCGCGTCTCCAGGCGCTTGCCGTACATGGCTTCGTTGTCGTCGACATCCTGCCGCAGCGTCGCGCCTTTTAAGGCGATCCCGGCAAACACGCCGCGGGCCCGCGCCCAGGAAAGAATTTCGGCCGTGAACTTGGCGTCCGTCTGCGCCGTGGTGCTGCGCCCCACCGGGCCCGCCGCCACTTCGCCTTCGCCGCCTAGCGTGAACTGGCTGCTCAGCAGGCGGTCCGCGCCGCGATCGTTCATCACCAGCATCACCACGTCGGTTTCCGATCCGCCGATCTGGAAGCCAAAGCTCCCGCCTTCCAAACGAATCGCCGCCGGCGCCGACCATCCGCGATCGGACTTCCCACGGCAGCTAATAAAGCCCTTGCCGTACTGCGCGCCCACAATGAACGCGCCCTTCTTCACGCCCGGAATGATCACCGCGCAGTGCGCCTTTTCGAGCAGATCCTGCGGAATGCCGCGATCCGGCGCATTCATGATCTCCGCGAATACCACCGAGGCTTCGTTCAATCTGTTGTCCACTTCTTTACGGTCCTTGGGGCTTACCGCGAACAAGCTGCTCGCGCACACCAGGACCCCCATGATTGTCTTTCGCATAAACTCCTGCCTTTCTCCTTCAGTGATGCAAGTCGTCCGCCGAACCCTGTAAGTGATTCATTCCGCGATTCGGCAGCTCATCGGCCCAGGGAATATTTTCCTAACCCGGGGAGTTCTGACCGGTATGATACATTGGAAAACCCGCATGGCCACGGATCTTACGCACGGCGCTGTGTCCTTTGGCGCTGGCCTGATCGCGGGCGCCATGAACTCCGTCGCAGGAGGCGGAACGCTGCTGACGTTCCCGACACTCATCTGGCTCGGCCTGAACTCAGTAACCGCGAACGCCACCAGCACCGTCGCCGTCTGGCCCGGACAGGTAAGCGGAATGTTCGGCTACCGCCGCGAACTCAGCACGCTCGAACGGCGCTTTTTGTACCTGGCTATCCCCAGCCTGATCGGTGGACTGGTGGGCGCCTATTTGCTGCGCTTGACGCCGAGTACGCTGTTCGACCGCCTGGTTCCGTACCTGATTCTGTTCGCGACGGTCCTCTTCATGGTGCAGGAACCGATCCAGCGCAAGATCGGAGGCTCATCGCACCCAGCCCATCGATCGGTAGCTTGGTTTGTGGGCGCGGTGGTATTCCAGTTCATCGTGGGCATTTACGGCGGCTATTTTGGCGCGGGAATCGGCATTATGATGCTGGCGGCGTTCAGCATTCTGGGCATGACCGATATCCACCAGATGAACGGCTTCAAGAATCTGCTGGGCGGAGCCGTCAACGCGCTCGCGGCCATTTATTTCATTTCGCAAAAAATGGTTTACTGGCCCGACGTCGGCGTGATGGCGCTGGGAGCTATCGCCGGAGGCTACGCTGGAGCCGGCACCGCGCGCAAAATAGGGCGCACCGCGGTGCGGCGTATCGCGATTCTCATTGGCCTGGGAATGGCCTTGTCGCTGTTCATCAAACACTGACTTGGCACTGCGCCAGTTTGCGCCGCAGGAAACGGCGCTCGGGCTCGGAGCAGCGGCACTCGAGCGCGGCGCTCAGACAGGCGGCCGCTTCCTCGCGGCGTTCGAGTTCCAGCAGCAAATGCGCGCGCACCGCCAGCAGCAAATAGTAATCGCGCAGCTGAGGATTGCCGGAGAGTTCGGCGATCGCAGACAGCCCCGCGGCCGCCCCGTGGACCTTCGCCACGGCCACTGCGCGATTCAGCGCCACCACCGGCGAAGCCCCGCTGATCGCCAGCAGTTGATCGTACAAGTCCAGAATCACGGGCCAATCGACCGTCGCCAGACTTTCTGCGCGAGCATGCGTAGCGGCGATCGCGGCCTGCGCATGGTACTCGGAAACCTGATCACCGCGTATGGAGAGATCGAAGTGGTGAAAGCCCATGGCAATCAGGCCCTGATCCCAGCGGGCGCGGTCCTGGTCTTCGAGCAGGATTAAGTCCCCGGCCTCGTCGATGCGCGCAGGCAAGCGCGCCGCCTGCAGAGCCATCACCGCCACCAGCGCCTGAATGCGCGGAGTGGCGATCGAAGACGCCGCCAGCAGACGCCCTAAGCGCAGGGCTTCGAAGCACAGATCTTTTCTAATCAAGTCCTGGCCTTCATGAGTGGAATAGCCTTCATTGAAGATGAAGTAAATGGTCTCAAGCACGGAATCCAAGCGCTTTTCCAAATCCGCGCCGTGCGGCATGTCGAGCGTCAATTCCCGCTCGCGGATCTGCCGCTTGGCGCGCACCAAACGCTGTGCGATGGCGGCATCCTCCGCTAGAAACGCGCGGGCGATTTCGCGCACGCTGAATCCACCCACGGTTTTCAAGCTCAGGGCCACCCGCGAATCGCGCGCGATGGCCGGATGGCAGCACATGAAGATCATGCGCAGCTCGTCGTCGCGTAGCTGCCGTTCCAAGTCCGGATCGCCGCCCGAGCCGTTCGCCGTCGTGCCTATAAGCGACCGCGTCAGCTCCGCCTCCAGAGCTCCGCTGTTCTTCTCCAGGAACTTGCCCCGGCGGATGGCGTCAATCGCGGCGTTATGCGCCACCCGGAACAACCATCCCGCCGCGTTGTCGGGCACGCCCCGATACGGCCACACCTGGAGAGCACGCAGCATGGCTTCCTGCATGCTCTCCTCGGCCAGATCGAGACGCGCTGGGCCCAGCACCCGCGCCAGGTGCGCGACCACGCGTCCGGATTGGTGGCGGAACAAATGCTCCAGCAAGCCGCCAGGGTCTGGCTGCGGGCTCACGCGTACAACTGGCGCAGCTCGATGGTTCCGTGGTCGAGGTGCGGGTGGTCGAGCGTACGCTCGACAGCTTCGTCGTAGTCCTTGGCCTCGATCAAGTAAATGCCGCCCAGCACTTCCTTGGTCTCGCTATAAGGACCGTCGGTCGCGCGCCCCTTGCCGCCAGTGCGCCTTGAGCACGCGGCCGTTGTCGGCGGCCAGGCGCTTGCCTGTCACTACGTAGGGCCGCTTGCCCCACGCCATATACTTTTCCAGGATCTTCTGCATTTCCTCCGGGCTGAACTTAGGCCAGTGGGAGGGATCGTCATAAAGCGCGAGCATGTATTGTGGCATGGTGATTTCTCCTTATCGTACTCCTTGGGAGTTACAGATTAAGGACGAACTAAGCTACGCCAAATCGACAAGCCTATCGCGAATCCTTGACCTTCCACCAGCGCCGGACGGCAACCAGGGACCACACCGACTCGACTAGCCCGAAGGGCCAGGCCCCTTGCAAAAATCCATAAACAGATCCCAGCACGCAGGCACCGGCGAACCCGAGGATATACCAGTTATTGCGCTTTTCAAGCGCGTAGCACAGAAGCATCGCTGTGACGGCAAAGAGCCCGAATATTGTTAGATGAGTCACTAACCCACAAATAGCACTTGGGGCGCCGGCTGTGGAAGTCATTCAGCTTAAACGGTCATTGCTTCCATGGAAGGGAGAAAACCGCGGGTCCGTTTAGCTTTTCTTTATGGCACCTTGGGTTAGTGATTTCACCCAATCTGTTATGGGGAACTAACGTAGTGGGGAGTTTGCGCCGATAACTATCTGTGATGCCACTTTGGCCGGAGAAAATACAGGAACGAAGTCTGGATGAAATGTTTCGGCTCCAGGCGGAGAACCGGGCTTGGAGCAAGCAGTTACGGATGGAAACGCAGGCTTTGGTGAATACTCGGCTGGCGAAAACCATCAGCCTTGAAGAGTACGCCTCCAGCCGCCTGCTAGCCGCCCAGAACGCCGCCGAGTGCCGCCGCCGGGCCGAGGCCCTGTCGCGCGAAATTGAGAGCCGCGGCGCGCATCCGCTGCCGCAAATCGCCTAAAGGGCTTTCAACCAGGGCAGTTGCGGCAAATTCCCGTTCTGATGATTGCACTGCGTCCCTAGCTCCCGAATCAGAATTTCCTGACGCGACCGCCGGTTGGCCTCGGTGTCCAGTTCGAAACTGAACCCAGTGGGATTAAAGCGACGGATACAGTTCTCCGTGTCATGCAAATGAGCCAGCAGGGTTTGCTGGATGTCTTCACCCACCCCAACGTAGATCCATTGGCTACCGTTGAAGATCCCATAAATCCCGGGTGACGCCGGAGCGTTCTTCTTCACCGAGACCGGCGTGAACGCGAACGAGTTTCCCTGTGGGAATGGCATGATCTAACCTCGGGGCTGGCGCTTTCGAATGGGGGCCAACTCCGCAATCAGGCGATCGCGGCGGGCTGTACGGTTATAAGCGGGGCTCAGCTCAAAGGAGAACCCGGAAGGCTGGTCGGCCGGCGGGCCATTTGAACTCGCCAGATATTCCATCAAACTGCCGCGAATATTCTCGGTTTCCTCAATGAAGATCCAGTTTTTTGCGTTGGAGATGCCGTAGACGCCGGAAGCAGCGGGTGCGTCCCGCTCAATGTTGACGGCGGTGAAGGCACGCGCGAAGCGACTCTCAAACGGCACGGCGAGCCTCCCTCTTGAGTATGGACCCCACTGGGGTGGGGGTCAAGACAATAGCGTGCTTGTCCTATTTCGCGCTGGCCTTGCTTTGGGCGAGACGCAGCGCCGCAGCGTCATCCCCCTGGCGAAGCTCCGGAAAGCGGTCGCGCAGAAACTGAACCATCTCCCCGCGATACGACCGGTTTTGCTCGATGGCGTCCACGATGAATGCGAAGCCGGAAGGCCTTCCCGCGTTCACCAGTTCCTGCGCACTGGCAGTCCGCACAAACACGTAAGGCGACCGCTTCAGCATCTCTTCGATGTAGGGGAGTGCCACATCGCCGTAAGAGTAGCGCAAGGCATACGGTAATGATCCGGGTCCGGGATCTCCGGGCTGGGCCATGGGAGGCATTGCCATCTGCGCCAGCTTCGGCAAATCGGCAGGCAAGTGAAGCCACGCCAAGCAGATGATCGCCTGCTCATGTGCGATGTTGCGATCGACGAAGCTCCACAAGATTTTGGAAGCGCGATCGTCCTTCACGGTGGAAAGCGCCACTACGTATGCACTGGCGATTCCCGAATCGCCCAGCGCGACCACGCGCGCTTCCGCATCGATCAAAGCATCCGCCGCACGCTTTTTCAATTCCCCACTGACTTGCGATTTTTCTCCCAGCGCGATCCACTGGACCATGTCGATGGCGCCCTTTAGAGAAATGGTGGAGTCCGACTTCAAATATGGCAAGGCTACTTCGACCGCAGCCTCCGCCTCCGCAGCGGTGATCTTAGAAACCGAGAGAACGCCCACCGACTCCTCGCTAGGCCCTCGCGAACGAATCATCGGCAAAACGGCTTTGATCGCTTCCTCCGCTGGCCAATACGAAACCGCCCGGGAAACGTACTGGCGGACCATGGCATCCGGATGATTCAGATACGGCACAATCAACTGCAAAGACTGGTCGTCGGAAACGCCAAGGATGTCAGGCAGGTAGCCGGAGAGCAGACCGGTGGCGTCGGATGGTGCGTGCAAATTCACGTCCGCCAGCCATGTGGCGCGATCCCCCTGAGCCGCTGCTCGGATTTCAATCGGCGTCCAGGGCGAAACAACAGTAGGCGGAGCAGTGTCTTCTAACAGTAGCGCTGGATTGCTCAACATAGCGAACTTCGTAAATCCCTGGCTGCTCGAAGCGATACATCACATGCAGCGGAATGCTGCCCGTATGCTGGGGTTTGCCAGAAAGATACAAACCGCCGCATATCGCCCCGGGGATAGACACTCACCTGTCCCACCGGCACTACCGAGACGCTGGATCCGGGGGAATGGTTTCCCATCTTTCCTGACTTCGATGTCGTGGCACACATGCCAATCCGGCGCGGTGTAGAACGGATAACGAATCTCGTCCGGAGCGGAAATCTTCAACCAGATCGGCAGCCCCACCCGCGCCGGCGCCTCCAGCGCAACGCTAGCCTGCGGCGTCTGTCCGAAACACAAGACAGCAGCGAGCAGCAACAGCATCATGACCGCAGATCGGTTCACCGCACCCAGTTTAGCGCCGGATCTAGCCGAGGGTGCGGCCGCCGTCCACCGCCAGAATGGTGCCGGTGGTGAAGGTCAACGTGGTGATGACTGCGATGACGGCGGTGGCGACTTCCTCGGGCGTCGCGAGACGGCCCAGCGGCGTGCGGGCGGCTTGTTCATCGTGCCACGCGGGATCGAGAGACTTCACGAATTCGGTATCGACCAGCGCGGGCGCGACCGACACCACTCGGATACGCGGCGCCAGCGCGCGACCGAGCGATTTGGTCATGTTGTCGAGCGCCGCTTTAGACGCGCAGTACATCACATTGCTGCCAATCGCGATGTTGCCGGCGGCTGACGACAGGTTTACCACCACGCCTCCGCCGGGCTGCGTGCTCTTTTCGAGCAGCGGACGCAGCGCGCGCACGGCCGCGAACGCCCCGCGCACGTTGGTCGCGAGAATGGTGTCGATCAGCGCGTCGTCGAGCCCATCGAGATCCGAATGCTTCACGAAGCGCGTAGTGCCGGCGCAATTGACCAGCGCATCGCAGCGGTCAAGTCCGGCTGCGAGAGCCGCCAGCGCGACGCTGTCAGTCACCGGAGCGTGCCGAGCGGAATGCCCCGCCCCCGGCAATTCCTTCGCAAACCGCTCGGCAGCTTCGGCGGAACGGTTGTAACCGACCACGACGCCCATCCCGGCTTCGGCCAGCTTCCTGCAGATTGCCGAGCCAATGCCTCCCGCGCCTCCCGTGACGACAGCGACTGGGCGCATCTCAAACGACCTGCGCGCTGTAACGGCGCACACGCAAATCCGCTTGCTCTTTATGCCCCGAGAAGTTTTCGATAGCGCACAGCCGTGAACAGTATTCGCCAATCAGCGCCGAAGCTTCATCCGTCAGCACCCGCTGATAGGTACATGTCTTAATGAACTTGCCCACCCACAATCCGCCGGTGTAGCGCGCGGCCTTCATCGTCGGCAGCGTGTGATTGGTGCCGATCACTTTGTCGCCGTAAGCCACGTTGGTGCGGTGGCCCAGGAACAGCGCTCCGTAATTCGTCATGTGGCGCAGAAAATAGTCCGGATCGCGCGTCAGCACCTGCACGTGTTCGGAAGCGATGCGGTCGGCCTCCGCCACCATTTCGTCGAGCGTGTCGCACAGAATAATCTCGCCGTTGTTCTGCCAAGCTTCGCGCGCGATGGCCGCGGTCGGCAGCCATCCCAACAGCGTCTCGATCGCAGCCGGTGTTTCCGCGGCGAGCTTCGCGGACGTCGTCAGCAAGATCGCGGGACTGCCCGGGCCATGCTCCGCTTGCCCGATCAAATCGACGGCGGCCATTTCCGGATCGCAGGAATCGTCAGCAATGATCAGCGTCTCCGTAGGTCCAGCCAGCAGATCGATCCCGACGCGCCCGAAGAGCTGGCGCTTGGCCTCGGCGACGTAGGCGTTTCCAGGCCCGACAATCATATCGACGGGAGCGATGGTTTCGGTGCCCAGCGCCATCGCCGCCACCGCCTGCACGCCTCCGATCGCGTAAATTTCATCGGCCCCGCCCAAGTGCATGGCCGCGACGATGGCGGGATGCGGCGCACCCTCAAACGGCGGCGCAGCGGCGATGATGCGCTTCACGCCCGCCGCCTTCGCCGTGACCACGCTCATATGCGCCGACGCCACCATCGGGTAGCGGCCACCGGGAACATAGCAACCCACGCTATTTACAGGAATGTTTTTGTGCCCGAGCACGACGCCGGGCAGTGTCTCGACCTCGACATCCTGTAGAGCCGCCCGCTGGATCAACGCGAAATTGCGAATCTGGGTCTGTGCAAACTGGATGTCGTCGATCACCCGACGCGGCAGCGCGCGCACGCACGCTTCGATCTCGCTCTCGGAAAGCCGGAACGAAGCCGGCGACCATTTGTCGAATTTCTCAGAGTAGCGCCGCATCGCCGACTCGCCGTGCTCAGCGATGTCCCCCAGAATCGCCTCCACTGTGTGGCGGACCTGCGAATCGCTCGCAGCCTTCGTCGCAGCGGTCTGGCCGCTCTTCAAATACCGAATCATAATCAACTTCTCCTATTTTTTAGCGGGCGCCGGGAGCGGCGGCGGCAGCGGCGCGGGATTCTCGTAGCCGCGAGTGCCGTCCTTGCGTATCGGCCCGGGACCGAACCCCAAGTGATCGCGGTCGACGTTGTTCTCGCTGCATGAGTACTCGTGAACTTCCTCGTCCGGCTTGCCGGCGATCCAGGTCCGCGAGTACGTGAACGGGCGCGTGTAGAACTTCGGGTCCTCGATCAAAGTCTCGACGTGCAAGTGATCCGCATCCGGACGCGTCCAACGCTCCACCACATGCAGGGCATCGCTATGCGGACTGCCGTTCTCATCCGCCCACACCTGCGTGTCCTTGAACCCGACCGAATCGATCACCAGCGTGTTCCCTTCCCAACGCCCCAACTCCTCGCCGAAAAACGAAGGATCAGGATCTTCGGAATGCTTGCGCGCTGCATCGATGGGGATCAAGCGGTAGTAGCTGTACCAGTAAAGAAACACCACCTTCTTCGCGCCGGAAATGATCTCGAAAGGCAGTCCGCTGGCGTTGTGGCGCGGAATGCCGCCCAAGATGCAGAGCGCCTCGGGATCGACCGTAGCCGTCACGTTGTGCTTCCAAGCAGCCTCGCCCGCGGGCGTCAGCGGCAGTTTCAAACCCGGCAAGTCTTTCGCAATATTGCCGCCCGGAATCATACCGCGCTGTCCTTTCCAATAACCGCTGAAATCCGGATGCCCGTCCGCCAAATGCGGCGGGGGTTTCGGAGGCCCCGAAGGTTCCGGCGCCGTCATCTCCTGCGCGAAAACCGGCAAGCACAGCAGCGCGAGCAGGGTCAGCGCAGCGCGGGGGGTCGTGTGAAGGGCGTCCATGCAGTATTATTCTATAGCTAAGAAGTCAGTCGAGGAGGCGCACATGTTGAAAACGAAACTCGCCGGATGGTTCGCGGCCGTTGCTTTGCTCGCAGCCGCACCCATGTGGGCCCATCACTCCTTCGCAGCCGAGTTCGACGGCAACAAGCCCGTGCGCCTGCAAGGCGTCCTCACCAAGATTGAGTGGACCAATCCGCATTCCTATTTCTACATCGACGTCACCGACGACAAAGGCAACGTGGTCAACTGGGGCTGCGAAGGCGGAGGCCCCGGCGCCCTTTCCCGCCGTGGCTTCAAACGCGGCGACATCAAACTCGGCGACAAGATTGTGGTCGACGGCTACCTAGCGAAGGACGGCTCGCACCTGGTAGACGCCCGCCGTGTGACGCTGCCCGACGGCCGCAGAATCGACGGCGGGTCTGAAGGCGATGGCGGTCCGCAGGGGAAGTAGTAATTTATTGTCGGAGCATGGCCGCTCACCACTACGTTTCAAAGTTTCACTTGCGTGCGTTCTGCGACCCAGCGGGACTTAACACGCCCGATCCATGGGTATGGTTAGGCAGCCTTTCAGATGGGTCAGTAAAGCGGAGAGGACCAAAGAATATCGGGACATCACCGGATCTATTCGAGGGGCCAGGCGGCCTTGAAGGTGAGCAATCGACCCTTGAGTCTTACTTGGCTAAAAACGTGGAAGGGCCAGCAGCACGGGCGCTCCGCAAGATTACAAGTAGAGGTGCCGATCTGACCAAAGTGCCGGCCGAGTTGATGCGATATTTGGCTTGGGCTGCCTCTAGATCGCTGCCGATGCAGCGTTTGGAAGTCAAGTGGGGATTGCGCTTCGCGGATTTAGCGAGCAACGACACCATGGTTGAACCTCCTCCCTCGGGCTTGCTTGATGTAGCTCCGCGCATTCGCTCGGTTGTTCTGTTCCACCCAACATTCGGCGAAAGGACCGCGGAAGCGGGTGAGGACCTGAGCGCGTTACTGGACATTGGATGGATTCCAGACCCGCGCCAGCAGGAGAACTTTCTGGAGTCGGTTCACATCCAAAGCTATTACTTCCAAAGCCGCTGGTTCCCTCGTTTGAGGTGGTTCACCTTGATGCCGCCAGAAGACAGTTACTTCATCATTGGCGATAGGCCGGTTGGCTGGGGCGTTCCCGACTGCCTTGACGCTCCCCCGTGTTGTCTGCGGGATCCATCCGCCTTTCTGATCGCGCCACTATCTCGGGACCTAGTCTTGGTCGGACGAAATAATTTGGAACCGTGGGAAATCACGCCGAGGGAAGTCAATCGTCTGCTCGCTACATGGTCCTACGATTGGATAGCTGGGCCTACTGAGGACGTCGTGGCAAATGCAATTCTTGATCGACAAAAGACCCTTCAGCGTTTCAATTGAACGATAATACGGGAAAACAGCGCAGCGTTTACCCATCCTGGGTGAAACTCTTTTATTAGATGATAAAGTTATGTTATCGCCTAGCATGTGGTTTGTGCATGGCTGCGTTAAGGCCCAGAGGTAAACTGAAGTTGTGCCGGACACGGACATCCAAATCGTCTCCAACGAGGCCGGGGAGCCCACCGCTGTAATCGTTCCCATCGAACTGTGGCGGGAAATTGCCTCCGAGCGGGAAACTGCATACCTCCTGAAATCGGAGGCGATGAAGCAGCGTCTGCTGGCAGCGGCGCGTCGAACGGAAGGGCTTTCTCTCGAGGCCGTCGTTGAGCAATTGGGAATTTGACCCTCGCCTACATCGCGTCCCCACTTCACCACGTGTGCTAGCGTTGAGTGGCAAAAGGACGGTGTTGAGAATGCGAAGATCCATTTCATTGTTGGCAGGCTTACTGATCACATTCAGTACGCTCTGTCTAGCGCAAGACTTCAAGCCCTACACGGGCGCCAAGCTAGATGACAAGGCCTCCCACGAGGCATCCGCCGCGGTCCCCGGCAAGGAGTCACAGGTCTACACCACGGGCGATGCGCTCGACAAGGTCTACGCGTTCTACAAGGGCACCTACAAAGAATTTTCCATGCGCAGCAGCGGCCCAACGCTGCCCTCCGGCGAACAGGTGAAGTGGTATTTTTTCATCCTCGACGGAGGAACCACCCTAGCGAACTCCAAGCTGTGGATGAAAATTCAACATCCCTATGTCGGCGGGGCTGACGGCAAAGATATCCGCGACCTCACCATCATCCAAACAGTTCGCACCAAGTAGCGCGCTGGGTTGAACACATGGGTTGAGCATACAATGTATGTTTCATGAACCATAAAACCGCATTCGTAATCTCATCGTGGCTCGCCGCATCGGCGATGCTCGTCGCACAATCCCCCTGCATCCCCGCCACTCAGGAAGCCGCTCCCGGCGCAGGGGTACGCGGCGCCGGCCGTGGTCCTGCCACGCCCCCCGCTCCTCGTGACCTGACCATCAACGCGATCCCCGGCGTCGTCGCCGCCGGCGGCAAGTGGACCAAAATCTGGCAGCAAGCCGGCAACAGCGCCGACGGCATCATCCCAGTCAAGGACGGCGTGCTGGTAGCGCAGGAAGACTACGACACCGTTCTCAAGATCGACAAGGACGGCAAGACTTCCGTGTTCGTCGCGAACGCGAAAGGCATCGGCTCCATCTCGATGGACCAGAAAGGCCGCCTCTACGGCGCGCATCGCACCGAGCGTCAGGGGTCGACCAAGCCCGACCGCGATGCGATCGTGAACGCCATCACCCTGCTCGCGCCCGAACGTAAGACCATCGCCGACAAGTGGGCCGATGGTTCTCCGCTCACCGTGCGCCCCAACGATCTCACCGCCGACAACCACGGCGGCGCCTATTTCACGCAAGGCTGCCTGTATTACGCCAGCCCGAAAGGCGTCACCGTGGCCGCGGAAAATCTGCGCACCAACGGCATCGTCTTCAGCCCCGATGAAAAAACTCTCTACGTAACCAACGGCGGCTCGCTGGTCGCGTTCGACGTGCAAGGCCCCGGCATGCTCACCAACCGCCGCGATTTCGCCGCGCTCCCCGGCGGCGGCAATGGCGATGGCTCGGTAATCGATACCGATGGCCGCCTTTACGTCACCACCAACCCGGGCCTCCAAGTCTTCGACAAGACCGGAAAATATCTGGGCCTGATTCCGACCCCGCGCGGTGTCATCAGCGTGACCTTCGCCGGTCCCGGCAAGAAGACGCTCTACATCATCGGCAGCGGAGCGGATGATGAAAATGGCCAGCCCATCCGCCAAGGCCCGCAGCAAACCGCCGCGACCATTTACACGCTTCCCGTGCTCGCCCAAGGCCTCAAGGGCCGCGCGAAATAGCGCCCCTAATCCGTGATCCCTTCCTCGCGCGCCGCTTGCTGGGCGCGCTGATCGTTGGGATACCAGTAGTGCAGATGGCAGCTCTCGCAGGCCTTATCGATCCCCGTGATCGCCTTGAACAACTTGTCCTTGTCCTTTGCGTCCACCGCCTGCATCGCGACAGTAGCCGCGTCCTGCAGCCGTCGTGCGCGGCGGATGAAGGCCGGCCGATCGGCCGCCACTAATTGGCGCACAGCCTCCGGCTCATTCTCGACGCGCGGATTCCGCGAGTGGTCTTCCGGCCGCGCAATCTCGCGCCCGTCCATCACCAGCAAATTCGGAGCCTCGATAAGCACGAAGAGATGATGCCGCACGTCATCCCATTCCGCGTCGGTCTTGGGCGCCTTTTCCCGCACCCCTTTTTCATCCGCGATCTGCTGCACCGATTCAAATATGAAATCCCCATTGGGATCCACCATGGAATCCATAATGTCCTTGATGGTCGCGGTCTTCAGCATTTCCGGCGGCTTCGACGCACATCCCGCTTCCAGCATTGCGACGCCCGCAAGCCAAACCCAAAGGTAGATTTTCATGACCCTATCTCTCCAGACAATTGTCGCTCAACACGCGCCAAATCCCATTTTGCGATAGGCGAAACACTATGCACTCTGACAGTTGCCAGCTTTTAGTGAAGCAAGGTATCATTGATCCCGCGTAACTGAAATTACAGTTTTCCAGCGTTTTTAGTGGGGAGTCAGATTACATGAGAGGTAGAGTACAAATTCTTCTGTTCGCAGCGGCGGCACTGCTTCCGCCCGTCTTCGGACAGCAGCCGGCGCCGGGCCAACAGGGGCAAAATCAACAGGGGCCACGGGGCCTCGGCGGACGAAATACGCCCACTTTTCCTGGACCGCCTCCCGGAATGCAGGCCTTGCCCACCGATTTATTTACGTCTAAAAATTTCTACAAAGATCAGCCGTTGTGGTCAGACCAGCGCTATTTCCGCTGCAACACTCCGCGCCAGCTGACCGATATCTGGACCTCGCACCGCATCGGCAACAATCCGCCGGCTTCGGCCTCCTGGGGCGATTGCAGCGCCGATTACCCGCGCGAGAAAATCGTCAGCCCGTATCCTTATAAGACCGCCAAAGAGCATTACGAAGCCCTGCTGGCAGCCGCCAAGGCCAAGGGCGGACCCACCGTTTATACCAAAGCAACCACGCCCGGACTGGGACGGCTACTATACGCGCGACCAGGCAGCCGATCACGGCGCCGAGTGGATCTGGGGCACCGTGAACCAAGTCCCCACTATCCTGTCGCTGCTCACTCCGGAATATCAAAAGCGCATGGTGCAGATGAACTATCACGAGGCCGTGGACAACGCGCCGCAATGGGAAGCATCCTTCTGCTATCCGGAAGGGTTCATGCGCTGGTGGGCGCAGGCCTCGCAGGGCGGCAATTTCCAGCTCACCGTGACGCCCGTGGAACGTCCAGTTCCTGTCCGGCATCGCGGCCAATTTCCTGCGCCAGGTCCTGATCGGCAAGGAGCATGTGCAGAAGGTTCCGCAGTGGTATGGCGAGACCGTCGGATTCTGGGACGGAACCACTCTGGTTACCTGGACCGCGAATGTGCAAGCCTGGACCCTGTCGCACTCCATGTTCGAATTCAGCGACAAAATGGAGACGGTGGAAACCTTCAAGCCCGCTCTACGACGCCAGCGGCAAGTTCATCGGGACTGGATCACGAGACGGTGTTTTACGATCCCGATAGCGTTCGTTCAGCCGCTGCGCGCCACCTATCGTTACGTGCGCGTGGCCGGCGCCGGACGACCCGACTCATCGCTATACTTACATTGAGTGCTTGAGTAATCTCCGGAACACCAACGGCAGGCCGACCCAGCTCACCAAGGCCGACCCCCGTTATATCGACTACTACGGCCGGCCCTGGGCCCAAAACTGGGAAAAGTTTTTCGAAGTAGGCTGGGACAGACCGCAGGACACGCTGCCCCAGGACATTCTCGATATTTTCAAGTAAAAAAGGAACCACCATTATGAAAAAGTCAACTTATCAAAAGTTTGACTGCGGGTCGCCGGAATCCTTGCACTGCCGCTTTTGGCGCACCACTCCTTCGCCATGTACGATCAGAACAAGACCGTGGTGTTGACCGGCGTCGCCTATCAGTTCGTCGCCCAGGCCAACCATGCCGAGCTGCACTTCTATCTGATCGGACCCGACGGCAAACTGGTCAAGGATAAAGACGGCAAGAATGTCGATTGGGGCGTCGAGATGGCGGGCGCCGCGGCCGTGGCGCAGCAAGGCATCACAGCAGCCTCGTTCCCCGCCGGCACGATTTTCAGCGTGAAGATCAACCCCCTGCGCGACGGCAGCAATTTCGGCTCCCGCGTCGGCGCCAGCGCCATCGCCAAATGCCCCTGGAAGACCCCGCCCGAGCACGGCAAGACCTGCGACACCGTGAAAGGCAGCGAGCTCCTGGGCGCGACCACTTTCTAAGATATTGTTTTAAACAGGAAGGCTGATTTTGAATCGCTTTGCCGAGTGGCTGTCCACGACAGCCCCCAGTGTCTACATCCAGAACCACAATGCGTGGGTCATCCCACTGATCCAATCCATTCACATTGTGGGCATCGCGGTCGTGCTCGGCTCCGTGCTGATGATCAACCTGCGCATCCTGGGCTGGGCTGGCATGGACCAGACCCTGCGCCAAACCAGCAGCCGCTTCGCGCCCTGGGTGACGTCGGCGCTCTACCTGCTGCTGGCCACCGGAATCCTGATGGTGATCGGCGAGCCGGTGCGTGAACTGGTGACTTTTTCGTTCTGGCTGAAAATGTTTCTAGTGGCGCTCAGCACCGTGATCGCGGTCCATTTTCAGCGCAAGCTCCGCGCCGACCGCCAACCCATCAAGTGGCTGGCGCTAGCGACCTTCCTGATCTGGGCCTGCATCATTATTCTGGGACGCCTGATCGCCTACGACCATGTGTGGGGCTCCTGGTCGCCGGCGACGAAGGCCTGAGACTCCGTGAATATTGCAGCGTTTCTGAAAGCACTCGAAGCGACCGGCCTCGCCACTAAAATCCGCGAGTCTCTTTACATATTCCCGCTGCTCGAATCGACCCACGTCATCGGCTTGGGTCTAGTCTTCGGCACGATCGCCGTCATCGATCTGCGTTTGTTCGGACTAGCGTCGAGCCAGCGCCCCTTCAAACGCATGTATTCCGACATTCTGAAGTGGACCTGGGCCGCCTTCATCTTGACCGGATTGACCGGCGCGCTGATGTTCATCACCAACGCCACCGTCTACTATCACAACTTCTATTTCCGGACCAAGATGCTGCTGCTGGTAATCGCCGGCATCAACATGGGAGTGTTCGAACTCACCCTCGGCCGCAAAGTCGAGAGTTGGGATAAGTCCCCATCCGCGCCCCCCCTGGGCCGCGTGGTCGGAGTGTTATCCATCGCACTATGGATCGCCGTAATCTTCATGGGCCGCCTGATCGGCTTCACCACCACCCGCGCCGCCGTAGTAGCTCCGCCCGCGAACAGCGTGAACTTCGACGACTTCCTGAACACGCCGGGCCCGCCGCCGGCGCCTAAGAAGTGAATCGGGTCAGGGCCGTAAAATTGGGACGCCGCTCTCGATCGTTGTGCGAAGTTGCGCGAGCCGGTTCGCGTCAATATTCCGCGCTCCCCACGTGAGCCCGACCACGCAACGGGCAGTCACCGGCTTCCCGTCCATCAAAGCCGGCTGGAATCGCCACTCCCGAATGAACGCCATCGACTGCGTCGCCCACAATTCATCGCTCGAGTTCATTGCGGACAAATGAACCGGAATCCCGCTCTCGTCGATGTCAAAAGAGATCGCGGTCCACACCTGCCTGCCCAGGGCAGCGACAACCTGGCCGTGGTCAATCGCCTGGTCTCCAGAGAGACCGGCGCCGGACGGATACAAAGTAGCGGCAAACCGCGGACGCGAAGCCCCTTCCGGCGGAAAAAAGGCAACGCTCACAAGGTGCCAGCGCGAGCCCTTTTGAGGCAAAGTAAAATCAGCCTTCAGATAGGAGGTCGAGGGAGCCGCTACTCCGCTATGCCCCTTCTTTGTCGCCTCAATGGCTTTCTCATCCAAGCCAAGCCCCAGCGGTTGAAGGACGTCAACGTCGCGAGCCGTCCCGTCCGCGGCGATCACTGCCGAGAGGCGGACAGTGCCTTCGAGTCCTGCAATACGCCCCTCATCGGAGTAGTCAGCGTCAATTCGATCTGAGACCCCCGGCGAAACCACAACTCGATCGGCGAAGTGCCGAGGGTTTTGCCGCACCGCTTGATCCAACTCCGGCGGAGGCAACTCGATCGGGTCCTGCGCCAGCGCGCAGATGGAAGGCATAGCGAGAATCAACAGCAATTCACGCATGGCCAAAGTATATCAGCGCGGATGACTATGCGCCCAGCAGTGAGCGTTGCCGCGCGATGCGCTGGTCGTGATCCTTGGCGAAGCGCTGAATCCCTGCAAAGATCGAACCTGGATCAAGATGCGCCTCGGCGATTACATCCGGCTCCAGCCCGCCCGTGAGCCATTGATTCTCCCAGTCTGACGTGAGCGAATAGTCGTCCGTCAGCGGCCCCAAGTTGCGGACGGGCCAAACACGCCGCGTTCCTGTCGACACCACCATGGCGTCGTAGTAAGCCTCCGGCGGCAGCACCGAGTTGCGATACGCTTCGGGCTGGCGGTCGAATAATTCTTCGCTGATCGCCGCGATCACCTTCACGTTGATCCCGGCCTCGTGCAGCTTCGGCAACTGGTTCACCAGGTTCACAGTCGAACTCGACCCCTGCGAGATCACATACCCATGCCGCGGCCCCGGCGCGAAATCGCGAATGACGTACAGTCCCTTCGCCGCCGCGCGCAGATCGGTATCGGCGAACTTGGAACGATCCGCCACCGCGAAATCCGGCCGCGCCACTTCAATACTGATGATCCCCACCTTGGGATCGCGCGCCGCGATTTCAGCCGCCGCAAAGTACCCGGGAGCCACATCGTTGTAATCCCAGAAATTCAAATGAATGGTCTGCCCGCGCGGGAACAGCTTCCACACCTGCGTCGCGAAAATGCCGAAGTGCGTGCGCCCGTCCGCCGCCGTCTCCGGCCCTGAGTGCCCCGCCAGAATATGCAGCACGCCCATGCGGAACTTGCTGTCCTGCGTCTGCTGGCTGAACACGCGCGCCGGCGTATACATCAGCGGCGTGAACGCGCCATAAGTCCCGCTTAGCGCCCACATGCCCGAAAACTTCGCCGGATCGACGCTGGTGCTCTGGCTGACAATTCCAATCGCCGTCGAAACGTTCCCCGCTTCCTGAATCGCCGCCTTGATGCGCGTGCCCAGCGGATTGGTCTCAGGATCGTAATGCCCCCACAAGGCCCCGTGCTCGACGTTGATCGAATCCGAAAGATCCGCCGCCAGCGTGATAAAGCGATTGTCCGTAACGTAGTTCATCCACTTGATGATTTCCGAGATGCAGCGCCGCGTCCCCGCCACTTCGCCCGGCTTGCGGAACAGCACCACGGCCACCTGCTGCTGCGCTCCCGACACTCGGTTGACGGCAGTAACCGTCTGCGGCTCGACCGGTAGATTGGCAACCCGCAGCCGGTCGTCTTGAAACGGATTGTTCTTCGCATCAAAAAATAGCGGCGTGTCGTCTTTAACCGTGTCGCCGATTTCCACCAGCCGGTCCGCCAGCCAGTCGCCCAGCCCGTTGCGGTCGAGCAGCGACATCACCACGTCGATGTTGGTCTTGAACTGAATCAAACGCTCGCGCGTGTCTGTAAGAGCGCCCTTGCGGATGCCCTCGAACTCGACACCGTAGTGATCCTCGAATGTCTTCGCCAACGCGACGAAATAATCCGAGTTCATCTTCATCGCGTAAGGATGGCTCTGATAACCGATCACCTGCGCACCGGCTCCCGGAATCTTCCCCGCCACCGCGCTCGGCCAGTATCCCTTGGTCGTTTTACCGATCAGAATCATGGGACGACGGTCGCGCTCGTCCCACTCTTCCATGGTCTTCAGCGCCGCGACAACCTGCCCGTAGTCGTTGCCGTTGTCGACCGTGAAAACATTCCACCCGTAGGAAGTCCACTGATCGATCAGGCGGTACGCGTCGTACTTGCCATCGATCACCCCGTTCAGCAGCACATCGTCGATGCCCGCGTTGTTGTCCGACAGCATGACGCGCAGCCGCTTGCCCACCTTCATCGCCAGCGCCTGCGTCTTCAGCTCCTGCGCGTGGCCCTCCGTCATCGCAAATTCGCCTTCAAACGCGATGATCTTCGGCGATCCCGGAGCCCCCACCATATCCCAGAACGCCGCCTTGCCCGCCGCCGTCGCGACACCTACTCCGGACGGCCCGCCATTCACGTCGTTGGTGACGTCGATACTCTCCGCGTGCCCCGCCAGCGCCTTAATCCCGCGCGCCTTGGCCTGCGCAAACAACGGATGATCCACCAGACCGTTCTCTTGCAAAATCGTCTTCATCGGCCCCGCGCCGCGCCGAAAGCCAATGGCATCGACAGGCAGAATCGCAACCTTGGGATCCACGTAATAGCGCTTGTCGCCAGTCGCCTTGAACTTGCGTTCCATGGCCTGGCTCAGGATCATCCACAGCGCATAACAAGTGGGAACGCAGTGCCCGCCCGCGAGCATGAACTTGTCGCTGTAAGGATGCTTGGGCCGCCGAATATCGTAGCGCAGCCCGCCCAGCCCCGGCCCCGCCAAGTGTACGCCGACGTTATACGGCGTGTAAGCCAGCGGTCCGCCGAAGTGCCCGGTCTGCGCGTAGTTGCCGAGCAGCACCAGCGTCATACAGGTCATGAAGCCAATGTCTTCGAGGCCCTCCCTGTCAAAGGGCACGGTCAAATCTTCAACTGGCGACAATAAATTGTTGGTACTCAAGGGCGTCTCAGCCTTTCCTGTTAGATACTTTCATAGGATAGCGTCAACGCCCGGATTCGTCATGCGGGCCGCTATTGCGCAGTGCGAAGCTGAATAGAAAGTGACCTGCCAGCGCTGCAAAGTTCCGATGAAAGAAGTAAAGGGGCACATCTACCACAAGAAGCGCAAGTGGCGGTGCCCCCAATGCAAACGGGTGAGAATGCAACAACCCAAGCCGGCGCGCTAACGGCCGACCACCATCACCATAAAGCTATCCGGGATCACCGGCGGGCGGCCCTTCTTGCCTTCGCTACCCGCAGGCGGCGGACCGAACTCCGCGCCCGGCAAATACAACTTGTGCGCCTTCGAATCGAAAGCAATCGTCCGCGCGCTGCGCTGCGTTGGAATGGTCGCGACGGCTTCGAACTTCCCGGGAGAGGTTTCGCCGACCATCGTGATCGTTCCATCTGCGCCATTGGCCGCGAACGCATAGCCGTCGTCGAAGCCCACACCGTCGTCGCCCGCGCCGATGGGAACGGTCGCCAGGACTTTGCCAGATCCGGGATCGCTCACGATCATCAGCTTGTTTTCGCACACCGAATACAGGCGGCCCTTGGGATCGATCACCAGCCCGCTGGGGCTGTCACAAGGCGCGATCGAATAGCGCTTGGCCACCAGCGCGTCCTTCGCGTTCACTTCGATGATTTCGTTTTTGTCTTCGATATTGGCGTAAATGTGGCCCTTACCGTCGATCTGCGCAAACTCCGGCTTACCGCCCACGGGAATCGACGCAGTGATCACATCACCGCTCTTAGCGTCGATCGCCGTGGCGTCGGAGCTACGTCCGTTAAACGTGAAAATGCGATGCGAGACCGGTTCGTAAATGATGGAGTCCGGATTCTGCCCGGTCTTGATCTTGCCCAGAACCATCAGCGTCTTCAAATCGAAAACCGACACATCGTTGTCGCCGCCATCGCTGGTGAAACCCTTGCCCAGGTCCGCTGCGATCGCGATGCCGTGCACGCCATTGGTCCCCGGAATGGTGCCGACAAGTTTATCGGTGGTGGTATCGATCACCTCAGTCTGCGTGCCGTGCGATACGTACAGGCGGTGGTTGGCAGAGTCGACGTAGGAGTAGTCCCAGCGTCCCCCGCCCCCGATCTTGATCTTGTCGATAACCTTGTACGCCGGCGGCGCGGCCAGGGCGGCGCTCGCCAGCAGCACGAGCAGAAATCTCTTCATGACATGCGCTCCTTAAGGGATTTTCCATCCCACCAGATTAAGATACTCACACAAGCTTAAGATTAGCTGAATGACCATTTTCAGCCATTCTTAAGACTCCAATGGTTGAATAAAAGAGGTGAAGTTTATGAACTTAAAACTATACTTATGGCTCAGCGCCGGCGCGTTCGCCTCGACGGCGTTCGGCCAGACCGCCGCGCCCGCGCCCAAAGCAGCCACCTCTTCGGCGCCCTTGACCTTGACTCTGCAGGATGCTCTGGCGCGCGCTCAAACCAACGTTCCCCAGTTGCTCGCGGCCGTGGGTGACGCCAACGCGGCGCACGAAGATTTGCAGCAGGCGCGCGCCGCTGCCCGTCCTTCTTTGTCCGCGAAATCGGAATATCTCGGCACCCAAGGCGACGGCAAATTCGCCACCGGACGCTTCGTCACCAACGACGGCGTGCACGTCTATCGGGACTGGGCCGTGGTCCATCAGGATTTCACCGCCGCCGTGACCAGGACCGGTATCAAGCGCGCCCAAGAAACCGAAGTGCTGGCCAAAGCGCGAATCGAAATCACGCGCCGCGGCTTGGGCGCCACCGTGACGAGAGCGTACTACGCGCTCCTCACCGCCCAGCGCAAATACGCCACGGCCCAGCAGGCACTCGACGAAGCCAAACGTTACCTCGACATCAGCCAGAATCTGGAACACGGCGGCGAAGTGGCGAAAAGCGACACCGTCAAAGCCGACCTGCAAGTCGCCGCCCAGGACCAAACTTTCCGTGAATCCAAACTCGCCATGGAGAACGCGCGCCTGGATCTGGCCGTCATGCTGTTCCCGGATTTCGATCAAAATTTCAACCTGGTAGACGATCTAGCACTGGCTCCCGCGCTCCCCGCCCTCCCCGAAATCCAAACCATGGCCGAGCGCGAAAATCCCGACCTGAAAGCCGCCAACTCAGCGCTGCGCGGCGCGGGACTCGACGTCACCCTGGCGCGCCAAGGCTACCTGCCGTCGCTAACCGCCGACTTCGCCTATGGCATCGAAGCCAACGCCTTCGCCTTACACAGCACGGTCGCAGCCGACCCGCAAAAAGGCCCCGTGTCCAACCTGGGTTATTTTCTAACCGTCTCGCTAAACGTGCCCATATGGGACTGGGGAACGCGCGCCAGCAAAGTCCGCCAGGCCGTGCTCAAACGCAATCAGGCCAGCGTCGAATTGAGCGCCGCGCAACGCACCCTCGTCCGCAATTTGCAGGGCTTTTACGCCGAGGCGCAAACCGCCCGCGAACAGGTGGATTCGCTGCAGCACACGGTTGAGCTGGCCTCGGAAAGCCTGCGGCTCAATGTCCTGCGGTATCAAGCGGGGGAGGCTACTATACTGGAACTTGTCGACGCCCAAAGCACCCTCATCCAGGCGCGAAACGCCTATGTGGACGGGCTCAGCCGGTACCGCTTGGCAGTGGCAAATTTGCAGACGCTGACGGGAACATTTTAGGGATGCGCCGGGATCATTACATCGTCGTTCTGCTCGCAGCCGGCTTTGTGCTCGTGGGCTGCGGCAAGGGCGGCGCCGCCAAAGAAGCCGCGGCGGGAGGGCAGGAAGCGCCCACACCGGTCACGGTCGAAACCGCGGTGCGCGGCGCCATCGATCACGTAGTCACTGCCGACGCCGTGCTCTATCCCATCAATCAAGCCAATGTAACCCCCAAGATCAGCGCTCCCGTAAAACGCATTCTGGTCAACCGCGGCGATCATGTGCGCGCAGGCCAACTGCTGGCCGAACTTGAGAGTGGCGACCTGGCGGCGGCCGCCGAGGAAAGCAAACATCAGTACGAACAGGCGCAGTCGGCCTATCAAACCCTGACCGGCGCCACCGTCGGCGAAGATCGCAGCAAGGCCGAGTCCGATGTGCGTTCCGCGCAACAAACGCTCGACGCCGCCAAGAAGCTTTACGACAATCGTGTCGATTTGCAACGCCAAGGTGCGCTCGCGCAGAAGCTGGTGGACGACGCAAAAGTGGCGCTGTCGCAGGCGCAAAGCCAGTTCGACGTCGCGCAGCATCATCTGCAGGCGCTGGATCAAGTGAGCCAGCGCGAAGCCATCGCCGGCGGCCAGGCACAGGTCGCCGCCGCGAAAGCGCATTACGATTCGGCAGCCGTACAGGTTTCCTACGGCCAGATTCGCAGCCCCATCAGCGGCGTGATCGCGGACCGCTCCATCTACCCCGGCGAAATCGCCGCCAGCGGTGCGCCGCTGG
>CAVVZG010000018.1:0-31611 GCA_963752205.1 Bryobacterales bacterium | reverse complement strand
AAATCAAGAAGGCCATGACCGGGATGCTGGAGCCGGTGTTTAAGGAAGTTTACAAAGGCCGGGCGCAGGTGCGCGACGTGTTCCGGATTTCAAAAGTCGGCAGCGTCGCCGGGTGCTATGTCGACGACGGCGTGATCGGACGCAATAACGAAGTTCGCCTATTGCGCGACAACGTGTTGATCCACACCGGCAAGATCGATTCTCTCAAGCGTTTCAAAAACGACGCGAGTGAAGTGAAGACCGGCTTTGAATGCGGCATCTCGCTGGTAAATTACAACGACCTTAAACCTGGCGACGTGATCGAGGCTTTCGTGACTGAGCGCGTGGCTGCCGAAGCCATGGCCTAAAGCGCCCGTGCCCTCCGTCGGCGTCATCACTTTCGAGTTGCGCCTGGATGACGCACACTCGCTCAAAGACAAGCGCCACTACATAAAGAGCCTGAAGGACCGCCTGCGCGCGAAGTTCAACGTAGCTGTGGCGGAGATCGATCATCAGGATTTGTGGCAGCGCGGCTTGATCTCCTGCGTCACGGTGTCGCCCGATCAAGCATTCGCCGAGCAAGTGCTGCAGAGTGTCGAACGCGAAGCGGCCTCACTCCTCGGCCCGATGCTAGTGGGCGTGACGACGGAGTGGCTGGCGTAGGCGGTATCATACGCCTATGCGTGCGCTGCTGGGATTATTAGCCTTCATTTCCTCTGCGACTGCGCAATCGATCGATCCCTACAAATTCATACTCAAGACGGATCTCCACAGCTCCGATGTTAATCAGCTTGGCGAACGCTAGGCATCAGCGGAAAGATCCGCGAGACGACGGGAACCGGATCGAAAGATACGAGCGAGAGTTTCAAATGCGATCCAGAAGATCGATGCGAGGCCGAGTTGCTCTGGCATCATGAGTCTCCGCTCAACATTGGCGGGGATGGCGAGGACGCGGTGGTTAGAGTTTCGCCGCACGGGGGTTACTACGACCTGAGTCGATTCCTCGTATTTCATTCGGGGAGGACAGGCTGGCGATTTGTGGGACTACTTGGATTCAACCGGCAGCCACTACGATACTGCTGAAGGGTTGGCCGTCAATTCGGGCGGGGAGAGATGGTTCGTCGTAAATTCTTATCCGCGTTGCGGCGCCGGTTGCAGTCTAGACGGCTCAGATTGGTTCGAATTGAAAAACGGCAAATTCCGGCGGGTTCTTTTTGTCCCTTTATCCGGGCACGAAGGCAACGCGAATCCCGGACGATACTTCGAAACTCGTTTCGTGAAGGCCAGTCGAACGGATGCTCTTGAGACGCTCGATTTCGTGTTTCACGTCGCATTCAGGCCCAGCTTGCTGAACTCGATCCAAGAGATCACTTTGTGGGAAGACGAGAAACTTGTTCGGTTTTCGCGGCCAACAGGCCAAAGCGAGTTCAAATTTGACGCGAAAAATTCGGAGGCATCCGAAGCGTTCGTCAACGACATTTTTAGTATAAATGAACAAGTAGCACAGCGCCGAATTCTTAGGCTTATACAAGACCATCTTATTGAAATCGCGCGCGGGCCAAACGATCAGCGACGGCGCTGGCTCAAGGAAATGCTTGAACAAAACCCAACTCTCCCTGAACTCGCACGCGTGCGCGCAGCTTTCGCTAAAGCTCCTTAAATTGAGAGACACTTCGACTGTGCTGGTTAATATTATTCGTTCGTCTCGCGGCTAGAGACGGCTTGTGACGCGTCAGCCCCGTCTACGCCAAGTCGAACTTTTCGTGATGGAGCTGCGGGTCGCTCTTGACCAGGACTGGGCGGCGAAGCATTTCTTCCAACTCCTCCAGGAATTTGTTCTGATGCGACTTCAGCACCTTGGCAACATCGGGGTGGACGCGCAACATCACGTCCTTGCCTTCGATGCTGCGCGAGAGTTTGCGGGCTTCCGTCAGGATTTCGCTCACCACCGTCTGCGGGCTCTTGACGTAGCCGGCGCCTTCGCAATGCGGGCAGGGCGCGCACAACGTCCGTTCGAGCGACTGCTTGACGCGCTTGCGGGTGATAGCCACCAGTCCAAAATCGTTGAACTGGAGAATCTTGTAGGGCGCGCGGTCGACGCGCATGGCTTCTTCGAGCGTCTGCATCACCTTTTGGCGATTCTTGCGCTCATCCATGTCGATGAAGTCGATCACGATGATGCCGCCCAGGTCGCGCAGGCGGATCTGGCGCACGATTTCTTTAATCGCTTCGGTGTTGGTTTTGACGATGGTGTCTTCCAGGCGATTGGTCTTGCCGACATACTTGCCGGTGTTGACGTCGATGGCTACCAGCGCTTCCGTCTGATTGATGACTATGAAGCCGCCGGATTTCAGCCACACCTTTGGCCGCAGAGCTTTTTCGAGCTCGTTGGTTACGCTGAAAGCGTCGAAGATAGGCGCATCGCGAGTGTAGAGCTTGACCTTGGGAACCAGCGCGGGCTGAAAGCGCTCTACGAAGCGCAGCACGTTTTCGTAAGTTTCCTCGTTGTCGATCCAGATCGCCTTGAAACTGTCGGCCAACTGGTCACGCAGAATGCGCTGCACGATGTCAAGGTCGTGATGCAGCATCACCGGCGCGGGGCGTTTGTCGGCTTTGGTGCGGATGTCCTGCCACAGATTGTAGAGGAACAGCATGTCACCGGCGATTTCGTCTTCGGTGCGGCCTTCGGCGGCGGTGCGGGTGATGAATCCGCCCACGGGGCCGGGGCGCTTGCCTTGCAGAATGCGTTTCAGGCGCAGGCGTTCTTCGTCGCTGGCAATTTTGCGCGAGACGCCCATATGTTCGAGCGTCGGCATATAAACCACGTAGCGGCCAGGTAGCGCGATGTGCGAGGTGATGCGCGCGCCCTTCGGACCGAGCGGTTCCTTAGCGATCTGTACGATGATTTCCTGGCCTTCTTTCAGCAGATCGCTGATAGAGGGCTGCCCTTGGTTCGGACGCGACATCGTTCTCTCGCGTTCGGGTCTCTCGGAGCGTTCCTGGCGCGGCTCTTCTTCGCGAGGGGCGCTCCCGTTGGACTCGCCGCCATTCAATTCGCTGCGTGGCGCTTCGGTGCCAGCGGTGTCGCGGCGTTCGGATCCATCGGAAGGCCCTTGCCCGCGGCCGCGGCGGCGGCGGCGCGACACACGATGCGGGAAGCGGCCGCCGCGCTCGCGAACGGACGCGCTGCCGGACTCCGTTGTGGCGGCCTCGCCGGCCTCCGCGCCTTCTTGCGGCTGAGAGATCTCGATGCCTTCAACATCGCCCAGAATCATCGCCTGTATATCGCTGTCTTCGTCGTCGTCGAGCAGCGGGGCCACGGCGGGCTCATCGTCCGCATCGCCGGCGAGATGCTCGGAGACTTCGGCTGATTCGAGCGTCTCGGGCTCCGCTTTGGGCGCGGGCGCCTCGAGGACGGGTTCCTCGGCTGGCGCGATCAACTCCGGCTCGGCCGTTGCCAGGACGTGCAGCGGCGCGTCGGGAAGCGCATTCTCCGGAGGATAGTGGATGGGCTCGTCGTACTCGTTTTCCGGCTCTTCTAGCTCAACGTCCGCCGCTGTCATTTCTGGCAGCGGAGGCGGCGGCGCGTTACGATATTTCGCCAGTGATTCGCCGGGAAGGACAATGGGGGCGGCTTGTGGAAAGGAGGGCGCGAATAGGGACGTCGACTCGGCGACGATCTCAGCCGCCAACTCCGGCTCGGCCTCGGGCTCTTCCGGCGACGCGGCCTCAGCGGGCCGGGCCGCAGGGGCACCCTCCGTGGCGTACTTCGAATCCGGGAATCCATGTCCGCCACGACGGCGGCGGCGCGACCGGCGGCCTCTGCGCTCGCGCTCCTCGCGCGCTTCGGAGGGACGCGCGGTTTCGCCAACTGGCACCGCAGACACAGTGCTCGCGGGGGCGGCTTCGGTTTCGGGAGCTTCAGTAGGCGCGGCGGCTTGCGCTTCAGGAGCAACTGGGGCGGGGGGCCGGGCCTCCCGCGGTTCGCGGCCGCCACGATCCCGGTCGCGTCCGCGATCCCGGTCCCGTCCACGGTCGCGATCCCGCTCGCGGTTCTCGCGTACGGGGCGCTCGTCGCCGGTTATTTTGTCGAAGTCGTCGTGCTCTTCGAGGAAGTCTGAAACGTAAAGAAACGTGTCGCGTTCCAGGCCTACGTCGACAAAGGCCGATTGCATTCCGGGCAGGACGCGCGTGACGCGCCCTTTGTGAATGCTGCCGGCAAGTGAATATTCATTGGCGCGCTGGAAGTAAACCTCCACCAACTGATCGTCTTCAATCAGAGCCACTTTGGTCTCATGCCGGTTGGCTGAGATCACCAATTCCTTACTCATGTGTCCATCCCTTCGGCCTTATGCAGGCCCTCTGGGACCGGGTCCAAAAGAGAGGCGTTTTAGGGGCGGATTTCGATGGATCGCTCGCGGGCGCCTTGGCCGGGATGGAGTTGTTCCTCACACATCCCGCTTCCGACTACTCAAACCGCGCGCCGAAGAACCCGCTCTAAGGAAGGCCAAGTGATCCGCCAGTTCTGGCGTGTCTCAATCCCTGCGAGCGAATTCGAAAAACTTTTTATTACCGAAATCCGTTTTTACGCCTGAGCGCCTTTGGAGCGCCAAGTCCGTGTCTAAAATTAATTCACTAACCGCCGGAGCCGCACACTGTTCACCAGCCCCAGCATCATAAATACCGAAAACATATTCGAACCGCCCGAACTCATGAGCGGCAATGGAATCCCCGTCACGGGCATGCGTCCCACCACCATTCCCACGTTCACCAGCACGTGGAACAACAACAGCGCCGCCACGCCCATACACACGTACATCCCGGCTCGATCCGGCGCCATCTGGGCGTTTTGTACGATCTGCATCAACAGCAAAAAATAAAGGCCGAGCGCTACCACCACGCCGACGAAGCCATGCTCCTCCGCGAAGGAAGAGAAAATCAGGTCCGTATGCGTGGCCGGCAGGAAACGGAGCTGCGTTTGCGTGCCGCGCGTAACTCCGCGCCCCCACACACCGCCGTCTCCCACCGCAATCTTGGATTGAATCACTTGATAGCCGGCGCCGCGAGGGTCGCCCGAGGGGTCGAGAAAAGTCACCAGGCGCTGGCGTTGATAATCCTTGAGGAAATACCAGCCAACCGGCAAGGTCAGCGCACCCACGATCGCGACGATGGCTAGATACCGCCATTGCACTCCGGCTATCAGAACCCCGGCGGCCAGGATCGGCAGGTACGTTA
The DNA here is from genome assembly GCA_963752205.1 of Bryobacterales bacterium. Lineage (GTDB taxonomy): Bacteria > Acidobacteriota > Terriglobia > Bryobacterales > Bryobacteraceae > Palsa-187. Next base: position 26,397 of record CAVVZG010000018.1, on the reverse strand, counting down.
GGCCCGTACCCAGATCCGGCTGATACATTACTAAAAAGGCCGGGAGTCCGACTAACACTCCTAATTTCAATAAGTCACGAGGCTTGATCTCGTCGCTTCGCAGCTCCGAAACGTACCTTGCTACCACTAATATTATCACCAATTTGACGAATTCCGAGACCTGAAGATTGACCCCCAGGATCTTGATCCAGCGCCGGGAGCCAAAAACCAGGCGCCCGAGCAGCAGGACTCCGATCAGCGAGCCGACGGAAATCGAGTAGAGGAGCGGGATCTGGCTCAGCAGGGTGTGGTAGTCGATGGACGTGACCACCCACATCAGGCCCAGCGCGATGCCGATCCAGATGAGCTGTTTCCACCAGGCGTCCTGCCAGTGGGTGTCGCGGGTGGCGGAGTAGATTTGGAGCACGCCCAGGGCGCAGATGATCAGCGTGACGGCTAGCAGGGGCCAGTCGAGATCGCGATAACTGCGGTAGCGCGCCATCAGATTACAGTTTAGCGGCGCGGGGGCTGCAAAAGCGCTAGCGGCGGCTGTACCGGCGATGTTTGGCTGATGCGCAGCTTTTTATCGAAGTAGGATTTGATGACGTCGCGCGCTACCGGCGCGGCCAGAGCGCCATGCTCGCCGCCTTCGAGCAGGACGGCGACCACGATCTCGGGATTCTGGCGCGGCGCGAAGCCTACGAACCAGCCGTTGTCTTTGTCCTCGTCGACGTCGAGCACGCCAGATTTGCGCAAGTCATTGGAGACGCGTTGGGCACTGCCGGTTTTGCCGGAGAATTCGATGCCTTCGATGCGCGCGGCGGCTCCGGTGCCGCCTTCGTTGACCACTCCGTACATGCCGGAGACGATGGAGGCCACGCTTTCCGCGCGCAGGTCGGCGTGGCGCGGTTCGAGCGCGGCGGCGGCTTTCACCATGTGCGGCTTGAACCAGTTGCCTCCGCTGACAATGCCGCCGATGGCTGCCGCCAATTGCAGCGGCGTGACGGTCACCGCGCCTTGGCCGATGGAAACGGAAATGGTTTCGCCGGCGTACCACTTCTGGCGCTGCGTACGCAGCTTCCACTTGCTCGACGGCATCAGGCCTTCGGCTTCGCCAGGGAGATCGATGCCGGTTTTCTTGCCGATCCCGGCCATCTCGGCGTACATCGCGATGTTATCGATGCCCAGCTTGTTGCCCAGGTTGTAGAAAAACACGTCGCAGGATTGCACGATGCCCAGATGAACGTTGACGGTGCCGTGTCCCTTCTTCTGCCAGCACTTGAAGTAGCGTCCGAAGAAGGTCGCGCCGCCGGGGCAGTGGAAGGTGTCGTGGTCGTCGATGGTTCCGGTTTCAAGTCCGGCCAGCGCCATGATGGGCTTGAAGGTGGAGCCGGGCGCGAACTGCGCTTGAATCGCGCGATTGAGCATCGGATTGTCGGTGCCCGAGGTCAGCTCTTTCCAATACTCATTGGTGATGTGCGCGGCGAAAGCGTTGGGATCGAAGGCGGGGCGGCTCACCATGGCGAGCACTTCGCCGGTGCGCGGATCGAGCGCCACTACAGCGCCGCGCTGGCCTTCGAGCGCCAGCTCGGCCACGGCTTGCAGATCCAGATCCAGCGTCAATTGCAGGCTGTTGCCCGGGGTGGCCTCGCTGCTTTCGAGAACTTCGCGCTCGCGGCCGGAACTGTCGACCACCACGCGGCGCTCGCCGTCGACGCCCATCAGCATGTCGTTGTACTGGCGCTCCAGGCCGGCTTTGCCGACGATGGCGCCTTGTGCGTATTTGGCGAACTCGGTGGTGTCGAGTTCCGTCTCGGAAACTTCACCGACGTAGCCGATGGCGTGCGCGGCCAAGCCGTTTTTGCGGATACAGGCGGCGCTGGTTTTGGATCAGCTCCATTTCCGGGTAGGTATTGGCGTCGCGATGCGATTCGACGAAAGTGATCTCGGCGGGCGTCAGTTCCTGCTTAATCACCACCGGCACATATTTCGGCCGGGACGCAAAACGTTTGACGCGCGCGCGCACCTCGGCGGGATCCAGATGGAGTCCCGCCGCGATGCCATCGATATGATCCATATTCAAGTTTTCGCGCGTCAGCAAGAGCGTGAAAGCGGCTTGGTTGTCGACGATTACGCGTCCGTCGCGATCGAGCAATTTACCGCGCGGGGCCAGCACAGGAACGGTTTTGATCCGGTTGCGCTCGGCGAGCTGGCTGTTGCTCTCGCCCTCGCGCACTTGCAGCACCCAGAACCCGGTAATCAGGAAGAGAAAAATGGCGACGATGAAATATTGGAAGCCGGCGATGCGCCCCAACGCAAAGCGCGTGTCGTCCCGCGATAAGCGCTTTGCGGCGTCGGGCCGGAGGTCTTGTTCAGGATCGATCGCCATTTTATTCCACGACCTTCAGTTTATCCAATATGTGATACAGGGGCAGCGCGACCACAGCATTGAGCACGGCTACCACGAGAGTCGTCTGTAGATCGAATTCGAGCGCCTCGCCGAGCAGCGCGCGCACCAGCACCCAATAAAAAAACTGGTGAAAAAAGAAAAAGAAGAAACTCAAGACCAGGCGCACCCAGGGATTTTGTACGTCGAAGCGCTGGCTCATAGAGGCGGCGAAGTAGCCTACCAGGGTCTTGACAATGCCGAACATTCCTAGCGGATTGTGCGAGAGCGAATCTTGGGCCAGGCCAATGCCGGCTCCGTAGAGGACACCCGCCACCGGAGACCGCCGCATCAGTGAGAAATACACCGTGACTAACAGCGGCAATTCCAGGTAAGAGAGGCGCTCGAAGAAACGCGGGACATACACTTGAAACAAAATGGCGGCGAGCGGAATAGCGATGGTCGCCGCAATGTTGAACTTCGAAACGCCCTTTTTCAAGTGGGGCGCTTCGCTGAAATCGTCGCGGAAATTGGCTCCTAGATCGCTCATTGAGTCAGGGATTCTTCGGCGGCGGTGCCGCGGCCTGAGGTGGCGGCTGCGCGTTCAAATTGATGTTGTAATTGGGCGCGGTGCCGCCGTTTTGTCCATAAACGTGCTTTTCGGCTTCGCCAATGCGGCGGTACTGGTCGACCAAACGGTCGGCATCGGTGGACAAAGGTCCCGATTGCACAGGCGCAATGTCGGTCGACGACTGTTCAGCAGGCGGCGCGTCCTGCAAATGCACTGGTTGCGATGCCGCGGGCGCGTCCGGAATCGGCACGTGCACGCCCTCGACCACGATCAACACTTCTTCCAAGCCATTTTGCAGACCGCTGGGCGTGACGAAAATTTCCTTGTAGGATTTCCCGTTGCGCACCACGGTGGCTTCTCCCACCGGCAGTCCTTTGGGGAAAATGCGGTCGTCGCCGGAGGTGAAGAACTGCTCGCCGGGCTCCACCTTCTGCTCGTTCTGCACGTAATCCACGATCACTGTGCTATAGCCTTGGCCCTTCAGGGTTCCATGCACCCGGTTCTTTTGCGAAATGACGCCGGCGGCGAAGGAGGGATCGGTGATCAGCAGCACGTAGGAAGCCGTAGGATAGGCGCCGGTCACCTTACCGACGATGCCATCGGGCGTGATCACCGCCATGCCTTTTTGAACGCCGCTGCCAGTGCCGCGGTCTACGATTACGACTTTCGCCCCGACGCCCGTGGTATTGCCGATCACGTGCGCCGCGATCGTCTTCGACGGCGACTGCTGCTGGAAAATCGCCAGCGACTTAGCGCGATCCGCGGTCGAGAGCTCGGTCCGCAGATACTGATTCTCCATCTTGGTGCGGTCAAGATCCACCTTGATGCGCTGGTTCTCCTGGCGCACGTCCAGCAGAATGAAGTAATCGCGGAAGAAATGCACGGTGCTGCTGCGCCCCGCCTCAATCACGCGCGCCAGCGGCGTCACCGCACTGACGGCCCACACGCGAATCAGCCGCACTTCGCCGTTGCTCTTCACCTGGTAGGCAAGCAGCACCAGTTGCGCCAGGATGACCACCAGCAACACCGTCAGGTTGCGATATCGATTGAGGAGAAATTCCATACTTCATCGGCTGGCCTTGGCCAGCCCCCTCATGCTATTCGATCGCGATCCGCCGCAGCAGTCTAAACTCTGTCAACATTTTACCGGTGCCCAGCACCACAGAGGCCAGCGGATCCTCGGCAATCGACACCGGCAATCCGGTCTCTTGCCGGATGCGTTTATCCAAATTCTTCAGCATGGCCCCGCCGCCCGTCAGCACAATGCCTCGATCGCTGATATCGGCGGAAAGTTCCGGCGGCGTGCGCTCCAGCGCGACGCGGATGGCGTTCATGATCGTCGCCACGCATTCCGAAAGTGCCTCGCGGATTTCGGTGTCGTCGACAGTGATGGTTTTGGGCACGCCTTCAATCAGGTTGCGGCCTTTGATCTCCATCGTCAGCGGCTTGTCCAATTCGTACGCGGAGCCCACGGTAATCTTGACACGCTCCGCAGTGGTTTCGCCGATAAGCAGGTTGTACTTGCGTTTCATGTACTGCATGATCGCGTCGTCCATTTCATTGCCGGCGACGCGCACCGAGCGTGAGTAGACGATGCCCGAGAGCGAGATTACAGCGACGTCAGTAGTGCCGCCACCGATATCGACCACCATGTTGCCAGAGGGTTCCGTGATAGGCAGCCCGGCGCCGATGGCGGCCACCATGGCTTGTTCCACCAGATAGACTTCGCTCGCTTTGGCGTGATAGGCGGAATCAATCACCGCGCGCTTTTCCACTTGCGTGATTTCGCTGGGGACTCCGATGATGATGCGCGGATGCACCAGCATCTTGCGCCCATGCGCTTTCTGAATGAAGTAGTTCAGCATGCGCTCAGTGACCTTGAAGTCAGCGATCACGCCGTCCTTCATCGGCCGGATCGCCACGATGTTGCCCGGCGTGCGGCCCAGCATTTCCTTGGCTTCCTTGCCGACCGCTTCCACTTCTCCCGTGGTTTTGTTGATGGCGACGATGGAGGGCTCGTTCACCACAATGCCCTTGCCTTTGGCGTAGACCAAGGTGTTGGCCGTGCCCAAGTCGATGGCGAGATCGGACGAAAAAAGACTAAATAAAGACCGCAGATTCATATAAAAACGGGAGAGTACGGGAAGGCCCTGAACGTCCCCTCCGAAGGTACCACAGGCAGGAACAAAGGGGCAATGTTATGTTTTATTTTCAATGAGGTACGAAGGAAACCACAAATTCGTTTTTCCCGCCTGTTACCCTAGATGAGTGATCTCCCGCCGGGCCCTTCTGGCCCTACCCATGCTCGCCGCTTGTAGCCGCCGCCGCGGTGGCGCAGGGTTTCGTGGCTATGCTTTCGTCGCGAACGAGGAAAGTCAGGCCATCGCCGCTGTCGATCTCCAGGCGCTCGCCGTGGCGCGGCACATCCCGTTGAACGGATCTCCCAGCAGCGTGATTTCCACCGCCAAACGGCCCTTCGTCTACGCCCTGACACCGGCCAACGGCACGGTGCACGAGATCGAAGTGGACCGCTTGAGTTTCAATCGCCGTCTGGCGGTAGCTTCCTCCGCCTTGGCGATCCAGGTGGCGCCCGACGACAGCGCGCTGTATGTTCTGGCGCGCGAGCCGCAGTCGCTGGTGCGCATCGCGCTCGACACTTTCAAGCTGGAATGGCGCCTGCCGCTGCCGCGCGATCCGGTGGATTTCGCGCTGACAGCCGATGGCAAAACGGCTGCCATTAGTTTCGCGAACGGCGTGCGCCTAGTCGATCTGGCGTCCCGCAAGCTGACGGCTTCGGCCGGAGAGGGTGAGTTCGGTGCAGTCCGCTTTCTGCCGGACTCGCGCACGCTGATCGCGGCGGATCGCGGTGAGCGGCGGCTGTCGCTTTACGACGTGCCGTCGGCCCGCTTGATCACGCATCTCCCGCTGGCTGTGCGTCCCGACAACTTGTATTTAACCGGCGGTGAAGGGCAGGGGTCGAATCAACTTTTTGTTACCGGCGAAGGCATGGACGCTGTCGTGGTGGTGTATCCGTATCACACGCCGGAAGTCGCCGAGACAGTGCTGGCCGGGCACGCTCCGGGGCCGATGGCAGCGTCGCTCGCGTACTTGTTCGTGGCGAGCCCGGCCTCAGGCGACGTGAATATTTTGGAAATCAACTCACGCAGAGTGGTCGCCGTAGCGTCGGTCGGTGCAGATCCAGGCTTTATCACAGTGACGCCGGACGACCAATACGCGCTGGTGCTGAATCGCAAATCCGGCGATGTAGCGGTGCTGCGCGTCGGCGCGATCACCAAGAATCGCGATCGCCGCGCTTCGCTTCTCACCGTGATTCCGGTCGGCTCGCGGCCCGTGAGCGCCGCTGTGCGCGCTGTTTAGCGCTCAGTCAAATTGTAAACTGGATGTATGCTCCGCCCTGCTCTTGCGCTGGCGTTCGCAGCGGTTACCGCGTTCGCCGCGGGTACCACGTTCCAGGTCTCTTTCCCGAAGGAACGCAGTGCAATGCCGCTCGATGGCCGTCTGCTGTTGATTCTCTCCACCGATCCATCCGCCGAGCCGCGTTTGCAGATCGACGACACGCCCAAGAGCCAGATGTTGTTCGGCATGGATGTCGAAGCTCTCGCGCCGGGACGGAACATCGTTATCGACGATTCAGCATGGGGCTATCCGGTGCGCAGCCTCTCGCAGATCAAACCCGGCGAATACTTTGTGCAAGTGGTACTGCATCGCTACGAGACCTTCCACCGCGCCGACGGCCATACTGTCAAGTTGCCCATGGATCGCGGCGAAGGACAGCATTGGCAGCTCGCGCCGGGTAATCTCTACAGCAAGCCGCGTAAGATCGTCATCGCGGCGAGTGGCGGGGAGCCTGTCGCAATTTCATTGAGCGAAGAAATCCCGCCCATCCCAGCGCCGAAGGATACCAAATACACTCGCCATATCCGCATCCAATCTCAATTGCTCACGCAATTCTGGGGACGGCCGATGTTCCTTGGTGCAAACATCCTGGTTCCAGAAGGATTCGACGAACATCCCGAAGCACTCTATCCCCTGGCAGTTTTTCACGGGCATTTCCCGGAGGACATTTCCGGCTTCCGTACCGCGCCGCCAGATCCCAACTTGAAACCCGTTTACAGCGAACGCTTTCACCTGGCCGCTTACAATCGCATCGAACAGGAAGAAGCTTACAAGTTCTATCAGCAGTGGATCGCGCCCGGCTTCCCGCGCTTTTTGGTCGTGGAAATTCAGCACGCCAATCCTTATTACGACGACTCCTACGCGGTGAATTCCGCGAACCTTGGTCCCTACGGCGATGCCATTGAAACCGAACTGATTCCCGCGATCGAGAAGCAATTTCGCGCCATCGGCCAGGGCTGGGCGCGGTTCCTGTATGGCGGATCGACGGGCGGTTGGGAGGCGCTAGCGGTGCAGATGTTCTATCCGGAGCATTACAACGGCGCGTTTGCGGCGTGCCCCGATCCCGTCGACTTCCGCGCCTACACGACTATCAATCTCTATAGCGACAAGAACGCATTCGTGCTGATCGGAGCGCACAAGGAAATCGATCAGCCGGGGATGCGCGATTACCAGGGGCACGTCACCGCCACGACGCGCGATTTGAACGCGTATGAACTGGCGCTGGGGTCACACGGGCGCTCTGGGGAGCAGTTCGATATTTGGCAGGCCGTGTATTCACCGGTGGGCGCCGACGGTTACCCCCAGGAAATTTTCAACAAGAAGACGGGCGAAATCCATCCCGAAGTCGCGCAATACTGGCGCGAGCATTACGATCTCAGCCATATTCTGCAGCGTGATTGGTCGACGCTCGGGCCCAAGCTACAGGGCAAGATTCATCTGTATGTGGGCAGCGCGGATACTTATTTTTTGAACGACGCGGTGTACCTCATAGAGGACTTTCTCAAGCAGACGAAGGACCCGCCCTACGATGGAGAGGTCAAGTATGGCGATCGCGCCGAGCATTGCTGGAACGGTGACCCTTCCCTGCCGAATGCGTACTCGCGCCTGCACTACAACACCATGTACTTACCGAAGATGTTGGAGCGTATGCAAAAGACAGCGCCGCCCGGCGCGGATCTTAAGAGCTGGCGCTATTAGGCGCTACAACACGCGCAGCGCGTCGCTCGGGAACTGGATCACCCACTCGCGGTTGTCGCGCTGGTTCTGATACTCCGTGCGCGACACGGTGACGCGCACCGGGCCGGGAATGCCCCCGCCGGAAAATTCCAAACGCATACCGTGCGGGCGCTCGACGGCGCGCAGCAGATCCGCCGGGAATCTGATTCGGACCAGGCTTGCCGTTGCGCGCGAAAACTTTGAGCTGCTCCGGGCGCACGCACAGCGTTACGTGGTCGCCCTTCAAGTGGCCCGGGAAATAGGGGCCTTCGAGTTCGAACTCCCCCACCTGTAAACGGCTGGTATTGCGGCCTGGATCAAGCGTTCGAATCTCGCTGTCTAGCAAATTGAACGCGCCCAGCAAGCGCGCGACCTCGAGATTCGCGGGTTCATCCAGCACGCTGCGCGGTGTGCCCTTCTGCACGATTCTGCCGCCGTGCAGGATCAGCATTTCTTCGCCCAGTTCAAAACACTCCGTCAGATCGTGAGTCACCAACAGCATGGGCGTCGCGAATTCGCTGCGGACTTGCCGCAGCGCTTCGTAAAACTCTGCGCGCAGCACGGCGTCGAGACCGGTGGCGGGCTCGTCCAGCAGCAGCAACTTCGGTTCGCCGATCAACGCGCGCGCGATGCAGCAGCGCTGGCGCTGGCCGCCGGAAACCTCATGTGGACGCCGCCCCGCCGCTTCCTCCAGCCTAAATTTCTCCAGCATGTCATTGACGCGGCGATGCCGCTCCAGGCGCGGCCGCCGTTCCGCAGCGAAGGCCAGGTTCTCACGCAGCGTCATGTGCGGAAACAGCGCGTAGTTCTGAAACACATAACCGCAATTGCGTTTTTGCGGAGCCAGATGCACTCCCGCAGCAGCGTCGTATAGGATGTCATCTTCGAGCAAGAATGCGGCCCTCGTCGGGCTGCACGAATCCGGCGATCGAATCGAGCACCAACGTTTTGCCCGCCCCGCTCGGGCCGAACAGCACTGTTACTCCAGCGGTAGCGGAAAACTCGAGATCCAGCGTGAAGCCCGCGGAATCGGGTCGGGGAGCGAAGGATTTGCGGAGCCGCGCCTGCAACATGGCGATTCAAACCCGATTGGGGCTCAGCCGATTCGCCAGCGTCAACAAGACCAATGCCACCACCGAAACCACCAGCACCAGAGTGCGCGCCACCGCGCCGTTGCCGGATTCGACCGCGTCGTAAATCGCCACCGCCACCGTCTGCGTCCGTCCGGGGATGTTGCCTGCCACCATCAAGGTGACACCAAAATCGCCCAGCGAGCGCGCGAACGCCAACGCCGTAGCCGCAAAGATAGAACGCCATGCCAGCGGCAACGTCACGCGCCAGAAAAGCTTCCACTCCGAAGCGCCCAGATTGCGCGCCGCACGCTCGTAGTTGCGATCCACGCTTTCCAGCGCCGCCCGCGTCGACTTCACCAGCAGCGGCAACGCATGCAGCAACGCCGCCACCACCGCGGCCTTCCAGGTGAAGACCAGTGGCGACCCGAAGATGGTTTCCCATAGCTTTCCTAACGGACTCGCGCGCCCTAATAGCACCAGCAAATAGTAACCGAGCACTGTCGGTGGCAGCACCAGCGGCAACGTGACGGCGGCGTCCAACACGTCCTTGCCGCGGAATTGGCGATTGGCCAGCAAATAGGCGATCCACAACCCCCCGGCGAAAGCGAGCGCAGTCGACACCACTGCCACGCGCAAGCTCAACCACAGCGGGAACCAATCGATTGCCATCGGATGTTAGATTATAGCGGGTCGCGCGCTCACGATTCTGGGAAGTCTTCCACCGCTCCCGCTTCCGCCTGCGCAATCAGATCCTCTTCGCTGATCTCCGTTTCCAGGATTTCGCAGGCGCGATCGTACGCCGAAGCCGGCACCAGCAGCCGCAGCGCGCCGGTCGCGCTAAATCCGGCCGCGAACTCGTTCTCCAACGAACAAGGAACGTCCGCCGACTGTAGCAGCCCGCGCGCGAAGTTGGCTTCCTCGATCGAAAGGAACGTCCCCACCAATTGCAGATCGCCATCCACTTCACCGGAGGGCGTCTCCATCGCGGGCGAGCCAGGCGGCGCCTGATCGGACGCCAAGTTGCGCTCCGCCAGTTCCGCGTCGTAACACGCGCGCGCCACATCCACTAGCTCCTCGCGATCCATCTCTAAGAGCGCCGTGTCAGAGAGCATCGCGTAATGCCGCTTGAAGTCTTCTGGATCGATTTGCATGGGTCACCTCAACTGTCGCGCCGCATTATACTGTTATCTCGATGGACTTCGACAATCTTCCAACCTATCACCAATTGCCCGTCAAACCCGGCGCCCCCGCGGGAGCATCCTGGGGCGTGTTCGGCGAAAAAGACGAACTCGGCTGCCTGAATTTTCTGACGCCGGAAGGCCTCGTGGACGCCGCAAGCCTGGTCCAGTCCGGGAAAATCTTTCGCCTGGACGCCAAGATCGGCTTCGCCAAACCTCCACTCTTTGGCCGCAACGCGGTGGCACACAGAATTCATCCGCTGGGACCTTTCGCCAATGACGACGTGCTCGACAACTACAACACGCAGGAGAGCAGTCAGTGGGACGGCCTTGCCCACGTCGGACACTTCAAATACGAATGTTTCTATGGCGGCGTGAAACCCAGCGAGATCAGGTCCGGCGCGGGCGGCCGTCTCAGCATCCATAATTGGTCCGATAAATTCGCGGGGCGCGGAGTATTGATTGACGCCTACGGATATCGCAAGTCGCAAGGCATGCCGGTCGACCCGCTCTCCTCGGACACCTACACGCTCGCGGAACTGAAGGCCGCGCTCGCCGCACAAGGAACAACGCTCAAGCCCGGGTCCATCGTGTTGGTGCACACTGGCTGGATGGAGGCGTACGAAAACAGCACGGCGCAGCAAAAGCAATCCATGAACAAGTTTGGAGACGTGAAGTCCATCGGCATCGAGCGCAGCCGTGAGCTCGCCGCCTGGCTGTGGGACCACCGCGTCGCCGCCATCGGCGCGGACAATCCCGCCGTCGAATCGCTCCCCTTCGATTTAGGTGACGAGAACGCCCTGCACTACCTCACCCTGCCTTTATTGGGTTTGCCTCTGGGAGAACTGTTCGTCTTAGCCCCGCTAGCGGAGGATTGCGCCCGCGACCGCCGCTACGAATTCCTGATCGCTTCCGCTCCCATGAACCTCGAAGGTGGGATCGCCTCGCCGCCCAACGCGCTGGCGATCAAGTAGCGGAACCCCGGGCCGCGGCAGATCGTAGTGGTGGACGATAATGGATTTGAATGAATCTGGACCGCTTGGGTGTTTCACAACTTGAACTCGCGGAGTTCTGCCGCCGCAACCACGTCCGGAAGCTGGCGATCTTCGGCTCCGCGCTGACTGAGCGGTTCAAGGACTCAAGCGATATCGACATCCTCGTAGAATTCGAGCCTGATTTCCGGGTAGGCTATCTGCGCATGGCGGCAATGGAACGTGAGCTTTCATCTCTGTTCGGCGGACGAAGAATCGACTTGCGGACGGCTCCGGAGCTGAGCCGGTACTTTCGCGATGAGGTTCTAAAGACAGCCTCCGTCCAATATGCCGCCCAGTGATGTGGTGCGCTTGCGGCACATGTTGGATGCCGCTCGTGAAGCCGTCACGTTCGCAGCGGGCAAGACAGCCCAAGACCTGAAGTCTGACCGAATTCTCTCCCTGGCGCTAGTGAAGTGCATAGAAATTATTGGCGAAGCCGCGACCAAGGTGACCAATGATACTCGTGCCTCATATCTGCAGATTCCATGGGTCGATATCGTAGGCATGAGACATCGTCTCATCCACGTTTACTTTGATGTGGACCTGGAGCGCGTGTGCGACACAATCGCCATTGACCTACCGCCGTTGATTGAGAGTTTGGAACAGGCGATTGAGGCCGAGCATAGATGAGAACGGCATTTTTCTTGATTCTCTCGGCGGGTTGCGTGATCGCTCAGCCCAAACCTCCAGCGCTGCTGGTGGACGCGCTTCGGCGAATCCCCGGAGTCCACCTCCTAAACCGTGCGCTTGATATACCCGACGACAGTATCGAGAAAAAGGACGCCCCGTTGGTGCCGTGGATCGTAGCTGATCTTGATCATGACGGTCGTCCAGACGTGGTTGCAGTTGTCGCTAAACATACCGCAGCAGAAACTCAATTTGGAATTGCCGCCGTACATGCGCAGACTCCTACAAAACTGAATTGGGTCGTGCCACTGGGGAATCGGTTGATTTATGGAGTCACAGCAGATGGACCCTTTAGCGTTGTGCTGCCGCTTTTCTGCATCGCTTGCGATGCCAATGCGTGGTTCAATTGGACAGGACACTCCTACGAGATGGAAAGTTTTGGCATAGGACAGCGTCTCTCCATCGACCACTCGGAGCCTGGACTCCCGGTTGCGATGGAGGTCTTTGCCTTGCCGAAAGAGACCTCACGAATTGTGGGGCGTGTAAAGCCGTGTACGAAGGCAAAGGTTCGAGCAGTTCGCGGAACGACGACTGAATCCAAGTGGTACTTTGTTGACGTTTTCCTGTCCCAATCTTTACGAGGTTGGATACCGGCAACTTCCGCAGTTGTCGAGTACGCTTGTCCGGGCCGCTAACAGACGGTTTCTATTCCGCTTTATCCGCCAGCACCCGCACGTGATTGTCGCGGACCTCGACGTAGCCGCCGGTGACCTGTGAACTCTCGCGTCTGCCCGCCTGAGCGTGACCGAAAGCGTGCCTTCGCCCAGTTCGCTCGAGCAGCGCCGCGTGGCCGGGCAGGATGCCCATGTAGCCGTCCTTGCCGGGAATCTCGCGCGAACTCGGCCTGCTGGTCCAGCACCAGCTTCTCGGGCGTCGCGATTTCGATCTGAAACGTCTCGGCCATTGAAGCTTAGCCCTTCTTCTTCATCTCTTCCCAGGTCTTCGAGCACGTCGTCGATCGAGCCCTGCATGTAGAACGCCTGCTCCGGAATTTCGTCGTGCTTGCCTTCCACGACTTCCTTGAAGCTGCGCACCGTGTCGGCCACCTTGACGTATTTGCCCTTGCAGGCCGGTGAACGCTTCGGCCACGTGGAACGGCTGCGAGAGGAACCGCTGGATCTTGCGCGCGCGCGCGACGGTGGCCTTGTCTTCGTCCGAAAGTTCGTCGACGCCCAGAATCGCGATGATGTCCTGCAGATCCTTGTAGCGCTGCAGAATCTGCTTCACCTCCTGCGCGATGTTGTAATGTTCCTCGCCGATGATGCGCGGATCGAGAATGCGCGAGGTGGAAGCCAGCGGATCGACGGCGGGATAAATGCCCAGCTCCGAAATCGCGCGCGAAAGGTTGGTGGTCGCGTCCAAGTGCGCGAACGTGGTGGCCGGCGCGGGATCGGTGTAATCGTCGGCGGGCACGTAAATCGCCTGCACGGACGTGATCGAACCGTTCTTGGTGGAAGTGATGCGCTCCTGCAAATCGCCCATTTCGCTGACGCCAGGTTGGGCTGATAACCCACGGCGCTGGGCATGCGGCCCAGCAGCGCCGACTACTTCCGAACCGGCCTGCGTGAAGCGGAAAATGTTGTCGATGAACAGCAGCACGTCCTGATTTTCTTCGTCGCGGAAATACTCGGCGACGGTCAGAGCGCCGTCAGCGCCACGCGCAGACGCGCCCCGGGCGGCTCGGTCATCTGGCCGTAGATCAGCGCGCACTTCGATTTCGTGTAGTCGTGCGGATCGATGACGCCGGATTCCTGCATTTCGAGCCACAGATCGTTGCCTTCGCGGGTGCGCTCGCCCACGCCGGCGAACACCGAAACGCCGCCGTGCTTCGTGGCGATGTTGCTGATCAGCTCCTGAATGATGACGGTCTTGCCGACGCCCGCGCCGCCGAACAAGCCGATCTTGCCGCCGCGCAAATAGGGTTCCAGAAGATCGATGACCTTGATGCCGGTCTCGAACATCTGCAGTTCGGTCGACTGCTCTTCGAACGACGGCGCCTGGCGATGAATCGGATAGCGCTTCGCCGTGTTCACCGGACCCATCTTGTCCACCGGCTCGCCGATCACGTTGAGCACGCGGCCCAGCGTCTCCTTGCCCACCGGCACGGTGACCGGGCTGGCCCAGGCTCTCGGCCTTCATGCCGCGCACCAGACCGTCGGTGGGCTGCAGCGCGATGGTGCGCACGCGGCTCTCGCCGATGTGCTGCGCCACTTCGCAGATGATGTCGATGGGGTCGGGTACGTTGAAACCCTTCGCTGGTGATGCGGATCGCGGTGCGGATGACGGGAATCTGCCCTTCGGGAAACTCGACGTCCACGGCCGGTCCGGCCACCTGGATCACTTTTCCGATTACGCTCATAGAAATCCTCTGCTTTAGTCCAGAGCAGCCGCGCCGCTCACCATTTCGATAATTTCGCGCGTGATGCTCGCCTGGCGCACGCGGTTCATATACAAAGTCAGCTTGTCGATCACGTCGGTCGCGTTGGAACTGGCGGCGTCCATCGCCGTCATGCGCGCGGCGTGCTCCGCCGCCACCGATTCGAGCAGCGCGCGGTACACCTGCAATTTCACGTAGCGCGGCAGCAGCGCTGCCCAGCAGTTCTTCGGGCTTCTGCTCGTAGATGTAATCGACCTGTTCCTGCGATTTCGGAACTTCAATCGGCAGCAGGCGCGTTGCCGATCAGCGTCGGCGCCATCACGCTCTTAAATTCGTTGACGAACATGTAGACCGCATCGATCTCGCCGTTCGAAAAGCGATCGATAATGGCGTCCGCGATCTTATCGGCGTACGCGCAGATTGAGCGAGCGCATCATGTCCAGATGTTCGCCGGAGATCCGCGCCTCGCGCTTGCGGAAATAATCGCGGCCCTTGCGGCCGATCAGCTCAAAGGTCAACTCAGCGTCGCGGTGCTCGTTGACGAAGCGCTGGGCCAGCTTCAACAGATTGGCGTTGAAGCCGCCGGCCAGCCCGCGATCCGCCGTCACCACGACCAGCAGAATGCTTTTTCTCGGGTCGCACTGCCAGCAGCGGATTTCCGCCGGCATCCGGATTCTGGCTCGCGGCCGAAGCCACATTCGCCAGCATCTCGCGCAGCATCTTGCCGTACGGACGAGCCGCCAGCGCTCGCTCCTGCGCCTTACGCAGCTTGCGCCGCCGAGACCATCTTCATGGCCTTGGTGATCTGCTGCGTGTTGCGGACCGAACGGACGCGCCGCCGGATGTCGATCAGACTCGGCATGTTACTTGGACTTTTGTTCCTCGACGAAGCGGGTCTTGAATTCGCCCAGGGCCGCTGTCATCTGCCCCTTCAGCGTGTCATCCAGAGCCTTCTTTTCGCGGATGGTCGAAAGCATTCCCGGATGCGCGTTTTCAACAAACTTGAAGAGCCCGTCTTCGAAGGCGCGGCACTGATCGAGTGGAATATCGTCCAGGATTCCCTCGGTGCCCGCGTAAAGAATCATGATCTGCTTTTCGACAGGCACCGGCGAATACTGGCCCTGCTTCAGGATCTCCACCATGCGGCTGCCGCGCGTGAGCTGCGCAGTCGAGGTCTTGTCCAAATCCGAGCCCATCTGCGCGAACGCCGCCAGCGCGCGATACTGCGCCAGATTCAATCGCAAGCTTCCGGCCACCTGCCGCATGGCTTTCATCTGCGCGTTACCGCCGACGCGGCTTACCGAAATACCTACGTTGATCGCGGGACGGATATTCGCGTTGAACAAATCGGATTCCAGATAGATCTGGCCGTCCGTAATCGAAATCACGTTGGTCGGAATGTACGCCGAAACGTCGCCCGCTTGGGTTTCGATGAACGGCAGAGCCGTTAGCGAACCGCCGCCCTTGTCGGCCGAAAGTTTCGCCGCGCGCTCCAGCAAGCGGCTATGCAAATAGAACACGTCGCCAGGAAACGCTTCGCGCCCGGGAGGACGCCGCAGCAGCAGCGAAATCTCGCGATACGCCGCGGCGTGCTTCGAAAGATCGTCGTAAATGCACAGCGCGTGGCGGCTGCTATCGCGGAAATATTCGCCGATCGCGCAACCCGCGTAAGGTGCCAGATACTGCATCGGCGCCGGATCGGACGCAGTTGCGGCCACAACGATGGTGTATTCCATGGCGCCGTAGTCTTCAAGCGTCTTCACCACCTGCGCCACCGTCGAACGCTTCTGGCCGATCGCGACGTAAATACAAATCACGTCGCCGCCTTTTTGATTGATGATGGTGTCGAGCGCGACAGTAGTCTTACCAGTCTGGCGGTCGCCAATGATCAGTTCGCGCTGGCCGCGGCCGATCGGCACCATGGCGTCGATCGCTTTGATACCGGTCTGCATCGGCTCTTTCACCGGCTGCCGGTCGACCACACCAGGCGCAATGCGCTCAATGGCGTTGAAAGATTTGGTTTCGATGGGACCTTTGCCGTCAATGGGTTTGCCCAGCGCGTCGACCACACGGCCGATCATGGCTTCGCCAACCGGCACGCTCATGATGCGGCCTGTGCGCCGAACCTCGTCGCCTTCCATGATGCCGGACGCTTCGCCCAGCAGCACCGCGCCCACTTGATCTTCTTCGAGGTTCAACGCGATGCCTGAAACGCCGCCCTTGAATTCGATCAGCTCGCCGGCCATCACATTTTCCAGGCCGTAGATGCGCGCAATACCGTCGCCCACCGAAATCACCGAGCCGGTTTCGGCGACGTTGACCGCCTTCTCGTAGTTCTCGATCTCCTCGCGCAACAGGCGCGAGATTTCATCTGCCCGAATCTGAGCCATAATTCCTTTTTGATCGGAGAGCCTACTGGCTCCCCAGTTTTACCCGCAGCCGCTCTAGCTGACCACGGACGCTGCCATCATAAACAGTGGAGCCTACCTTAGCCACCACGCCCCCAACCAGCGCCGGATCGGTGGAGTATCGCAGTCTGGTTTTCTTGCCCGCCAGCCGCGAAAGCTGGACTTCCAAAGCCGCGCGCTGCGCCTCCGGCAGGGCCTGCGCGCTCGCCACATCCGCCCGCACGTAACCCAGCCGTTCGTCGGCGAGATCTTCAAAAGCTTCGATGATCGATTTCAGTTCATGCACCCGCCGGTGGTCGATCACCACAAATAGGAAATTGCGCACCTGTGCGGAGAGATTCATCGGCGCGATCAGCCGCGCCATCACCGCACGCTTTCGCGACGGCGCCACGGCCGGCGATGCCAAGGCGTTTTTTAATTCGTTGGACGAAGCGATCATCTCGTCCACGCCTTGCAATTGCGCCGTAATCGCAGCAGGATCGGCCTGCGCGGTGCTCGACGCATGCACACCCGCCGTAACCACATCGGCGAGTGCCTTCGCGTACCGCGCTGCCACAACCGAGATCATTTAGCTTTTTGACTCCCGCTCTAAATCCTGAATGAAGGCGTCGACCAGGCCCTGTTCCGCCTTCGCGTCCAGCCGCTCGCGCACGCGCTGCTCGGCCAGATCGAGCGACAGCTTCGCCGCGTAACTCTTGAGCTCGCGGCGCGCTATCTTACCCGACATTTCGATTTCCTGCTGCGCTTGATGTTCCAGGCGCGCAATCTGCGCTGCCGTCTCCTGGCGGATGCGTTCGCCTTCCTGCTGCATCTCTGCTTTAGCTTCCACACGGAACCGCTCAATGTCAGCGCCCAGCGTGGCCGTGCGCGCCGTCACGTCGGCGGCACGTTTGTCGGCGTCCTGTTTGATGGCGCGTGCTTCCGCTATGCCCTTCTGGATTTCCTCGGTGCGCGACTTGAACAGTGGCGGCAGGGTCTTCGCGATCAGGTACCCCAGCCCGACTACCAACAGCAAGAAGTTGGCCCACTTCCAACCGGCCGCCGGCTCCGGCATCGCACCGCCTTCTTGCGCACTCAGTAACGCAGCGCTTGCCAGCAGCAGCAGCGAGAGGGAAGAGATCCTGCGCATTTAAGCTCTCCTCGCCAGCATCGCGGTAGCGATCTCATCCGCCAACGCTCCAGCGGACGCCGTTAAACTCTCCCGCGCCGCCGCTATCTCAGCCGTCATCTCTTCCTTGGCTTGCTGGACGGTGTGACCGGTGCGCTCGCGCGCGCCGTCTACCTGGGTCGCTTGATCGGCCAGCCAGTTCTTGCGAGTCTCTTCCTGCTCGCGATACACCTCCGCGCGAGCCTCCCGCATCTTGGCTTCATATTCTTGAACCTTGCGCTCGGCGTCCTTGAGACTCTTCTGCGCCGCATGGCGAGTGCCTGCCGTCAGTTCTTCACGCTGCTTCAACAGCCGGTTGAGCGGCCCAAACAGCATCACCTTTAAATAGAAGTAAAGGAAAAGCAGCAGGACAACGGTTGGGATAGATTTCAGCAGTATCCCAGCGAGTGCGTGCAGAGTCTGTTCCATCAGATTGTTTGGTAAGGGAACGGAGCTAACTTCAGAAAGACGCTTACGACGACGTCGCCCGAAAAATTACGGTAACACAGGAATCGAGTGCGGGTCAACTTTCCCCCTTAGGGGAAGAGGAGAAGGGGAACGTGGAAAGAATCCGACGTTCCCTCTTCCGGAGGGTGCTCGGAGGAGACACCCGTGATTGCCCCGATTGTATCTGACAAACTCGCATATTTTCAAGGTTTAATCGAAAGATAGTGAGAGGAATTGGCCGAATCCGCCGAATAGAGTCCGAAAGGTAGTCTTTCCGGCCAAGAGTGGCTTTGTAACGCTACCTTGGGGCATTAAAGGACTGCTCCCTCTTCGCGCGTGGTGCGCTTCCTGCCTTGCCGGCATTGGACTTGGTCTGCCGGCGAGTTTCCTATGGCTTTGGGGCAAGGCCCTTATCGCATCGCGCTCATTCCGACAAAAAATGGAGCCTAGGCGCTGCCCGGCTCCATAGAAACACTAAAATGTTTTAATGTTTAGTGGTGGTCGTCGCGGAAGTCGCGGCGATCGTGATCGCGATCCCACCTGTGATCGTGTTCGAAGCGTCCGCGCGGTCCGTCCCAAAATCCTGCGTAGAACATGGCGCCGTCATGTCGCGGTCCAACCCAATGTGCGCCTTCGTACGGCGGACGAGTCCAATAACCCTCATGCCAGTGGTAGCGGCCTCCATCGGGATACCAATAACCGTCTACCCAGAAGTAGCCCGGCCCGGGCGCCACCGGGCGAACCCGCACCACGCGCGGTGCCGGCGGCGGTCCAATGCGAATGCCAAGCGAGACCTGACCGAATCCAAGCCCCGCTGTCAACAGCATAGCTGCAAGTAGTTTTTTCATTTTCCTCTCCTATTTTGTTTGTCCTGCACGTCTACTAGCCTTCAATGCATTTCTCAATCCAATAGCTAAATGGTTGTAAATACACCGGGCGAAAAAAGGGCCGCCCGGCAATTTTTACAGGGCAGCCCAATCCACAAGAAGCTGTTTCAGTTAACGGCGGAAACCGGCATGTCCACCAACGAAGGCCCGTCCGCTGACGAAGCCCCGGGGGCCTACAAAAGCCCGTCCACCGACAAAACCCCGCGGTCCTACGAAAGGCCGTCCGAAGCCGTACCGCGGTCCCCAAAATCCGTTGACCCAAACGCCGTATGGATTATAGTAGCCCGCAGTCCAGGCATAGCCCGGATACGGCGGTGCGTAAACTACCGGCGGCCGAGGGGCATAATATCCCGGGCCGACGCCCACGCCAATCCCGATTCCGATGCGCGGCTGCGCGTTGGCGGTGCCGGCACTAAAGAACAATCCCGCGAGCATCAAAGCGCCCGCTAAAAAACTCATTGCTATCCGATTCTTTTTCATGGCTGCCTCCCTTTCACGCACTTCTAGAATGCAACTCGCGTGCCAATGCCAACACGTTGAAAACAGGCATCTGCGAGATTAATGATGGCCGACTCCAACCGTCCGTGGTGGTTTTCGGCCAGCCCTATTTAACGAGGCGCGAGAGAATGGGTCCACAGATAGCCAGCAACAATACATAGGCGGCGGCGAAGGGGCCCAGGCGGGGTTCGAAGGCCACTCCCAAACCGGCGATCACAATCGAGAACTCGCCGCGCGCTACCAGCACTACTCCTGCCCGCCAGCGTCCGGCGGAATCGACGCCCTGGCGGCGTGCAGCCCAATATCCAGTGCCTACTTTCGTGAGAGCGCTGCAACAGGCCCAAAGCGATCGCGGCCGGGAGCACCGGAAGCAGACTGGCGGGATCGATTTCGAGTCCGAAGAAGAAAAAGAATGTCGCCGCAAAAAGATCGCGCAAGGGTGCGAGCAGGCGGTGCGATTGTTCCGCGATCGGGCCGGAGATCGCGATGCCCACCAGGAACGCGCCGATCGCGGCCGAAACTTGTAAGCGCTGCAGAAGTCCGGCAACCAATAGCACTGCGCCAAGTACGGACAACAGAATCACTTCGTCGGATTGATGGGCCACGAAACGGCTGAGGCGCTGGCCATAGCGGATAGCAACAAACAAAACCATCGAGACCAGCGTGATGGCGACCGCGACCGAAGTGACCATCACTGGCACCGTTCCCCCGCTGATCAAGACCGCCACCAACGGCAAGTAGGCAGCCATCGCCAGATCTTCCAGCACCAGCACGGACATCACGGCGGGAGTTTCGGGATTGCTCAAACGTCCCGCATCGGCCAGGATCTTCGCAATCACGCCGGAAGAAGAAATATAAGTGACGCCACCCAGCAGCACGGCGGCCAGGGGTCTCCAGCCGAGAAGGAAACCAGCGATCACGCCGGGCGGGAAGTTCAGCGCCAGATCCACCAGTCCGGCAGGCAATCCGCTTTGCAACTGCTGCTTCAATTGTGTCGCCGGTGTATTCCAGGCCCAGCATGAATAGTAATAACAGACACTCCGATTTCCGCACCGACGTGAATAAAACCCTGACTGAGCGGAAGGGGCGCGAGTCCACCTTTACCGAACGCCAATCCCGCCAGCAGATACAGCGGAATGGTGGAGAAACCCAGGGTGCTGGAGAGGCGCGCCGCTACCGCCAACCCCACAATTACGGCTCCTAGTTCAATAAAAAGCAGAGAAATGTCGCCGGGCATTCGTGCTTTCAAGGAGCGCTACTAGCGTCGGCCGGTTGCGAGCTGAGGATCTTCACGCGCGCAATGCGGTTGCGATCCATCGACTCGACGATGAACGTGCGGCCATCGTGAACCACGGACTCACCCGCCACGGGAATGTAGCCGAACTGGTGCAGCAGAAAACCGGCGAGCGTTTCAAAGCCCGCGTCCCCCGGCAGTTCGATGCCGTATTGCGAACTCAGATCGCGGATGCTGGTGCTGCCGTCGAGTTCTACGATGGGTGCTCCGGCCACCGGCAGCGCGGGACGCACGTCGTGCTCATCGGCGATTTCACCGAAGATTTGTTCGAGCACGTCTTCGAGCGTCACCAAACCGGTAAACGTGCCGAACTCATCCACCACCATCGCCAGATGCGTGTGCTGGTCGCGGAATTCGTCGATCAACTGATGCAGAGGCTTGGTCTCCGGCACCACCAGCGGCTTACGTAGATACGGGCGCAGGCGGAAGGGGCGCGGGATCTGGCGGCGATCCGTGGCGGCCTTGCGTTCCTGCCAGGCGCGAACCAGATCCTTGTAATGCAGGATGCCGATGATCTGTTCCGGGCTGCCTTCATACACCGGCAGACGCGAGTATTTGTGCTGCATGGTCAGGCGCAGCAAATCATCTAAACTAGCGCCGACCGAAACCGAAACAATCTTTCGCCGCGGCGTCATGATTTCACGCGCATTGATTTCTTTGAGCTCTAGCAGCTTGTTAATCGCTTCTTGCTCGAAGGTCTCGAGGTGACCCTCGTGATGGCTGGATTCCACGATGAACTTCAGCTCTTCGGGCGAATGGCCGCCTCCGGTATGCCCGCCGCGCAGGCCCAGCAAGTGGGAGAGCGCGCTCGACGTACGGTCGATCACGAACACAAAGGGCGCCGAGATGCGGCGGAAAATCAAAAGCGGCGTGGCAACCAGCAGCGCCAGCTTGTCGGCTTTTTCGAGCGCCAGGTTCTTGGGCACTACCTCGCCCACCACCACGTGGACGAAGCTGATCACCAGGAACGCCACCGCGAAGCTAAATCCGTGCAGCCAAGGAATGGATGGCGGGTGGGGCCTGAACCACGGTTCGAACCAGGAGAGCAGGATCTGGTAGACAGTGTCTTCGCCGGCCCAACCGAGCCCCAGGCTGGCCAGTGTGACGCCCACTTGGGTGGCGCTCAGCAGGCGTCCGGGATTCGCAAGCAATCCCAGCGCGGCGCGCGCCGATGCGTTGCCCTGCTCGGCAAGTTCGTTGAGGCGCGAGCGGCGCACCGAAACCAGCGCAACCTCGGCGGCGGCAAAAAAGCCGTTCAGGGCGACGATGGCAACGAGAAGGATGAGTCGCAGAGACATAGGCGCCGCAAGACGATTCGCTACAATCGGAAGCAGTGAGCCTACCGGAAAACGGGTCCAGCCTGCTGCGGCTGCTCAATCTGAGCATAGCGGTTTTGTTGATTGCGCTTCTGGCGGGGGGCTACTGGTATGCTTGGCGGCCGCTGGCGCAAACCTCCGGCGAGATCAGCGCACCGATTTCCGCCGAAGCCCGCGTCGCGCGCGATGCACAGGGTACCCCGCACATCCAGGCGGCCTCCTGGCAGGACGCTATTTTCCTCGAAGGTTACGCTATGGCGCAGGACCGCCTCTGGCAGATGGACGGGATGCGGCGGCGCGCGGCCGGCGAGCTCGCCGAAGTGGTTGGTGCGGCAGCGGTCGAATCCGATCAAGAAGCCCGCCGCATGAACTTACGCCAAATCGCCGAAGCTCAGGAACGGGCGCTGAAACCCGAGGAGCGCGCGGTGATGGCAGCCTTTGCGCGCGGCATCAATTATTTCATCGAGACGCATCGCGACCGCCTGCCGCTGGAGTTCACGCTTCTGCGCTACGATCCGCGGCCGTGGTCGGTGCGCGATTGCATGCTGGCTGGTCTGGAACTGTACCGCTTCCTCTCCAACAGTTGGCGCGGCGAGTTGATCAAGCAAAAGATGCTGGCAACCGGCGAGCGCGCGAAGGTCGAGTATTTGTTCCCCATGCGCACCGGTCACGAGCCGCAGCCCGGATCGAACGCGTGGGCGCTGGCGGGATCGCATGCGGTGAGCGGCAAGCCAATCCTCGCGAACGATCCGCACCTGGAGTTCTCCATTCCCTCGCCCTGGTATTTGGTGCATCTGAAAGCACCCGGTTTGGATGTAACCGGGGCCGCGATCATCGGACTTCCTGCCGTCATCATCGGGCACAACGACCGTATCGCCTGGGGCGCTACCAATTTGCAGTTCGACGTGCAGGATCTGGTTCGCGAACCGGCGGGCGCGAACATGCGCGTCGAGCAGGATGCCATTGCCGTGCAAGGCGCCAAGCTTTTGCCGGTCACCACCGGCCTTACGAAAGACGGCCCGCTGTTCCTGGCGGACGGCCGCGAGCAATTTGCGCTGCATTGGACCGCGGCGGAGGCGGGAGGCTTCTCGTTTCCCTTTCTGGCGATCGATCAGGCCCACAACTGGGGCGAGTTCCGCGCGGCACTCGCACACTTCGGCGGCCCCGGGCAGAATTTCGTTTACGCGGACACGGATGGGAATATCGGCTATCAGGCGGCGGGGTTGCTGCCGATCCGCAAGAGTTGTGCGGGCGACGTTCCGGCCGAGAGCGCCGAGTGCGCCTGGGCCGGCTTCATTCCCTTCGAGCAGTTGCCGAGCGTTTACAACCCGCCCACGGGTATGATCGTCAGCGCGAATCAAAATCCGTTCCCGGCGGATTATCCCTATCAGGTGGACGGCAATTTCGCCCCGCCGTACCGCGTCAATCAGGTCCGCGCACTGCTGGGCTCGCGCGCGAAATGGAAGGCAGAAGAAATGTTGCGAGTGGAGACGGACGTTTATTCGGCCTTCGATTATTTTGTCGCGCAACAGGTGGTCGCGGCCTTCGATGCGGAGAAGCCGTCCAACCCGCAGACGCAGGAAGCCGTCGCCGTCCTGCGCAAGTGGAATGGCCAAATGGAAAAGGGACAAGCCGCGCCGATGCTGGCGTCGCTGGTCTATGAGCAGATCCGCAAACGAATGGCGGAGCGAGCGGCCACTGGAACGGGCGATATTTATCAGAATTTCATGGCGCCGAGCGTGATCGAGCGGCTGCTCCGCGAGCGACCCGCGGATTGGTTTCCGAACTACAACGTGTTTTTATTGCGCTGCCTGACCGGCGCGATTGAAGAGGGGCAGAAGGTCCAGGGGTCGAAATCCTCCCGCTGGGATTACGGCGAGTATCAGGCATTGCAAATTGTGAACCCGGTAGATGGCCGCTTGCCCCTCATCGGCAGCTATTTCAATATCGGCCGCGTTGCCATGAACGGCGCCCCGACTACCGTCAAACAATACACCCGGCGATTGGGCCCGTCGCTGCGCATGATCGTAGACCTGGCGGACCTGGATCATTCCTTCATGAACCTGGCAACCGGAGAATCCGGCCAACCGCTTTCTTCGCATTATAAGGATCAGTGGGACGCCTACTACGCGGGGCGCAGTTACCCAATGCAATACGGCAAGGTGGACGCGAAGAACGTGCTCGTTGTAAAAGTGCGCTAGACGCTATGCAACTGCACGGCCCTGACGATCGATGCGGTAGGTTCGCCCGCGCCAGGTAATGGTGTTGCCGAAAAATCCGGCGATCCAGAAGAGGAAGCCCAGCACATCCTCGACAGGCAACAGAATCCAATTGAGCCGGGCGCCCAGCACCACCTGCGAGATCATCCAGGCCGACGCGTAGCGGAAACTCGCGGCCACCGCAACCACCGGCCACGCTTGCCCCATCGCCAGGCACAGTAGCAACGCCACCGGAATCGGATAAGTGAAGATCTGCCCGAAGTATCCGAGCGGGCGCGAGCGGCGGCTGGTGCGTCCCCAGCGGATGCGGTGCGTGAAATTTTTGGCCCAGGACTCGCTCCCGATACGGTGGTCAATCACGTAGGAAGAGAGAATCACACGCTGGCCGGATTGCGCCATCAACCTGCCGAGATCGAAGTCTTCCGCGATGTAATCCTTGACGCGCTCGATCCCGCCGATGGCTTCTATGGCGCGGCGGCGGCCGGCGATGGTCGGACCCACGGCGAATTTCATGCCGGCCAGCAGGCGCGCGGTCAACACGCCCTGCCAGAAGTTGGTGTTCATGCCTACGGCTTCCAGCCTCGACCAAAAGCTGCGTCCGGCAATAGCGCGGTACGGGCACGTGGCGAGCGCGGTTCGCCCGTCGGCGAATTCGGCAGCGATCACGTTCAACAGATCCGGGCCTACGCGAATGTCGCTATCGCTCATCACCACCAGATCGTGGCGAGCCTCGGCCAGCATGCGAGCCAGGCTGTAAACCTTGGCGTGAGGATAGGGCGGTTCCCCCACCACCAGCAATTTCGAAGGAACCTGCGGGTACTCCTCCGCCAGGCGGCGCACCAGCGGCACGCATGGGTCGGACTCTTCACGCACGGCGAACACGATGTCGAATTGCGCGTAATCCTGGGTGAAGAAAGTACGCAGGTTCTGTTCCAGACCGTCGTCAAGACCGGCTAAAGGCTTCAGCACGCTAATGGGCTCGGGCGCGGACGGGGTGGCCGGGCGCACCGCCGCCAGGTAGCGGATCGCCGCGATCACGGATAGCACCGAATACACCAGCGATCCGGCCAGCAGGAGCGCCAGGGCCGCGACCAGGATCGTCATCTTCACAAGCTTACCCTAAGGTTGCGTTACCCTTGATGGTTTATGCCTTTGACCGGTGGTTTATGTCTCTAATCGAAGCGATCATCTTGGGAATCGTGCAGGGCCTCACGGAATTTCTGCCGATTTCGAGCACCGCGCATCTGATTCTGATCCCCTGGCTGTTCGGCTGGAAAGATCCTGGGCTGGCCTTCGACGTCGCGCTGCACGTGGGCACTCTGGCGGCGATCCTGATTTATTTCTTCCGCGACTGGGTGCAGGTAATCGCGCAAGGGTTGGGGATGAGGAGCGATCATGACCCGGCGTTGTCAAGAAATAAGGGGCTGCTGTGGCTGATGGTGGCTGCGACGATTCCGATCGGCGTCTTCGGCTTCCTATTCCAGCACCGCGCGGAAACGGTGTGGCGTACCCCCAACGTGATCGCCGCCATGATGATTGTGGTCGGACTGATTTTGTGGTGGGCGGATCGTGTAGGACGGAAGCAGAAGGACCTGGGACACCTCAGTTTCATGGACGCCATGGCCGTGGGCCTCGCGCAAGTTTTTTCGATCGTTCCCGGGACCTCGCGCAGCGGCGTCACCATCGCGGCCGGGCTGCTGCGGAATCTGGACCGTGCGGCGGCGGCGCGTTTTTCGTTTCTGCTCTCAACACCCGCCATCGGG
>CAVVZG010000017.1:0-5147 GCA_963752205.1 Bryobacterales bacterium | reverse complement strand
TGGCGTGAGCAGGCTGCATGGCGTGGTGAGCCGGGCTCTGTTCGAACCGCTGTTCCCACGCTGGCCGGCGGAAGAAGTGCCGGTGGGCTACGTTACCAACGGCATTCATGTCCCCACCTGGGATTCGGATGAAGCTTACCAGTTGTGGAAGGACGTTTGCGGACATCGGTGTTGGGGCGGAGACCTGGAAAGCATGGAGGCGCAGGCCCTCACCACCGCCGATGCGCCGCTGTGGAACATGCGGACGGCGGCGCGGAAATCGATGATCGAATATCTGCGCTCGCGGTATGCGCGGCAGGTGGCGGTACAAGGCGGATCGAGCGCGGAGATCGCGGAGGCTGGCCAGATTCTGGACCCGAACGTTCTGACGCTGGGATTTGCGCGGCGCTTTGCCGCGTACAAGCGGCCCAACCTGCTGCTGCACGATGCGGGACGGCTGGCGCGAATTCTGGGGAACTCGCAGCGCCGCGTGCAACTGATCATTGCGGGCAAGGCGCATCCGCAGGACGGAGTCGGGCAGGAAATGATTCGCCAGTGGAACGAATTTATCCGGCGGTCAGGATTCCAGGCTTCGGTAGTGTTTTTGAGCGACTATGACATGCTGCTGACGCAGCGCATGGTGGGCGGGGTGGATGTGTGGATCAACACGCCGCGCCGGCCTTGGGAGGCGAGCGGCACTAGCGGCATGAAAGTGCTGGCGAATGGCGGATTGAATCTCTCGGAAATCGATGGCTGGTGGGCGGAAGCGTATTCGCCGGAAGTGGGCTGGGCGGTGGGAGACGGCCGCGAGCATGGCGACGATCCGGCATGGGACGCGGCGGAGGCCGAGGCGGTCTACACACTTCTTGAGGAACACATCATTCCGGAATTTTATCAGCGCGACCAGGCGGGGATTCCTGTGGCGTGGGTGGCGCGCATTCGCGCGAGTATGGGGCGGCTGGCGCCGGAGTATTCGGCTAACCGCGTGGTCCGCCAGTACACCGAAGAGCACTACCTGCCGGCGGCTGCGGCTTATGCGGCGCGGGCGGCGCAAGGCGGCAAGCTGGGGACGGAGATTCTGGCGTGGCAGCAGAGGCTGGCAGGCGAGTGGAACGGCATTTCGTTCGGCGCGCCGCAGGTCGAAGCGAAGGATGGCGGGGTGCGCTTCGAGGTGCCGGTGTATTTTGGGAACCTGGATCCCGGGGCCGTCAGTGTCGAAATCTTCGCGGACGGCCGGAACGGAGACGGAGCGCTGCGCAAAGCAATGGATCGCGGAGCGGCGGTGCCGGGCAACGGATTTCTGTACAGTGGCAGCGTGGATGGGAACCGTCCCGCGAGCGACTTTACGGCGAGGGTGGTTCCCTCTCATGCCAACGCGTCTGTACCGCTTGAAGCGGGGCAGATCCTATGGCAAAAATAGATCTACCTGCCTGGCAGATAGCCAAGGAAATGAAGCAGCAGGTAGATCGTTCCCACGGCAACGATTCCGAAAACAATGCGTCCCGCGATGGAGAAATTGGGGCGGTCCGGCTTCGCCATTGTGGACCGTTAGGGATTACTAGGACGCCGGAACAGGTGTGAGATCAAGCCGACGAGGAAGAGAACAATGAAAAATGAAGAACGCGATGCGGGCTATTTCGGCTGCGGCGAAGGCCACGACTCCGAAGCCGAGCGCACCGGCGATCAGCGCGAGCAAGAGAAACATCAACGCGTAGTAAAGCATGGAAAACTCCTTTCGCTAATAGCGATTTTTGCGCCTACCTTGGCTATTCGCTTCCGTGCGATTATTCTCATGCAGGTATGTATCCAATGAGATTGGCGTCGTATTTTCAACGAAGTGCAAGGAGGCTGGAGTGAGCAGACAGGTACTTCAGTCCAGTGGCGCGTAGAATTTGCACGCTGGTTTTAGAAAGTACTGTTTAGTGCGCAGGGACGGGACGCGGGGCGTGGAACGACATCAGCACGACGGTGCCGTTGATGACGCTAAACCAGTGCGGCGTATTTTCGGGAACGATGATGAAATCGCCTTTCGCCACGGCGCGCGCGGAGCCGCCTTCGATGGCGGTGCCGGTCAGGTTCGCGCCGTTGCGTTTTTCGTTGACTAGCTTGCCTCCGGTGACCAGGGTGGCGGAGCCGTCGATTACGTAGAACATTTCAGCTTCGGTTTCGTGGACGGCGGCGGGGCCCACGGCGGCGCGGTACTCGAGGCTGGCGGTGTAGGGGGCTAGCTGCAGGATGGGCTGGGCGAAAGTGGGCTGGTCGGGCTTGCGTTCGGCCTTGGCTTTCGCAATCATCGCGGCAACGTCGGAGGACGAGGCGAAGGTCTTCATGGCGGGCGTTTGGGCTGCGGCGAATGCCGCTAGAAGCGTGAGGGCGATGGTGATTTTCAGGGGTTGCATTCCAAGAATGCTATCACACGCGTCAGCCTACTTCGAGCATCACCCGACTTCAAGCATTACCCAACTTCTAACATGACCCAACCGGGGAGGCTGGCGGGCTGATTGGCTTCGAAGACTATGCGGCGGGTTTTGGGGAACGGCATGCCGGTTTGGATGGCGCGCTGGTAGATGGGCATCTGGCGCAGGATTTTGCGGTAGGAGTCGTCTTCGGTTTTTAGATAAGCTGACTTGCCGAGGAGGCCTCCGCCCCAGCCGATGGAGAGCAGGCAGGCGTGGTCGCTGGCGCGGACTTCGGCTAGGCGAGCGCTGAGTTGGTCCAGCTTGGCGGTAAGCTTGGTCATTCCGGTGCGTTGGGCGTATTCGCGGTGGCGTTCGATTTGGCCTTCGGCGTAGCGATTCGAGGCTTGGAACATTTTTAGGCGGTCGCTGGAAGAACGCTCGCGCCATTGGCCGTCGAAGGCGGTGCCGGGGGCGGCCATTTCGGCGAAGAGGGGAACGCTTTCGTCGACGCGCTTGGCTTCGACAGAACCTCGGGCGGATTTCCAGCCTAGCTCCAGGCGGTCTTGGCCGCGCGCGATTAGGGTCGCGGTGCGGAGGAGATAGACTTTCATGCCGCTGTAGTTCACTACGGCGGAATCGGCTACGGATATGCGGCGCATGCGGTTATTGCCGGAGCCGCCAAGTACGGCGTCTTCGGCTTTATTCGCGAAGTAGCGGGGGACGCGGTCTTCCACACGTTCGGCCAGTTCGCTCACGGTTTTTTCGGTCCAGCGGTCGAAGACGGAGCCGGTGCGAAGCGCGCCCTTGAGAGCGGTTGCGGGCAAGTACGGGCCGCTGGCGTTGGTGGCGAAGGTCGGGATAAACAAGTCTGCTGACTGGGCGCGTTCGTAGATCGGGAGAGAGCTCGAGTGTTCGAACGGGAGTCGGCGGCCGGCGAAGTTTTGGGCGAAGCCGCCCCAGGAGGCGAAGTCCAGTTTGTCGGCTTTCTTTAACTGTGCCAGGTAGCCTTCCAGGCGCGGGCCTTTGGCGAGTAAACGAAAAATGCGGCGTTGGTCTAGGACGTTGACGTGGTCCTTCCAGACCATGTAATCGATGGGGGCTAGTTTTTGGCCGTCGCCTACCAGGGTGGGGGTCAGGCATGTCACGCGGTATTTCATGCGGGCACCTTTAGCGGCACGGGGAGCGACAGTCCGAAGCCGGCGCGGTAGACGGGATGGGCGAAGCCTTCGGGGGCTACGTCGGCGGCTGCGCCCTTGGGTTCGGCGGACGCGACTAGCACGGAGCCTTCGGCAACCATGCGGGTGTTCTTTTTCATTTGGCCCCAGCCGGATTCGCTTTCTACTCGGCCGCCGCGGGTGGTGAGCGAGTAGTTGCCGCGTTGCCAGTCGATGGTTTCGGCGGATCCGGGGTGGAAGAGTGCTAGCATCCAGTGGCCGGTTTCTGTTTCGGTGGTCGAGTTCGCTAGGAGCTTTGGATTATCGCGGAAGTCGGGGGGATCGGAGCGGCCCCAGCCTCGGGAGCGTTCACCACCGAAACCGGAATCGGCCAGCAGGCGGATGGCGGCTTTGACGCGGGCGATCCATTGGTCATCGGAAAATTCGGCTAGGAACCAGAGGCCGCTGCCGGGGGTGAATTCTAAGCACGCGACCGAGTGAGGAGCCGAACTGTCGCCGGCGCGGTCGATGGCGGCGCTGGAGCGAACGGTCGCGCGGAACAACGTTGAGCCGGCGGGCGCAGAGGTCGGCATCAGACATTCGCTTTCGCCGTCGACGGTCCAAGATTCTTCGCTGAGGGGCTTGCCGTTGAGAAGCGATTCCACAACGGAGAGCGGGACGAAGCGGGCGCCTTTCCAGCGGACCTTCGCCGATGCGGCGGGGGGCCAGATGTGTTGAGGCGGGAGCACGTAGAGCGTCTCGTTGTGAAACGGGAAGCAGGAACTGAAACGGACTGCGGGTTCGGTCGCGCGGGCGGTGGCGTCGAGCCATTCGTCTAGAGCGCCTAGGCGGGACATGGCTCCGCAGACGGCGGAGTAGAGGGCGTCGCTGTGATAGATGCGCTCTACGCGATCGCGGTCTCCGGAATCGGGGCCGATGCGCCAGGGGCCGGTGGGCCGCAGGCGGACCAAAACAGAGGGCATGTTTAACTCGCCAGTTTTTCGCCGAACGACGCATCGTTGGCTAACGATTGCACGGCGGTCAGGTCGGCGGCGGATGCTAATTCGGTTTCGGCGCTGCCGGAGGAATAGAAAGACCGGTTGCGCCAGATCAGCTTTAGATTGGCGAAGCGGATGCGGCCGCTGCCACGGGATCCGCCGCCGCCTAGGGCGTCGTCTTCTAATAGGCGCAAGCCTTCGATCAGGCGCGCGGCTAGGGCTTTGTCTTCTTCGCAGAGGATGTCGAGCACCATGCGCACTTGGAAGCGGGCTCCGGCGGGGACGCGTTCCAGGGTGCGCGGATTGGCTTGCGAGGTGATGCGATCGATGGCGTTCTCGCTTTTCACTTCGGTGATTTCGTCGTCGAGATTTTCGCGCATTTGGGCGGTGATGCTTTCGGCTACCAGCGGGGCATCGTAAATCGCCAGGCGCGCGGGGGTGGCGGCGCGGGTGTCTAACGCTTCGCCGGAGACGCGGTCCATGCGGCCGGGATTGCGTCCGAAGAGCAGACAGATTTCGTCATCGGGGCGGTCACTTTGATGGATGCGGACTTCCTGGCCTTTGCGTTTCGATAAATAGACGAGCTCGGCGGGGGTGGTTAGGCCTAACGCGTTTTC
>CAVVZG010000016.1:0-30389 GCA_963752205.1 Bryobacterales bacterium | reverse complement strand
GCCGTCTCCCGCGCCAGAAAGTGCTTGCGCGACGGGCCTACTAACAGCGGTAATTCCAACTTCGCCAGCTCATCCAACCTAGCCAGAATTTCCGAATTCTGTTCCTTGCGCTTGCCGAAACCCAGGCCGGGATCGATCACAATGCGCCGCCGCTCGACTCCAGCGCCCACCGCGCGATGCACCGACGCATCGAGCTCAGCGGCAATCGTCGCCAGCGGATTCTTCAGCGGAGGCAGCTTGGCCCAAGTCTCCGGCATGCCGCGCATGTGATTGATGATCAGCCCGGCATCGGCCTGCCGCGCCGCGCGCGCTAGCTCCGGATCGATGGTGAGGCCGCTTGGATCATTGATGATGTCGGCGCCCAACTCCAGCGCCTTCTCCGCGACTCCGGATTTATAAGTGTCCACGCAAATCGGAACGGTCAACTTGTTACGCAGCCGCTTCAAAACCGGCACCAGCCGGCGCAGCTCCTCGGCTTCGGAAACGCGCACCGACCCCGGCCGCGTGGATTCCGCGCCGATGTCGATAATATCCGCGCCCTCTTCTTCCAGTTCCACCGCGCGGGCGAAGGCACGGTCGGGATCTGCATACTTGCCGCCATCTGAAAACGAATCAGGCGTGACGTTCAACACGCCGACGATCAGGGTGCGCTCGCCGAGCTGAATCAGCTTGTCGCGGACTTTCCATTCGAAATGCTTGCGAGCCATGGGGTACCTCCACGATAACGCGAATCTAGCGCTTCTTCCCAAACCCCGCGAATCCGCGCTTGGCGTCTTCCGTGGTACGCGACAAAGCATTCATCTGCACGCCGGCCTCGATGGCTTTCTCGAGCGTCATGCCGTCCGTGTGATACAGAAGCTGTTTGGTCAGACTCAGCGCGCTCGCCGATTTCGCTGCCAGGTTCGCGACGTACGCTTCGACGCCCGCTTCAAAGTCCGCGTCAGCGAATACTTGATTGATCAAACCTATGGATTTTGCCTCCGGCGCGCTCACCGGTTCTCCACTCACCAGCAATTCGAACATGCGCTTCTCCGTCACCGCGCGCCGCAGCAACGCCGCCACCATCGCGGGAACGAATCCGATCTTCACTTCCGGATATCCCAGCGCCGCCGATTCCGCCGCCACAATTAAATCGCTCGCGCTAGCGATCCCCGCGCCGCCGCCCAGCGCGCGTCCCTGTACCGCTGCCACCACCGGATGCGGATGCCGGCGGATCGCCAGCAGCACGTCGGCCAAGCGCCGCGCGGTTTCCATATGCTCCACCGCGCCCGCGTCATTGCCTTTGTCGAGCGACAACAAATCGAACCCGGCGCAGAAATCCTTGCCCGCGCCGGTGATCAAAACCACGCGCACGGCCGGGTCTTTCGCGGAACGCGCCAGCGCCTCGCCGAAGCCCGCGATCACCTCCGCGTTCAGCGCGTTGCGCTTCTCGGGACGATTCAGCGTAATGCGGGCGACGCCGCCCTCGACGCGGTACAAAATAAGATCCATCGCTAGCCATTGTAGCCCCTGCTATCCTGTGAGTTATGAGAATTTCCCTCCTTTTGCCCGGCCTATTCCTGGCGCTTACGCTGACGTGGGGACAGGCCCCGCCCGCGGCGCCCAAACCTGCTGCTACTGCTGCTCCGAAGCCCGCTGCCACGGCCGCTCCTGCCGCCGGTTCGGCCGACCCGGTCGTGCTGACCATTGGCGCGGAAAGAATCACCAAGTCCCAGTTCGAGCAGATCTTTGCGCAGATCGTGGAGTCCATGCCGGCCGAGCGCCGCGCCGCCGCGCAGGCCCCGCAAGCCAAGCGCCAGCTCGCCGAGCAATTGGCTGAACTGAAAGCCCTGGCGCAGGAAGCCCGCCGCGAGAAGCTTGACCAGACGCCGGAGGCCAAATCGCAGCTCGCCATGCGCTCCGATCAACTGGTGGCCGGCATGCTCTTCCAGAAAATTTCGAAAGACGCCAAGCCCACCGCCGCGGATCTGCAAGCTTATTACAACGAGCACAAAGCCGACTACGATACCGTGACCGCGCGCCACATCCTGATTCGCATGACCGGCTCCGCCGTGCCGCTGAAGGAAGGCGAGAAGGATTTGAGCGACGACGAGGCGCTGGCCAAGGCCAAAGACATTCGCGCCAAGCTAGTCGCCGGCGGGGACTTCGCCGAGCTTGCCAAGGCCGAATCCGACGACGCCGGCTCCGGCGCGAATGGCGGCGTGCTGGGCGATTTCACGCGCGGCCGCATGGTTCCGCAATTTGAAGAAGCCGCCTTCGCGCTGAAAGTGGACGAAATCAGCGAGCCGGTGAAGACCCAGTTCGGCTATCACATCATCCAGGTGACCAAGCACGATACCAAGACCATGGACGACGAGAAGGCTGAGATCACCGAAAAAATCGGCCCGGAGATGGCGCAAAAAGGCGTGGACGCCATCAAGAACAAAACCACCATTACCTTCGATCAGAATTACTTCGGCAAATAGACTTCCATCATGGCCTTGGCCGCCGGCGATCGCCTCGGACCTTATGAGATCCTGGCGCCGCTCGGCGCCGGCGGCATGGGCGAAGTGTATCGCGCGCGCGACACGCGCCTCAACCGCGAAGTCGCCATCAAGATTTCGAAGGAGCAGTTCTCCGAACGCTTCGAGCGCGAAGCCCGCGCCGTGGCCGCGCTGAATCATCCGCATATTTGCACGCTCTACGACGTCGGGCCCGAATTACCTGGTGATGGAATTGATCGAGGGCGTCCCGCTGCGCGGGCCCGCTGTCGCTGCAGGAAACGCTGCGCTTCGCCAGTGAGATCTGCGATGCGCTCGACCACGCGCACCAGCGCGGCATCATCCATCGCGACCTGAAGCCGTCGAACATTTTGGTGACGCACGCAGGGCATCAAGCTGCTGGATTTCGGACTCGCGCGCATGGCCGTGGGTCCGGATGACGCGACTCTGACGCAGATGACGCAGGCCGGAGCGGTGATGGGCACGCCTGCCTACATGGCTCCGGAGCAGTTGGTTGGGAAGCCGGCGGACGCGCGCTCCGACATTTACGCCGTCGGCTGCGTGCTGTATGAAATGCTGATGGGCCGCCGCATCGCGGAGGATCGCCGCCCCGTGCAGCCCGCCGCGCTCGAAAAAGTGCTGCAAAAATGTCTGGAGCGCGATCCCGCCGCGCGCTATCAATCGGCCGCTGAGCTGAAACAAGCGCTAGCCGCGGTGGCGCACCCCAAGGGCTTCCGCCGCGAGTACATCGTCGCCGCCGGATCGGTAGTGATGCTGGTCGCGGGACTGGCCCTGCTGGTGATGCAGTTTCCCTCCAACCAACGGCTGTCCGATAAAGACGTCCTGGTGCTGGCCGATTTCAGTAACGCCACCGGCGATAAGATTTTCGATGGCACGCTGCGCACGGCGCTGGCGATTCAATTGGAGCAATCGCCTTTTCTGAAAATCATGGACGACGACCAGATGCAGCAGGATTTGAAGCTGATGGGCCGCGCGCCGGACACGCACATCAGCAACTTGATCGCCCACGACATCTGCGTCCGCGAAGGCCAGAAGGCCATGATCGACGGCGCCATCGCGGATCTGGGCAAAGTGTTCGTCATAACCGTGCAAGCGGTGAATTGCCAGAACGGCGCCACGCTGGCGCGCGAACAAGTGCAGGCCGAAGGCCGCGAGCAGGTGCTGAACGCGATCTCGAAAGCCGCCACCGGCATCCGCGCGAAGTTGGGCGAATCGTTGAGTTCGATTCAAAAACTGGACCGGCCACTCGAGCAGTCACGACACCCTCCATTGAAGCGTTCCAAGCCTACGCCGCTCGGAGCGGCGGAAAGAAACCAAGGGCGCGATCTGGCGTCGATTCCACTTTTCGCAGCACGCAATCCGAGTTGGATCCGAACTTCGCCATGGCCTACTTGCAACTCTATTTCGCGTACAGCAATTCCAGGCGAGAACGGCCGCGCCGCGGAGTACCTGACGAAAGCTTTCTCTCTAGCCGACCACGCCAGTGAATACGAGCGCCTGCGCATTCAAGCCATCTACTACCGCGTCGTCACCGGCGAAATGAACCGGGCCATCGATACCAACTGCTGCTCATCCGCACCTACCCGCGAGATCGGTCTAGCGCACAACCAATTGGCAGGAATCTACTCGAGCCTCGGCGAATGGGAAAAAGCGCTCGAGGAATATCAGGCCGCGGTAATCCCAGCCTATAATGCCGGCTCTGATTCTCGCTTATGCACGCCTCGACCGTTTCGACGAAGCCAAAGCGGTCCCGCGAACGCCGGAGCTCCCGGCGATTCACCGTGCGCTGCTCCGCGTCGCCTACATGCAAGCCCGACCCCGCCGCGGCCGCAAAAAGAAATCGCAGTGGTTCGCGGGCAAACCCGAAGAATATCAAAGCCTCGGGGAGCAATCGCAGAATGCGCTCATCCATGGCGAGTTCAAGAAGGCCGCAGCCCTTGCGCAGCAAGGCGCGAGGCTCGCCGAACAACACGATCTCGAAGGCGCCGCCGGCCAGTTGCTCGCGCAGGTCGCCGGCATGGGCGAATTCCGCGGAAGCTGCGAAGGCGTGCAGCAAATCGGAGCCGTCGCCGCGCTGCTATGCTCTGACGCCGAAGCGCCGCTGAAGGCCGCGGAGGCGCAGGCCAAGGAGCGTCCTAACGACACGCTATTGAATGCCGTCCGCCTGCCCGTGGCTCGCGCGACGGTGGCCCTTCAACAAAACCAACCCTCCCAAGCGATCGAAGCGCTGCAAGCCGCCGCACCTTATGAGCGCGCCTATTCGCAGGTGCCCTATCTGCGCGGCATCGCCTATTTGCGCCGCAACGAGGGCGCGGCCGCGGCGGCGGAATTCCAAAAGATTCTAGACCACAAGGGCGCGAACTGGGGCGTCGTCTATCCGACTTTCGTATCTGGGCGTGGGCCGGGCGTGGGCTTTGGCGGGAGACTCCACTAAAGCGAAAACCGCCTATCAATCTTTCTTTGCGATGTGGAAGGACGCCGACAGCGATCTCCCGGTGCTGGCGCAAGCCAAGAAAGAATTCGGGGCGCTCAAATAGCTTTACAGCCGCACGATTTTCTCGGAGCGTGTTCGCCTTTAGCGCGTTGCGCGTGTCGACGATCAGTTTCGCCTTCTCGACGATGCGCGTGTAATCGAAGCCTTTGTGATCGGTGACGATCACCACGCAATCGGCCTCGGCCGCGGCTTTGTCGGCATCGATCGCAGCCATGTCCGGCACCACGCCGTCGGCGCGCAGCTGCGGCACGTAGGGATCGCTATAAGTGACACTCGCGCCGCGCTTGCCCAGCAGATGGATGATATCCAGCGCCGGCGATTCGCGCACGTCGTCGATATCGCGCTTGTAAGCCACGCCCAGGACGTGGACGCGCGAGCCCTTGAGCGGCTTCGAGTGATCGTTCAGCGCGTTCTGAATCTTGTCGACCACGAAATGCGGCATGTGGCCGTTGATGTAGCCGGCCAGCTCGATGAAGCGCGCCTCGATGCCCGCCTGCTTGGTTTTCCACGACAGATAAAACGGGTCGATCGGAATGCAGTGGCCGCCCAGGCCGGGGCCGGGATAAAACGGCATGAAGCCGAAAGGCTTGGTGGCCGCCGCGTCGATCACTTCCCACACGTTGATGCCCATGCGGTCGCACATCATGGCGATTTCGTTCACCAGGCCGATGTTGATCATGCGGAACGTGTTTTCGAGCAGCTTCACCATTTCGGCGACGCGCGTGGAGCTCACCGGCACGACGGTTTCGAGCGCCTGCTGGTAGAACAGCGCGCCCACTTCGCGTGCAGGCCGGCGTGATGCCGCCCACCACTTTGGGAATGTTGCTTGGTCTGGAACTTGGCGTTGCCGGGATCGACGCGCTCCGGCGAAAAGCACAGGAAGAAATCCTCGCCCACTTTCAGGCCGGCGCGCTCGAACATGGGCAGCATCAGTTCGTCGGTGGTGCCGGGATAGGTGGTGGATTCGAGAATCACCAGCATGCCCGCGTGAAAATGTTTGGCGATCTCCTGGCAGGCGTTCACGATGTAGCTCATGTCCGGATCCTTGGTTTTGCGCAGCGGCGTGGGGACGCAGATGTTGATGGTGTCCAGGTCGCGACCGCGGCGAAATCGGTGGTGGCTTTGAGCTTGCCGGACTTCACCAGAGGCGCCAGCACCGAAGTGGGGATGTCCTGAATGTAGGATTCGCCGCGATTGAGCGCCGCCACTTTCTTGGCGTCGATGTCGATTCCGGTGACGGTGAATCCGGCTGCGCGAACTCGACGGCCAGCGGCAGGCCGACGTAGCCCAGGCCCACGATGCCCACGTGCGCGGTCTTAGAGGTAATCTTCTTCTGAAGATCTTCAAAATAACTCACTTGCTGTCAGTCCCTTTCCAGAAAAACTCGCCGCTCCCTATAATTTCGGCAGGTCCGGCCAAAAAGATAGCCCCGTCTTCCCAGCGTAATGCAAGCGGGCCGGCGGGCGTCAAAACCTCGACGGGCGGGGTCACCAGCTCGCGCGCGAGGGCGGCCGCTCCCGCGCCGGTGGACCCAGTTCCCGAGCTCATGGTTTCCCCGGCGCCGCGCTCGAAAAAGCGGACGTCGAGCGTGTGGGCGTTCACCACACGAACAAATGACACGTTGGTGCGGTTGGGGAAGCGCGGATGGCGCTCGATGCGCGCGCCCAGTGCCTGCCATTCGAAATCGAAATCGTCGACGAAAAAAACGCACTGCGGATTGCCGACGTTGAGGATCGTGCATTCGCGCTCTTCGATCGACGCGTGCAGATCTTCGATGACCGCCGCGCCCATGTTCATCTCGAAAGAATAGGCGTGGCCCTGGCGTTCGAGTAGGCGCAGATGCTTGAGGCCGGCGCCGGTGGCAATGTGCACGTCGGGCCCGGCGGAGCGCTGCTCCACGAGCAACGCGGCGGCGCAACGCGTGCCGTTGCCCGAAATTTCGCTGCGGCTGCCGTCGGAGTTCCACAGCTCAATCCGGCCGTCTTCAGCGATGCCGGGCGAAAGCAGCAGCCAGCCGTCGGCGCCGATGCCGGTGTGGCGATCGCAAATCGCGATCGCGGCGGCGGCGATGTCGCCCAGGTCCTCCGGCAGCCCATCGCGCCAGGTCAGCAGAAAATCGTTGCGCGCACCGTGAGCTTTGGTAAAAGGAATGTTCATCGGATGTTTTTCCATTGGCGCTTATAGATCTCGACGGCGGGCGCTCCCTCCACCATGATCCGCTTCTTTAGTTCATAGCGAGGGCCTAAGCGGGTCACTGCTTCGTCCACTTTATCGCCGGCCACGGCCAGTACCCATTCTTCGTGAAAAAAAAGATCGGGCCGCAGCACCGCGGCATCCCAGGACGGGCGGTTGCCTTGATGCAGTCCCTCGCGTAAGGGAATGCCGGCTTCACGCAGAACGCCGGTGAGGTCGCCAAAAGAATAGATGATTCCATCGCCCGACTGATAGTTGGCGGCGAGGTACGCGGCGGCTTGTCCGGTCCATGCGCGGCGAGCGCTGGAATTTACGGCGGATTCCGTCCAACACAGCGGCGCCCCCGCGAGCGCCCATGACGATGCCACCGCCAAGACCACCACCGCGGCGCCGAGCGCGTGCAGCTTCGCCGGCAAGATCGCCACGGCTCCGGCGGCGGCCAGCGCGGCGACAGGCAGCGCCGCCAACGCGTAGCGCGTGTTGTACCAACTGTGCGGCCACAGCGTGGGCACGTACAGCGGAGTGCCGGAGGAATGCATGCTCCACACGTAAAACGCGGGCGGCAGCGCCAGCAGCAACAGCGGCCACCACATCTTTTTCGCGAGCGCCGCGATGGCCCCGAGCGCACCTAACGCAAGCAGAACCCAGCCCTGCGTCAACGTGACGGCGGCGAAATAGTAGTGAATCGCCTGGCTCCAGTTGTGATCGCCGGGATAGCGCGCGACGCCCGCGGCCACTTGGCGCGCGTAGATGGCTTGCGCGGAGAAGTCGCCATCGTAAAACTCCAGAGCGTTCGAATAATAATACTGGTTGTGCGCCAGCCAGGCCAACGGTCCTAACGCGGCCAGCGCTGCGAAGATCAGCGCGTGCGACTTGCGGCGCGCGGTTATCAATATATAGAGCGCGACGAAGGGAATCAGAAACCATCCCTCATAGCGCGTCAACGATGCCGCGTTCGAGGCCGCCGCAGCCGCTAGCACTGCCCAAAGAGATGGCGAATCGCGGAACACAACCGTCGACCACAAGAGCGCCGCCAGCGCCGCCGCGAGGATGGCTTCGTTCATGGGCGTCGCTTGCAGATACAACATATTAGGATTGAGTGCAAACAATAACGCAGCGGCCAAGGCAGCGGCGGCGGAAGTGTATAAACGTCGCGCGGCGGCGTACAGAAACGCGGCCGCCGTAACGAATCCCGCGGCCGATGGAAGCGCCCCCGCAACGCCGCTGCGCCACCACGCCTCGCGCATGACAAACGGCAGCATCAACACATGCGGCAGGGGCAGCCACACAGTTCCCAATTGCTCCGGGCCGGGAGTCCGCGAATCGAGCACGCGGCGCGCAATGTTCAGGTGCGCTTCCGCGTCGCCGTAATACAGCGTGTAGCCATGGTACGCGCACCAGCCGACAGCAGCAGCGCTAATGGCCGCGAGCAGCAGCACCACGCCGGCCAAATTAGAACGAGGTGAACGTGCGGAACTCTTCAAAGCGGGCATCGATTTCTTCACGCGTGAGCGTGCGGAAGCGTTCCACGCCAAAGCGTTCACAGCAGAAGCTTCCCATGACGGACCCGTAAATCACCGCGCGGCTCAGCATGCCCCGGCTGATGTGATCGCCCTCCAGGCTGAAGCCGTGCTCGGCCAGATAGCCGATGAAGCCGCCCGCGAAACAGTCGCCCGCGCCGGTGGGATCGAAGACGTTTTCGAGCAGATAACCGGGCACGATGAAATAGGAATCGCGGCGGAACAACATCGCGCCGTATTCTCCGCGCTTGATCACCAAAGTGTGCGGGCCCATGTCCAGAATCTTCATCGCGGCCTTGCGCAGGTTATTTTCACCCGACAGCATGCGCGCTTCGTGGTCATTGATCAGCAGGAAATCCCAATTCTTGATGGTCTGCAGCAGTTCCGCCCGGAAATCGCTAATCCAGAAATTCATGGTGTCGCCGCCGGCCAGGCGCAGGTGCTTCATCTGCTCGCGGACACTGCGCTGCAAGCTGGGCTGGATGTTACCGAGCAGCAGATAGCGGGCGTTCTGATAGCTCTCGGGGAGCTTGGGCTGAAAATCCGCGAACACGTTGAGGTCAGTGGTGAGCGTGACGCGATCGTTCATGTCGTCGGTATATTTGCCGGCCCAGAAGAAAGTCTTGCCGGGCACGCGCTCCAGGCCTTCGAGGTCGATATTGCGGCTCTCCAGTAGCTCGGTATCGGCCTCCGCGAAATCGTCGCCCACCACGGCCACGATGCGCACTTGCGTGAA
Source organism: Bryobacterales bacterium (assembly GCA_963752205.1). Taxonomy (GTDB): domain Bacteria; phylum Acidobacteriota; class Terriglobia; order Bryobacterales; family Bryobacteraceae; genus Palsa-187. The sequence goes on along the minus strand of CAVVZG010000016.1, from coordinate 20,945 downwards.
ATAACTCGCGGCGAGCGAAATATACGTGGCAGCCCCGCCCAGCATGCGCTCCACGCGCCCGTGCGGCGTTTCGACGCCATCATATGCAACTGAACCTACTACGACCAGAGACATCTCTTGATTGTAGAGGAAGCTGCCGCGGTTATGTGTGTTGTTAGGTGCCGTGATGTGAAACCTATAAAATGAAAGCAGTGTTATATCGCCTGCTGCGAGTCCTGCCGGATCTGTTGGTGTTCATCGTCTCCGTGTTGGGCCAGACCGCGGGCCTGGTGTGGCTGCTGGGCTGGAGAGCGGCGGACGCGGGACGGCGGACGCGGCTGGCCATCGCCGGCGTCGCCGGATTATCGATGGCGGCATCGCTGCTCGCCTTCCTGTTGCACTTTGAGCGGGTGTCCCGTTATTTCCCGGGCTGGTGGTTGAGCTGGGGAACCGCGCTTTCGATCACCTGGGCATTGCTTACCATGTGTTGGCTGGCGGGATGCGCGCTGTTAGCAGTGGTGTCAGCGATGGTTCCACACATGGCACGCGGGCACCGTCCGGCGCGACGGCGTTTCTTTAAGACCGCTTATGCAGCCATGTTCGCGACACCTCCGGCGGCACTGGGCTACGGCGTATTTATCGAGCGCCACCAACTGTTTTTGCGCGAACAAGACCTTCAGATCAAGGACCTGCCCCCCGATCTGGACGGACTCCGCCTGGTGCAATTGACGGACATTCATTTGAGTCCATTTCTGAGCCGCACGGAATTGGAGCGCGCCATCGACATGGCGAACGAAACCCGCCCCCATATTGCTCTGGTGACAGGGGATCTGATCACCACCAATCGCGATCCGCTGGACAATTGCCTGGATTCGCTAGCGCGCCTGCGCGCCGACGCCGGAGTTTTCGGATGCATGGGCAATCATGAGATTTACGCGTACGCCGAGGATTACGTGGAACGCGAAGGCGCGCGCCGGGGCTTGCGTTTCCTGCGTCACAGCGCGGCGCCCTTGCGCTTCGGCAAGGCAGCGGTGAACCTGGTGGGCGTTGATTACCAGGCTCTCCACCGGCCCTATCTGGTGGGCGCGGAAAAGCTGGTGGTTGCAGGCGCTTTGAACATGCTGCTCTCGCATAATCCGGATGTGTTTGCGGTGGCGGCGCGGCAAGGGTACGCTGTGACCATTGCCGGCCACACGCACGGCGGACAGATTCGCGTGGAAATCTTAAACGCCGATTTGAACCCCGGCCATTTCTACACTCCTTACGTCGACGGTGTCTACCGCAAGGGCCCGGCGTCGATTTTTGTTTCGCGGGGAATTGGAACCATCGCCATTCCGGCGCGAGTGGGCGCTCCTCCGGAGGTCGCGTTGGTGCGCTTATGCCGTATCTGATTGTCAGCGACATTCACGCGAACCTCGAAGCGCACCAGGCGGTGCTCGAAGACGCGCAAGGGAAATACGACCGTATTCTGTGTTTGGGCGATCTGGTGGGTTACGGCGCGGATCCCAACGCAATTGTGGAATGGACGCGCGAAAATGTGACGGCGGTGATCCGCGGCAATCACGACCGCGTCAGCGTGGGCGGCGATCCGGGAGCGCCGGACGAGATGGAGAGCTTCAATTTCGCGGCGCAGGCTTCCACTCTGTGGACGCGTGGCGTGCTGCTCGCAGAAAACCGTGCTTACCTCGAAAACCTCCCTCGCGGGCCATTACCGTATGAAGGGCTGGATTTGATTCATGGCTCGCCCGCCGACGAAGATGAGTATGTCGTGACGGCATCGGACGCCGCGCCTCTGTTCGAGCTGCTGGGAGCGCCGCTCACCTTCTTCGGCCACACGCACCGCCAGGGCGCGTTCCGGATGTCGCGCCGGACGGTCACTCAGATAGCCCCAGACGGCATTTTGGCGTTTGAGCCCAAATATTTCTACCTGGTGAACCCCGGATCGGTAGGGCAGCCGCGGGATGGTGACCCGCGCGCCGCCTACGCGTTATACTCTCCTGAGGAGCGCGCGGTAGAGTTCCGCCGCGTCGCCTACGACGTCGATCGGGCAGCGGCAAAGATTCGCGCGGCCGGTTTGCCCGATTTCCTCGCGGCTCGTCTCCACGAGGGGATGTAAACGCTCCATCGCCTTACACGCGCCGCGGGCCGAAGCCCTAGAATAGAGTTTATATAGATGTCCCCACAAAATGGCCGGGTAGCGGCGGCAATCACCAACCCTAAAGTGGTTGTCGCGACGACCGTGGCCCTATCCTTTATCAGTTTCTGGCGGGGCGCCTCGATCGTTCTGAGCGATCTGGCGTCCTCCATGTTTTACGCCGGCGGCGCGGCCGAAGCGGCAGTGGGAAAAGCTGCGCCCTGGTTCGTGCTGGCGGTGATGCTGTTCAGTTTCGCGGTGCGCAGCGTGTACCTCGAGAGCTGCAGCATGTACGTGCGCGGCGGCGTCTACGTGGTGGTGCACGACAGCATGGGGCCGGTGATGGCCAAGCTCTCGGTTTCGGCGCTGGTGTTCGATTACATTCTCACCGGGCCCATCAGCGTGGTGAGCGCGGGGCAGTATATGGGAGCGCTGCTGAATGAAATTGGCGGGCTGCTGCACCAGAACTATCAAATCAACGTAAATCTGTTCGCGGCGGGCGCGGGGATTTTAATCACCATCTATTTCTGGTGGCAGAACATTAAAGGCGTGCATGAATCGAGCGGCAAGGCGCTGCGCATCATGCAAATCACTACCGTCATGGTGGGAATTCTGCTGATCTGGTGCCCCATCACGCTGCTGCTGACCAAGGGCTGGCATTTGCCGCCGGCTCCCAAGCCATCGAACCTGGTGTTTTCAGACGCCGCGCAGGGCTGGCTGCAAGGCACTTTCTGGATGCAGATTCCGATGGTGGTCATCATCATTGCCTTCGGACATTCGCTGCTGTCGATGAGCGGGTTTGAGACGCTGGCGCAGGTGTACCGGGAAATCGCGTCGCCCAAGATGAAGAATCTGAAAATCGCCGCGAACCTGACCTGCTGGTACGCACTGCTGTGCACCGGCGTGATTTCACTGTTCGCGGTGATGATTATCCCGGATGGCATCCGCCCGATGTACATCAACAACCTGATCGGCGGCCTGGCGATGAGCCTGAGCGGACCTTACATATTGAAGCTGGGATTCCATATCTTTGTGGTGATCGTGGGCGGATTGATTTTGTCGGGAGCGGTGAATACTTCAATCATTGGCGCCAACGGCGTTCTGAACCGGGTAGCGGAAGATCACGTTCTGGTCCCGTGGTTCCGCGAGCCGCATAAAAAGTACGGCACCACTTTCCGCATGATCAACATGATCACGCTGCTGCAAGTGGCGACCATTATTTATAGCCGCGGGGACATGACCATCCTGGCCGAAGCGTACGCATTCGGCGTGGTGTGGAGCTTCTTCATGAAGGCGCTGGGGGTGACCGTGCTGCGCTTCCAGCGGACCGATCAGGAATATAAATTCCCGCTGAACTTCCGCATCGGCGGGCGCGAAATCCCGGTGGGCCTGGGCATCACCACGCTGGTTTTGGGGATGGTGGCTATCGCCAATCTATTCACCAAGCAAATCGCCACCAAATACGGCGTGGCTTTCACGCTGGGGTTGTTCGTGATGTTCACGATCTCAGAGAAGATCAATCTGCGGCGCAAGCAGACTGAGCCCAAGGGGATGGAGCAGTTCAACCTGGATCATCAGGCTCACATCGACGGCGGCAGCTTGCATGCGCGGCCGGGCTGCGTGCTGGTGGCTGTGCGCGATTACCATCGCATGGAGCACTTGAAACGCGTGCTCGAAAAAACCAACCTGCGGCGCTACGACATCGTGGTGATGACGGTGCGTACCATTTCGACGGGTGCGGGCGAGTATGATTTGGCGGACAACCAGATCTTCAGCGATTACGAGAAAGAATTGTTCAGCCATGTGGTGGAATTGGCGGAGAAGGAAGGCAAGCCGGTGGAATTGCTGGTGGTGCCGGCCATGAATCCTTTCGACGCTGTGGCGGATACAGCCAGCCGTCTGCGGGCATCGCGGTTGGTGACGGGCGTGAGCTCGCGGATGCCGTCGGACGAACTGGCGCGGCAAATCGGGCTGGCGTGGGAAAAGCTGCCGGAGCCGCGGCATGCGTTTTCGCTCGAAGTGATCAGCCCGGACCGGCCTTCGATCTTCGTCAATCTGGGTCCGCATCCGCCGCGGTTGTGGCCAGAGGATGTCGAGCTGCTGCATGACATCTGGCTGAAATTGAGCGAATCGGAGCAACTGGGCGCGCGCTTGCATCACCGCGACATTGTCGGCGTGGCGTTGCGGCGCCTGCGCAAGGATCTGGAACACATCGATCGCGACCAGGTGGTCGCGGAAGTTCAACGCGAACTGCGCCACGATTAGCGCGCGAAGTCAAATTCAAATACCTGAGGGGATGAATGGCAACCAAAGTAGGCATCAACGGCTTCGGCCGCATCGGTAGAAATGTTGTTCGGGCGGCGCTCCATAACCCGAACATTGAAATCGTGGCGGCCAATGATTTGACCGATACCAAGACGCTGGCGCACCTGTTGAAGTACGACTCGATTCTGGGGCCGTTACACGGCGATGTGAAGCTCGAAGCCGATGCCATCGTGGTCAATGGCAAGCGCATCAAGATTTTCGCGGTGAAGGACCCGGCGGAAATCGATTGGTCGAGCGTGGGCGCGGAAGTGGTGGTGGAATCGACGGGCCGTTTTACGGAGGCGAAAGACGCGGCGAAGCATTTGCGCGGCAGCGTCAAGAAGGTCATTATTTCGGCGCCTGCCAAAGGTGAGGACATCACGATCGTGCTGGGTGTAAACGATAAAGCCTACGATCCGGCTAAACACAACATTATTTCGAACGCGTCTTGCACTACGAATTGCCTGGCGCCGGTGGTGAAGGTGCTGCATGAGAAGTTTGGCATCGAGAAGGGGTCGATGACGACGATTCATAGCTACACGAACGACCAGAACGTTTTGGACTTTCCGCATAAGGATTTGCGGCGGGCGCGGGCGGCTGCGCTGAACATGATCCCGACTACTACGGGGGCTGCCAAGGCTATTGCTTTGGTGATGCCGGAGTTGAAGGGCAAATTGGATGGCTACGCGATGCGCGTTCCTACGCCTAATGTTTCTGTCGTGGATCTGGTGGTGGTGACTACTAAGAACACGACTACTGAAGAAGTGAATGCGGCTTTGAAGGCGGCGGCTGAAGGGGAACTCAAGGGAATTTTGGCTTACACGGAAGATCCGGTGGTTTCTACCGATATGCTGCATAATCCGAACAGCTCGATTGTCGATTCGGACCTCACGAAGGTGCTGGGGGGGAATCTGGTTAAGGTCGTGAGCTGGTATGACAACGAGTGGGGTTACTCGATGCGAGTTGTCGATTTAGTCGAGTTTTTGGCTAAGAAGGGGCTTTAAGCAAGCTTCGCGATCACGGCATCGGTGAATTCTTCGGTGGAGGCGTGGCCGCCTACGTCGCCGGTGGTGTGTTTTTTCTCGGCGTACACTTTTTGTACGGCGGAATGCAGGCGAGCGGCGGCTTCTAGTTCCTTCAGGTGAGTCAGCATCAGAACCGCGGAAAGCATCATGGCGGTGGGATTCGCTATGCCTTTGCCGGCTATATCGGGGGCGGAGCCGTGGACGGCTTCAAATACGGCGTGAGTGTCGCCCATGTTGGCTCCCGGGACGATGCCTAATCCGCCTACCAATCCTGCGGCTAGGTCGGAAACGATGTCGCCGTAGAGGTTGGGCAGCAGGAGAATATCGAAGGTTTCCGGGCGCATCACTAACTGCATGGACGCGTTATCGACGATTAGCTCGTTGTAATGGATGTGGGGAAAACGCGCGGCCACTTCGCGGCAGCAGCGCAGGAAGAGGCCATCGGCCAGCTTCATGATGTTGGCTTTGTGGATGGCCGTGACCTTTTTTCGGCCTAGCTGATCGGCGAATTTGAAGGCGTATTCGGCGATGCGGATGGATGCGGTCCTGGTGATGACTTTGATGCCGGTAACGACATCGGGGATCACTTCGTGCTCGATTCCGGAGTACAAATCTTCGGTGTTCTCGCGGAAAATCACCATGTCGATGTTGACGTCAGAGAAGCGCGAGGCGATGCCCGGGAGCGAATGCACGGGGCGCACGTTGGCGTAGAGATCCAGGCGCTTGCGCAGGGCTACATTGACGCTAGCGAAGCCGCCTCCGATGGGCGTGGCGACGGGGCCTTTCAGGCCGACGCGGGTGCGGTCCAAACTATCTACGACGCTTTGCGGGAGCGACTGGCCGGTTTTGAGAATGAGGGCGGCGTTTAGCTCGGCGATTTCCCAGTCAATGGAGACACCAGTGGCGTCAACGGCGCGGCGAGCGGCTTGCGAAACTTCGGGGCCGATACCATCGCCTGGAATCAGAGTTACGAGATGCGACATTCATTTCATTGTATCGAGCGGGCACACTTCGGCTATGCAAAGTTTCAATTTTTCGGATCGCTTCGCGGTGGGCTGCGTTCGAACGCAGCCCACCGGAGTGGGGAGGAAACAGGCGGCCCGCCGGTCTCTAAAAAGGTACTGAATCAACCGGCATCAGCTCTCTCCAATTTCCTCCTGCGGTAACCTTGCGCCGCTCTCACGACGCTTGTATATACCTCGAGAATCGATTCTCTTTCCTGTCCCGCCCTTTCTACAATGTCTCCAGGACGGCTAGCCCGCTTCTCAACGGGCGCGGATTCCACTAAATAACAACGATCAGCCTGCGCAGGCTTGTACTGCGCTTTGATTATGCATGGGGTGCTGGAAGATCGCTGGGATGTGAAAAAGGAAGTGGTTGAAAACGCCGGGATTGCGAATGAAAGAAAACATGTCACGGCAAGGCGACCACGATTGCGGTGGCGCGTTTGGCGCCGATCCGGCGGTAGCCGTGCTCGACGCCGGAGTCAAAGTAGACGGAATCTCCGTCGGCTAGTTCGTGGCGGTCTTCGCCGATGCTTAACTCCACTTTCCCGGAGAGAACGTAGAGCAGTTCGATTCCGGCGTGCTGGTGGGGGCGGACTTGGTCTTCTTTCACAGGCTCGAATTCGGCCAGGTAGGCGTTGAGGGCACGGTTGGGGACGGGGAAGTCGAGGCTCTCAAAATAATATGCGACGGGGCGGCCGTCGGGCGAATCGGGGAAGCGCAGGCGGTCCTTCTTGCGGACGATTTCGAGCACCGGTTTGGGTTCGGGATTGAAGAAATATTCCAAGCCAACACTGAAGACCATAGCGATACGCAGCAAAGTGGGCAAAGTCGGGTGCATGACGTCGCGCTCCAGTTTCGAGAGTAGGGCGGGTGAGAGGCCGGTGTGTTTGGATAACTCGACCAATCCCATGCTTTTGCGCAGGCGCAGGCGGCGAAGTTTGCTGCCGATAGCGTAATTCTTTAGACCGGCGGCGATGGTTTCTGAGGGCATGGTAAAGATCGTTTTCCTCTCAATGTGTGTTTCCGGCGGGCATTTTCCGCTCAGGAAAAGCAGCTTCTGGATATTCTTTACAGTAAAACATATTTTCCATAAGATCAAATTGTGGCTGGTTGAGCCGGCCAATCGAGTAGAAAGGATGTTTCGACATGAAAAAAATTGACGTGATTGCGGCGGCGCTGGTGATTATCGGCGCGTTGAACTGGGGGCTCGCGGGAGCGTTCCATTTGGATCTGGTGGCGGCGGTGTTCGGCATGAAATTTGGCGAGACTTCGGCGCTGAGCACGGTGGTTTACAGCCTGGTGGGGTTGTCGGGGTTGTATCAGGCGTTGACTTGGAAATCCATCCAACGGCGCTGGCATGGTGGTTTGTCGGGGGTGCAGGCATGAGATCGCGTTTCCTTCTAGGTGCGTTCGCGCTGATGGTGGCGTCGAGCACGGCGTTCGCGGCCGACATTGTGGACACGGCCATCGCAGGGCATTTCACTACACTGGTGGCGGCGGTGAAGGCGGCCGGGCTAGTGGATACGTTGAAAGGTCCGGGACCGTTTACGGTGTTCGCGCCGACGGACGAGGCGTTTGCGAAGTTGCCTCCGGGCACCCTCGAAAGCTTGCTGAAGCCGGAGAACAAGGCCAAGCTGCAAAAGATCCTGACGTATCACGTAGTAGCGGGGAAAGTGATGGCGGGGGATGTAATGAAGCTTTCGTCGGCGAAGACGGTGGAGGGCGAGAGTGTCGCTATCAAAATGATGAACGGGGGCGTGATGGTGGATAACGCGCACGTCACGAAGACCGACATCCTGGCTTCGAACGGCGTGATTCATGTCATCGATACGGTGATCCTGCCGAAATGAACGACCTAGGGCTGCATCTGCTGACCGGGGCAACTGGATACATAGGGGGGCGGCTCTTGAAGCGCCTCGAAAGAGACGGCCTGGCAGTCAGATGTTTGTGCCGCAACCCGGAGGCGTTGGGCTGGCGGGTAGCTCCCGGCACGGAGTTGGTGCGGGGGGATCTACTGCAGCCGACGTCTCTGGGGGCGGCGTTTGCGGGTGTGGGTACGGCGTTCTATTTAGTGCATTCGATGAACGGAGGGGAAGGCTTCGAGGCAGAGGAGCGTACTGCGGCTGCCAATTTCGCGGAGGCGGCGCGCGCGGCGGGAGTGCAGCGGATCGTTTATCTGGGAGGGCTGGCGCAGGGCGGAGGACTGTCGGCGCATATGCGCAGCCGGGCTGAAACAGGCCATGTTCTGCGGGCTAGCGGCGTTCCCGTGATCGAGCTGCAGGCTTCGATCGTGATTGGTTCGGGCAGTGCGTCGTTCGAAATGATGCGGGCGCTGGTGGAGCGTCTGCCGCTGATGATCACGCCGCGTTGGGTGAATACGGCGGCGCAGCCCATTGCGATCGAGGATGTGATTGAGTACCTGGTGGCGGCTTCGCGCTTGCCCGGAACGGAGAGCCGGACGTTTGAGATTGGCGGGTCAGACGTTACTTCGTATGTCGGGATCATGCGCGAGTACGCGCGGCAGCGGCATTTGCGGAGATGGATTGTGCGGGTGCCGTTTCTGAGTTTGTCGTTGTCGAGCCGCTGGCTGACGTTCATCACTCCGGTGTACGCGAGCATTGGCCGGCGGCTGATTGAGAGCGTGCGGAATCCTAGCGTGGTGCGGGATCAAGCGGCTCTGAAGGCGTTCGACATCCGGCCGGTGGGGATCACGCGGGCGATCGAACGCGCGTTGACGAATGAGGATCGGGACCTGGCGGAGACGCGCTGGTCGGACGCGGGCGCGCGGGAGTACAGCCAACAAGCGGGGCGCGATCTTTTAGTGAATGAGCAGACGATACGGGTGGCGGTGGGGCCGGTGGATGCGTTTGCTCCAATTCGGCGCATTGGGGGGACGAACGGCTGGTATTACGGAAACGCGCTGTGGAAGATTCGCGGGCTGATCGATTTGATGATGGGTGGCGTGGGGATGCGGCGGGGGCGGCCGGACCCGGAGACTCCTTTTCCTGGGAGCACGTTGGATTTTTGGCGGGTGGAGGTTTACGAGCCGGGGAAGCGGCTGCGATTGTTTGCGGAGATGAACGTCCCGGGGCGGGCTTGGCTGGAGTTTCAAGTGCAGGCCGAGGCGGGTGGGAGCGTGATCCGGCAGAGCGCGCAGTTCGAGCCTCGGGGGCTGGGCGGGGTTTTGTATTGGTATCTGCTGGCTCCGATTCACGAGTTGATGTTCCGTGGAATGCTGCGGAGGATCGCAGCGGCGGCTGTGCGGAGTCAAGCGGCGCCGGTGCTGCGAGGCGTCGTTGGCGCTAAACCATGATGGCGAGGGGGCTGGGATTGATCATGGCCGCGATGACATTGGCGGGCGCCGCTCCGAGTGACGGGATCGTGGTGGGGGATGTGCTGCCCGAGCTGCGCGGCGAATATCTCACGGGCAGGAACGCGGTGCTTCCCCAGGACGCTAAGGGGCGGGTGGCGCTGTTGATGTTGGGGTTCACTTACGACTCGCGGTTCCCGGTGGAGGCGTGGGCGAAGCGGTTCCGGCAGGATTTCGGAGGCGAGCCACGGGTGACATTCTTTGAGATCCCGATGATCGGCGGATTGGCGAAGCTAGGGAAATGGTTCATCGATGGGGGCATGCGGCGCGGAACTCCGCAGGCCGATCGAGAGAACGTGATCACGGTTTACAGGGGCAGCGAAGTTTGGAAGCGGCGCGTGGATTTCCGCGATCCGAAGAGCGCCTATTTGATTTTGATCGACGGCGAGAGTAAAGTACTCTGGATTTATGCGGGAAGTCTCGACGAGACGCCTTATCGGGCGCTCTCATCGGAGGTGTCGAGACTTCTCGCCGCGAAAAAATGACGGTGCAGATTTTCGGCCTTAAGAATTCACAGGCTACGCGCGCGGCGGAGCGGTTTTTTAAGGAACGGCGGGTGGTGTTTCAGTTCGTGGATTTGAAGCGAAAGCCTATGGCTCCGGGGGAGATTAAACGCTTCATTGACCGCTTCGGATTGAGCGGGCTGCTGGATAGTGAAGGCAAAGTTTATACCGACGCCGGTTTGAAATATCTGAGACTCACGGACGCGGACCTGCTGAAGCGGATTGAGCAGGAACCAGGACTTCTGCGGCTGCCGCTGGTGCGGGCGGCGAATCGGCTGAGCATCGGCGCCCATGAGGAAGCCTGGAAGGACATGCTGGCGGGCGCGTCCTAAAACAGACGCCCGCGGTAGAATCGGCGCGGTGCGGCCCAATGGGAGAAATGCCGAGGGCTGGGCCGCGGTTGTCACGCCGCCAAAATAGCGATCAGAGCGATCCTCAGGCCTCCAGGAGATGGGAACCGTGGGTGATCGCAGCGCCGGCTCGAAGAGCGGCGGCGACGTGGATTGCTTCGCCCAGTTCCTGTTCCGTTACACCGGCTTTGATTGCCGCTTTGCGGTGCAATTCGATGCAATAGGGGCATTGCGTGGTGAGAGCCACGGCGATGGCCATGAGCTCCTTGTACTTTTTGGGGATCGCTCCATCGGCGAGCGCGGCCTTGTCGTAGGCCCAAAAGGCTGCGGTGGCGTCGGGCGCGAGTTGGCCCAGCTTGGGCAGTCTGCTTAGTTTGTCCATGGAATACATCGTTGTTATTCTCCTTTTAGTTGCGGCCGCGAGTCGCAATCACTTCCAGATACTCGGTGCCATCCGCCGCCTGATTATGAGTTGAGCACAAGTTGACCAGCTCATTGCAAAGGTTATCCCCCCGAGCGGGGGTATTTTGTTACCCCTCCTTAGTCGGGGACTCATTATTTTCTCCCCTCCCTCCGATAGAAAAGAACGTATGAACCAACGGGTTGAGCCACGATTCAAAACTGACACAAGCGTCACGCTTCAATTCGCGAATAAGGCGGAGCAGACTCCAGCGCGCATCGTGGATGTCTCTGGTTTGGGCTTCCGGATTCTGGTGGAGCAACCTATCGCGGTTGGGGAAACATTGCAGATCAACGTCGAGGACCGTCGTTTGCTGGTGACGGTGCGGCATTGCGGCCCCACGGAAAACGGCTACTTTGTGGGGGTAGAACGAATTGATAAATGGCTGCCGGGAGAAGCACCCGGCGACGAGGCCGTTTTGGGTCGTCCGCAAATCAAGAAGGACGTCGACCCCTTGCGCGTGATGGGGCTACGCAATCAATTTTCGACGCCGGGCGCGGGAGCGGGAAAAGACTCGCGGCGCGGCCTGATGCTGGGTGGCATTGCGGCCGTGATCGGCCTGAGCGTTTTGGCACTGATTTGGGGTGGCGTTCGCGGGTCAGGCCACAGCACTGCGCCGGCTCCGGCCATCGTAGAGAAGCCGGCGGTCAAGGTTGAGCCGGAGACTGCGGCGACGAAAAAGCCGGAGGAGAAAAAAGCAGCGACTCCCGTTGCCGTGGTGAAGCCCGTTATCGCCACTATTAAGCCGCAGGCGCAGCCGCAGCTCGTGGCGCATGCCGTTGCACCGGTTGTGGCGCTAACTCCTGTGAAGCCGCCAGCGGTCGCCGGCCCGCTGCAAGTGACATTGCACGCGTCTGAGTTAAGCTGGGTGGATGCTTGCGCCGACGGAAAGCCGATATTCTCGAAGGCTTTCAACGCTGGCGAGATAGGGCAGATTAAATTTACGAATGTGGCCACTGTACGGACAGGGAATGCGGGCGGCCTGGAAATCGCCTTTGGGTCGAAACCGGCGGAACGCATGGGAGAAAAGGGCCACATCTATATGTGGAAATTCACTCCCGCGGGGCGCGAGGAGATTCCGCAGAATTCCGCCAGTGCGTGCGCCGCTCACTAGACCGGCGTTGGTGTTGTTCCCTTGACACCCATGGGAGCCGGGCAAAAGCAGGAAACGACAGTACAGAAAATGACCGCTACGGCAGTCGGCGTAGTGGCGGGAGTGACGCTGCTGGCTGCGGTCATCGGTATCAGTTCGACTAGTTCTTCCTTCCTGGCGAAAATGGCGTTGGATTCACCGTCAGACGCGGTGGCAAAATCCACGCCGGTTATTCAGCCGCAACCCACTCCCGTGAAAGCCAGCCCGCCGCAACGCGCGCAGTTGCCCCCGGTGCAGGGGAAATCGCGGATCGTGATTAAGGCGAAGCAGGGCAGCTGGATTGACGCCTGTGCCGACGGGCGCACGGTTTTGAGGCAATATCTTGCGCCAGCGAATACTGCCGATTTGGGGTTTTCAAACGCCGCGGTGGTGCGCACGGGCAATGCGGGCGGAATCGACATTTCGGTCAACGGCACGCCGACCGGGCCGGTGGGGGCACTGGGAGAGGTTCGCGTAATTCAATTTGACGCCAAGGGTTTTCGCCTTTTGGAGCAAGGCGCTCCGGGAACCGAGTGCGGGCAATAGGGCTCTCAGACTCGAACCTCTTGAATCACTACACCTGAGGGCTGCTGCCCTTCGTCGCGGGTGAGCAGTTGAGCCAACTCGCGAAGGTCGTTGTCGGGCGTCGTCCGCGGATCCGCCAGAAATGCAGTGGCGGGAGCGGTGAGCGACTTGCTCTCATACTTCAGGCGGTACATACGGCGGTCCGCTTCCTTGATGAGAGATTCGGTGTCATGGCCATCGACGGGATAGATGGCGACGCCAACGCTCATCGAAAGACAGCGCTCGCCGCAAATGGCGAGGCCGGCGTTGACGGCTACCTGGCGCATTCTTTCGAGCTGCGTGGAATAATCTCCCTGCAAGCCATGCAGGACGACCACGAATTCATCGCCGCCCATGCGCGCCAGGTAATCGTAGCCGCGACAGGCATCGCGCAGGCCTTGGGCCACCGAACGTAACACTCTGTCGCCGGCGAGGTGCCCGAAGCGATCGTTCACTTGCTTGAAGCCATCGAGGTCGCATACCAGCACGCCGATGCGAGAGTTCTCGCGGGCGGCGCGCTTGAGTTCCTGCTCCATATGCAGCGCCAGCGCGCGGGCGTTGGGGATGCCGGTGAGGTGATCGGTGGCGGCCGATTCCTCGACATTCTGAAACTTCAGGGCCGCTTCGATCGCCAGGCCAATCTGCAGGCTGGCCGATTCCATGATACGGAGATCGTCCTGGCTGAACGCGTTGCGGTCCATGTGGTAGAGAGTGATGACGCCGGTAGTTCCACCCTTGCCTTCGAAGGGGACGGCGAGCGCAGTTTGCAGGTTATAGAGGACCTGCGAATTATTCGTGTAGCAGCATTCCACCGATACGTTGCCATTCAATATGGGATTGCGGTGCTGAGCGACCCAGCCCGAAAGGCCTTCGGCCAGCGGAAAGGGATTTTTTGTGAACAAGGATTCGTGCGCTCCCAGAAAGTAGACGGGTTCGACCTCGGCGCCGCGGCGGATATAGAGGCCCATGGTGTCGTAGCCAATCTTCTGGAGTAAGCATTTGTGAATAGCCTTAGCGACCTCATCGAGGCGTGCCGCTTGCGCGAGCTCGGAGGCCAACGCCTGCAGCAACTGAGTTTCCTGGCGAGCGGAGACGATGGGATCGAGAATATTGTTGGGGGCTGGGTGCGGCGATTCCAGGTGCAAGCGGGTGGCGAGGCTGGCAACGCCGTTTTCGACAGGCGGATGACCTACGGTTCCACGTGCCAGTTGATCTAGTTCGATGTAGCGGCGTTGCAGAATCGAGATGATAGTTGGATCGTAGCTCTTGCCTTCCTGGTTGCGGACCATGGTCATGGCTTCGTCGAGCGGGAGCGCGGCGCGATAGGGGCGATCGGATGCGAGGGCATCCAGGCAATCGACCGCCGAGAGAATGCGGGCGCCGATGGGAATATCGTCGCCGCGAACGCCAAAGGGGTAGCCGGTGCCGTCCCATTTTTCGTGATGGGTTTTAACGATGTCGGTGACCAGCTCAGGAAAGTGCATGCGGGCCAGCATTTCAGCGCCGATCAGGGCGTGGGTCTTCATCTTGTCCCACTCGGGCGTGGTCAGGGTGCCAGGCTTGAGCAAGATGTGATCGGGGATGCCCAGCTTGCCGATGTCGTGGAGCAGGGCGGCGACGTTCAAGGCTTCGAGTTCTTCTTCGGTTAAGCGCAGCTCGCGGCCGACGGCCAAGGCGTAAACCTGGACACGGCGCAGATGCATGTGGGTGGTCTGGTCGCGGGCATCGATGGCGAGCGCGAGAGTTTCCAAGGTGTTGCGATGAAGTTGCGCGAGTTCTTCTTTGCGCTCGACTAGGGTGTCACACCAGCGGCGGTAACCGCGATCGAGAGTGAACAGGACCGGGAGCGCAATCAGAGCGGGATGATAACCGGTGCGAATGCCGGCGCACTGAACCAAGTAAGCGAGATACGCGGTGGCGACAAACCACGGCAGCAACGGGCGGTATTCGTTGTTGTAGGTGTTGAGGCAGGGCTCTTTGGAATTCGTCAACAGCATCGCGGAAAGGCCGCAGTTGGCCATCAATACAAAGGCGCCCGCGATAATCGGCGCCGGAAAGATCGGGTTGGTGGACAGGTGGGCGGCGGCGTTGTATGTGGGCTGCGCGGCGGCGACGCCAAGGGTTACGCTGGCGATCGCATAGAGCAGCCCGTAAACGTCGGATAGGCGGCGCACGGCGAGCGCTTCGCGCAGCAGCGTGATGCTGACCGCGATGAACAGCAGCTCGGGCAGAGTGAGATCTTCGATGCCCAGCATCAGGAAAAGAAATCCGGCCGGGAGGACGCTCTTGGTAGAGGTCAAGCGGAGACCGAAGGCTGCCAGGTTGGCGCAGGCTAAATAAATTAAGAACCGGCCGGTGTGGCCCGTGCCTGCCTGCGTAAGAATGACAACGCAGGCGAGGATGCCGAGGACTCCGTAGACGATGGCCCAGGCTCTGATGTTTCTGGTGGCTTCGATGGGCGTGGACTCGATCCGAGCAACCTGCATGGTCTAAGCTAGCCCGCTGAGGGACTACTAAGAATGAGAAGAACGGTTCAAATTAAGAGGGCACTGACTTACTAGGCGAACGGTACTGGGTTTGGCATTGCCCTAATGGTGGGCCTTAGCCGCGAGCGCTGATTCGATTGTGCAACTTAGACCTTCCCTAAGGACCCTAGGACGAATTGTCTATTGCGGCGAAGCGGGTAGTGGAGCAAGCTGGGGATACAAGAGGAGTCCCATGACTACCATTACCAGCGATGCCTTCGGCGATGCTAAGGTCACCGAATATTCCCACAAAAAGCTGCTGTTGCGCGTGGGCCGCCAAGTTCCGGTAGGAACGACGGTGAAAGTGCGGCTGGAGGGGGCGTTATCGCGATGGAAGGTTTTCTCCTGCGTCTCGGACGTCAATTGCTTTCACTTGGGGCTGGAACTGGCTGATCGCCGGCATTAAACGGTTGACACCTGACGGCGTTGGCAGGTAGCATCGCCCTTGAAGGCAGGAGGGTTTCTGATGCGGCGATGGTGTCTGCTGGTGGTGACTGCGGCGATGGCGGTGGCGCAGGTTCCGCGAACGGCGGATGGGCATCCGGACTTACAGGGGTTCTGGAATAACGCCAGTCTGACGCCGCTGCAACGTCCGGCGGGGCTCGGCAATAAACAATTTTTCACTCCAGCGGAGGCTGCGGCTTATGAGAAGTCGCGCCTGGAGGAAGTGAATCGGGACCGGCGGGATGGGTCGGGGCAGGCGGATGTAGAGCGCGCCTATAACGAAGCCTGGTTCGACCGCGGAACCAAAGTTTCGCGGACGCTACGGACTTCGCTAATCAGCGATCCGGTGGATGGGAGGGTTCCGGCGCTGACTCCAGAGGCACAGCAGAAATGGGCGAAGTTCCAGGCGGATTTCGCGGCGCACCCGGGCGACGGGCCGGAGGATCGGCCGCTGCCGGATCGATGCCTGGTGTTTTCACAATCGGGTCCGCCGATGATGGCGGGGAATTACAACGACAATTATCAGATTGTGCAGACGCACGATTTCGTGAGTATCCGGGCGGAGATGGGCGGCATTGTGCGGGTGATTCCGCTGGATGGGCGTCCGCATTTGCCTTCGAACATTCGTGAGTGGACGGGGGATGGGCGGGGGCACTGGGAGAGCGACACGCTGGTCGTGGAGTCCACTAATTTTCGCGCGGGTAAGCGCAGCCGGTTTGGAGTGGTGTACGACGGGATGACGGATGAGAATCTGCGCGTGGTGGAGCGCTTCACGCGGAAGTCGGCGGACATGATTCTGTATCAGGCTACGGTGGAGGACCCGACGGTTTATACGCGGCCGTGGACGGTGGAGATCGCGATGAATAAAACCGTGGAGCCGATTTACGAGTACGCTTGCCACGAGGGGAATTACGGGATGTCGGGGATTTTGTCGGGGATTCGGGCGGAGGAGAAGAAGGCGGCGCTGAAGGGGCCGGCGGGCAGGTAAGTAGAGTTGGCTGGTAGGATGGAATTTCAACCCCAGCCAACATGAAAATTGACGCGAAGGAACGCTTGATCGTCGCGCTCGACGTCCCGGATGTCGCGGCCGCCCGAAAGATGGTTGACGAACTTGAAGGAGTTGTGGATTTCTTCAAGATCGGTCTCACGCTGCAGCTTGCGGAGGGGGTGGAGGAGTTAATTCACTCGCTGATCGCCAGGGGCAAGCGGGTTTTTCTGGATTACAAATATTACGACATCTCGGAGACTTTGAAAAAAGCAGTCGGGCGCGCGGCCAAGCTGGGAGTGGCTTTTCTGACGATTCACGGGTCGAGTGTGCTGATCAAGGCGGCGGTCGAAGGGCGCGGATCGAGCACAATGAAACTGTTCACGGTGACCGTGCTGACTAGTCTCGATGCTGGCGACATTGCTGAGATGGGGTATACGAATCACACTGTCGAGGAGCTGGTGTTGTTTCGGGCTCGCAAGGCGCTGGAGGCGGGGTGCGATGGCGTGATCGCTTCGGGGCGCGAGGCGGAGAAGATCAAGGCGCTTTCGGGCGGGAAGTTGCTGGTGGTGACGCCGGGGATTCGACCGGAGGGATATCCGACGGGGGATCAGAAACGCAGCACTACGCCGCGCGAAGCCGTTACGGCGGGGGCGGACTACCTGGTGATCGGGAGACCGATTACGAATCCGCCGGATGCGACTCCACGACAAGCGGCGGAAATGGTGCTGGCCGAAATGCAATCGGCTTTCGACCAGCTCGCGGGCTGAACTTATCCCTTCAAATATTTGGCGAAGAAATCTGTGGTGCGCTGCCACGCTAGTTTCGCGGCGGCTTCGTCGTAGCGCGGAGTGGTGTCGTTGTGAAAGCCGTGGTTGACGCCTTCGTAGACGAAGCACTCGTAGTTGGCGTGGTTGTCTTTTAGCGCGGTCTCGAAGGCGGGCCAACCGCCGTTGATGCGGGTGTCGAGGCCGGCGTAGTGCAGGAGCAGCGGGGCCTTGATCTTGGCGGTGTCGGCGGCGTTGGGCTGTCCGCCGTAAAAGGGCGCGGCGGCGGCTAGGTCGGAACCGAGGCGCACGGCTAGGGTGTTGACCATGCTGCCTCCGAAGCAGAAGCCGACGGCGCCGATTTTGCCGGTGCAATCGGCCCGGCCTTTCAACCAGCGCGCGGAGGCGATGAAATCTTCGGTCATTTTGGGCTTGTCGATGGGTCCGAAGATCGCAGCGGCTTTTTCTTCATCGCCGGGGTAGCCACCGACGCTGGTGAGTCCATCGGGCGCGAAGGCCATGTAGCCGAGGACTCCGAGGCGGCGCGCGACATCTTCAATATAAGGATTGAGGCCGCGGTTCTCGTGGACGACTAGAACGGCGGGAAGCTTCTTCGTGCCGGCGTCGGCGGGGCGGACGAAGTAGCCTTTGATTTCGCCGAGGCCCTGCGGCGAGGGGACGGTGACGCGTTCGGTCTTGAGGCGCTTGTCGTCGGTGGGGACTTGCGTGGCCCAGGCGTAGTTGGGGCGAAGGCTTTCCCAGATGGCGGTGGCGGTGACTCCGCCGACGGCGAATTTCTGAGCGCCATCGAGGAAGTCGCGGCGGGCGATGTCGCCGTGGACGTACTTGTCGAAGAGGTTGAGCAATTCCTGCGGGTAGTCAGAGGCTTTTTTGCGTTCCATGTGGGGGCTCCTTTACTTACTGGGGAAGAATATCACAGGGGAAATGCGGCGGAAGAGTGCTGATTGGTAGGGGCGTGATTAGAAACGCGTTGGCGGATGGCAGGCGTGCCCGATGTGGAGGACTTCCAGGGATAAAACGTTCGGTGCTGGGGGATGATTCTCCCAGGACCATGCGAGAATCTGTCGCAAGTCGGTTAGCGCGGGTTGGGTGTAGAGAATTCGGAAATCCACTGACGGACGCGCTCGCGGACTTCCTCGCTGGTAACGACTTGGCCGTCGTCGGCAGCTTGGATGCCACGCTGGATAGCGGCAGCGGTGGTTTCGTCGACTTCGATCTCGGTCTCGCCGGAGACGAAGAGATCGGGCTTGGATTCAGCCATGCCCTCACAATAGCGGATTTTTTATTTCGGTGTGCTAGGCAAAGGCTGAACGGACCTGCAGGAAAAGGAATATTCAATATGAGGATGAGTGTCGACGTTAGCGGGAGAGTCTTTCGAGGCTCGCGGTCATGGATTGCGGCCGGCGCGATTTGCGTAACGCTCAGCGTGGCGGCCTGGGTCAAGTTGAGTATGCGGGAGCGCGCGCAGGAGCGGGACGGTGTCCGGTCGCTGGGCTTGCTGGGCACTGACCGTAGCGACACGGCGGCGGAGGCGACCGCGGAGGTTCAGCTTGCGAAGGCGAGCAGGGCGGAGCGGCTGGCGTTTCTCAAAGCGGCACTCGAGAGGACATCGGGACCTGACGTAGTGAGCGCGCATGAGCAGGCGCTGTTTGTTGGGCTCAGCCAGGTGAGGAGCGAGGAAGCGCAGGCGCTCTTTCGCGGGGCGCTGCTGCCGGAAATTCAAACGTTGGGGCAACCGGAGACTCTGCAGGAGTGTTTCTTGCTGGTCCATCGCTGGTCGATTGCAGAGGCGATGGCCGTGGGGGAGCGCGATAGCTACGCTGGGATGATCGTGCAGCGGATGGCGGCGACCGAAGATCCGCATCTGCTGCAGGAGCTGGCGCGGGGTTTGGTTTCGCTTGACGGCGATGTGAGCGCGGAGGCTGCCGGACGTATGAGCGACTCGCTTGCGGCGCGGCTGATGGAAGTGCGCGATCTGGATGGCAAGTTTGCGCTGGCTTCAGGGCTGGTATCGCTGGAGCCGAAGGTGGTTAAACAGGATGCGGAAGATCTGGCTTCGAAAATATTGACGGCCGCGCAGGTGGAGCATGATCCGCGGGTTCTAGCGATTTTGGCTCACGCGAGTCGAGGACTGGAGGGAAAGATGAGTCCTGCAACGGCGCGTGAGTTCGTGGTTTCCATCGGAACGCGGATCTCTGCCGAGCCGAACCGGATTGCTTTGGGACCGCTGGTTTCGTTGCTAAAGCCGCTCACGAGCCGGCTTGAGGCTGGAGACGCCGAGGATCTTGCGGGCAAACTGGCGCAGAGAATACTGGCGGATTTTCGAACGGAGGGCCTGGAAGAACTGGTTACGGAGATGGGTTCGCTGGCACCGAAATTGGGGAAAGCGAAAGCCGTGGCGTTGGCGCGGGAGTTTGCCGGGCGTATGCAGCATGAGCCAACGCCCGAAACGCTGACATTGTACGCCACAGCGGTGGGGGCCTTCGGAGACGAGGTGAATGGGTCGATCGTTGACAGTGCGGAGGCGGTGATGGCGGAGCGCATGCGAGAGCGGAAGGACGCGGCAACGTTCACGCTCTTGGCGACGGGACTGGCGGCGCTGGGCGATGAGGCGGGGGAGCACGCCGTGGATGCGCTGCTGGCGCGCATGATCGGAGAACGGAATACGCATGAGCTGGGGGTGCTGGCTTCGACGGTGGACGCACTTAAGGCGAATGCGAGTGCGGGGAAGGCGCTCCCCTTCGCGAGCCGAATGGTGGCGCGGTTGCGGGAGGATTCCGACGCGAGTTCGCTACTGCTGTTTCCCTTGGGCTTGCATGCGGTGATAAAAGCCCTACCCGCGAAAGAGGCGGATTCATTGGCGTCCGCGGTGGCGGATCGCATTGCCGCGGAGCGCGATCCGGAAACATTGCGGGCGTTGGCATTCAATCTGGCTTCGTTCGGCGAGAAGGCTGGGGCTCCGCGTTTTGCTGTTGCTGCGGAGAGGCTGGCGGCGCGCACGGCCGCGGAGCAAAACCCGGATGCGCTGCGGCTGCTGGCTTTCGGCATGTATGCGCTGCGGGAACGGGCTCCGGCGGAGAGGTTTACGGATGCGGCAAAAAATGTGGTTCTGCGAATGAGCGTGGAGCAGGCGCCCGTGGCGCTGCGCACGCTCGCGGAAGCACTACAGGGGTTGCAGGGCAAAGCTGGAGCAGAGGTGATGGGGCAGGCTGCAGCCGTTCTGCTCGACCGCATGATGGATCAGGACGACGCGGAGAATGTTCGCAGCTTGACCGTGGCGCTGAGGGGGATTGCGGATCACGTGGAAGACGATGACACGAAGGAGTTGGCATCCAAATTGGCGGCGTGGATTGCCCGTGAACGTCGGCCGGAGAT
>CAVVZG010000015.1:0-18808 GCA_963752205.1 Bryobacterales bacterium | reverse complement strand
AAGGGGCTCTCGGAGAGCAGGTCGGCCATCCCCAGAATCGCGTTCATCGGCGTTCGCATTTCGTGGCTCATGGTGGTGAGAAATTCACTCTTGGCACGATTCGCCGATTCGGCGGACGCTTTGGCGCGCTGCAGATCCGCTTCCGCGCGCTGGCGCATGACCACCTGCCCGAGTTGCGCGCCGATGTGTCCCAACATGTTCAAGAGTTCTTCGTCCGGCGGCACCGTATACAGCGAAAAAAACTCCAGAATTCCGATGATCTTCTCGTCCACCACGATGGGAAAACCGAATCCCGAACGCAGTCCCGCGTCGAGCGCGGCCCGGGTTCGCTCCGATAAGGGTGCTTCGTCCGCTAAATTGACAATCCATTGCGGCTTGCCGGATGCCAAAACACAACCCGGCAGTCCGCTTCCCGCAAGGGCGCCGGCGCGCTCGGTGGCTTCCCGGAACGCCGCAAGCCGGGCCTCGCCCTGCGGGTCCCAAATTGCCGCGGAAGTCATTTGATCCGGCGTGTGGCTCGCCCGCAGATACACATGGCAAACCGGCCACCCGATGTAGTCGCAGATCAGGCCCAGGCAGGTCTTAGCGGTGTGTTCGATGCTCGAAGACCGATTCGCCGCCGTGGTCACCGATTGCAGCAGTTGAACCAGTGTGGTTTCCTTGCGGCGCGCCTCCTCGGCGCGCAGACGCTCGCTGATATCGCGCACGAAAGCGTTATAGATAACGGTACCGCCGGAGCGAACCGGCCAAACCGTGGCTTCCACCGGAAACTCGTGGCCATCGCGATGCAAGGCGATCAGATCGATGGGGCGGTTTAGCTGGGATCCTTCGGCGGTGGTCAGGAATTGCTCAACGCCATGCGCATGGGCCGCGCGATAGGCGGGGGCCACCACGGTATCACACAAAGTGCGTCCGATCGCTTCCGCGGCGGTCCATCCGAAAGTCAGCTCGGCTTGGGGATTCCAGGCCGTAATGGTGCCGTCGGGGTCCATGCCGATAAATGCTTCGTTGGCCGTTTCGAGAATCATGCGGTTGCGCTCGTTTTGCTCGCGCAGCAGTTGCTCGCTGGTTTTTAACGCGGTGATATCCCGCGAAATGCCCGCGATCCCGGAAACCTGCCCGCCGCGGTCGAACATCGGGACTTTCGTGGTCGACATCCAGCACACCCCATCCTGGGGTTTCTGGAAGCGCTCGATCTGGTCCACCTGAGCGCGGCCCGAGCGCAGGATTTCTTGTTCCTCGCTGCGCCAGCGCAGGGCATCGGCTGGTTCGAAATAGTCCGCATCGCTTTTCCCCACGCAGTCCGCGGCATCCTTGACTTCAAAGGACTCGCGCTTGCGCATGATTCACCCGGGTAAAGCGCGAATCGCAATCCTTAAAAAAAATCAGGTCGGGACTGTTCTCCATGAGCGCGCGCAATAGCCCGCGTCCTTGCTCCACCTCCTGGACCAGCTTGAAGTGAACCGCGGCCGCGCCCACTTGCGCCTTCAGCTTTAGCGGATCCCAGGGCTTGGCTATGTAGGAAAAAATCTGTCCGCTGATTCACCGCTTCGGTCAGCGCGGTGATATCGGCGTATCCGGACATCATGAAGCGGGTGGCGCTTGAAACCTCGCGCGCCCGCCTTAGAAACTCGTGCCCGCTTGTCCCGGGCATGCGCTCATCGCAAAGGATCACCGCAATATCGTGCTCCCGCACCACCCGTAAAGCCGTCTCGGCGTCACTGGTTGCGAACACCTCGTAATCGTCCTCGAAAAGGCGCTCCAGGGACTTGAGGATGAGAATTTCGTCGTCCAGAACCAGTAGCTTCTCCATCATGCTCGCCTCCGCGATTCGAGGTCACGCGGGATCTTGAGCGATAAACTCCGTCCCCGCGCCCTCTTCGCTTTGCACTTCAATCGAGCCGCCGTGGTCTTGCACGATGCCGTAGGAAATCGCCAACCCCAGCCCGGTGCCTTGGCCGACGGGCTTGGTGGTGAAGAACGGGTCGAAGATCTTACTGCGGATCGCTTCGGGAATGCCTTCCCCGGTGTCGCGAATCGAGATCAGAAAGAACTCGGCGCTCTGGCTGGTGGTGATCATGATTCTTCCCTCCCCGGCGATGGCATCGACGGCGTTCGAGATCAGATTCATGAGGACCTGATTCAACCGCCCCGCGTAGCAATACAGCATCCGTTGCGGGCTGCAATGCTTTTCCACTTCAATACGATTGTTCATGCGGTGTTTCAGCAACAGCAGTACCGAGTCGATAGTATCGACCACGTCCACGGTTTTGAACTCGCCCTCGTCGAGCCGCGAAAAAGTCCGCAAGTCCAGCACCAGTTCTTTCACACGGTCCAGCCCTTCCCGCATTTCTTCCAGGCAGGTTTGTATCTTGCGTAATTTCTTAAGCGACGGTTCGCTGAGATGCGGCGCGATTTCCGGGGCCAGGCTAGCCACTCCGTTCTCAACCACGAACAGGTTATTCACCACGAAGGCCAGAGGATTGTTAATTTCATGAGCGATTCCCGCCACCAACTGTCCCAGCGAAGCCATTTTTTCGTTCTGAATCAATTGCGCCTGGGTTTCTTTGAGCTTGCGGTGGGCTTCCTGCAGTTCGTGATTCGCCTGTACCAGTTTTTCCGCCAGCGCGGCGCGCATCTCGGCGGCTTCACGCCCGGCCAACGCCCGCAGCGTCTCCATTTCCTTGGCCTTGAGTTCCTCGACGATGCGGCGCGTCTCTTCTTGAAAGAACCGGCGCCTCATCAAAGCCTGTATGCGAGCTCGCAAAATCGCCAAGTCGCTGGACTTACTGACGAAGTCGTCGGCGCCCGCTTCGAGGCCGCGATTCATATCCGCCTGATTCGGAGTTCCCGTCAGCAGGATGACGGCCGGAGCACTTTCCATGCTGGAACGCATCTCCGTGATCCGCCGGCACACTTCGGTGCCGCTCATGTAAGGCATCATCAAATCCACCAGGACACAATCAAATGGCTGCGCCAGCAGTTCCTTTAATCCCTCCGCTCCACTGGGCGCGCTTTTAACCTGATAGCCCTGGCTGCGCATCTCCTGGCAAAGCGCCGCCAGATACGTCGGGCTATCGTCGATGATCAGGATCGAGGCGCTGCGGAATCCGGTTTCCTGCGAATTCAAAATGGCGTCCTGAGCTGGACCTTTGCGCAACAGCGCGCGGATGCGCAGGAGCAGGATTTCGGTGTTCTCCGACTTGGCGATGTAGCCGTCCGCCCCGCTGTCCAGGCTCTGTATCTCCGCCGTTTCCGGCGCCGAACCGGTCATCATCAAGAGCGCTATGCCGCGCGTGTTCAGGTTCATGCGAATGCGCCGGCAGAATTCATCGCCCCGCATTCCGGGCAAGTTGTAGTCGACCAGGATGAGGTCCGGGAGAGGATCGCCCAGCGCCGCCAACGCCGCTTCCGCCGAGCCTGCCAGCGATACCTGCCAACCCTGTTCCTCCAGCAGTAACTGCACCTTGTAGGCCTGGGTTTCCGAGTCCTCCACCACCACAATGCGGTAGACCCGGTTCGCGGCTGGCGCGCTTTTTAGCAGCTCTTGCATCGCACCAAGTCCCTCACCCGCGAGGCAATCGCCGGCAGCGGCAAGGATTCCAATACCGCTCCCATGCGTACCGCGACTGCCGGCATTCCGTAGACCACCGCCGTAGACTCGTCCTCCGCGATGGTGTATCCATGAGCGCGCCGCACCGCCAGCAGGCCCAAGGCGCCATCGTCGCCCATGCCGGTTAACAACACACCCAGCGCGCCCGCACCCAAGTCGCGCGCCATGGATTGAAACAATACCGTCCCGGAGGGGCGCTGGAACGATACCGGATCGCCGGCATCCAGCCACAGCCGGCCGGCGGCCAAGCGCAGATGCCGCTCGGCGGGAGCCATGTGCAACGCGCCCACGGCGGGGACGCACCCGTCCTGAACTACCGTCACCGCAAACGGACAGACGCCGGCGAGCCAGGACGCGAATCCCGCAATAAAGCTCGCGGTCATGTGTTGCACTAGCAATATTGGTAGAGGGAAATCCGGCCCCAGGGCTCCTAACAACTGCACCAGCGCCCCGGGCCCGCCGGTGGAACAGGCAATTCCCAACATTCGGAACGCGCCCGGCGCCCTGTTGGGCACCGGCGGGGAATAGCCCGCCGCGGCGTTCGATTCACGGCTGCTATGCCGCCGCACCAGCCTCACCTGGCTCATGATGAATAATTGCGTACACAAGCGCTCGGAGAGCGCGGCATACTCCGCGTGGCTGGTACCCACGGGTTTTTCGAGCACGGTCAAAGCACCCGCCCGCAGCGCCTCCATAGGTGTCGAGCTCCACGTTCCCGATTCGATGCTCGACGCCACTACCACAATAGGCACGGGCTTTTGGGACATGATGCGCCGGGTGGCTTCGAGGCCATCGATTCCCGGCAGACGAATGTCCATGGCGATGACATCGGGCGCAATTTCTTCGAAGGTGTCGAGCGCGTCCTCGGCGCTGCCGGCCGTTGCGCACACTTCCAAGCGAGGGTCGCTGCCGATGCAATGTCCCAGCAAAGCGCTGACTACCGGTGAATCTTCGACAATCATCACGCGCACTTTTTTCATATCATTTGCCGGATCGCATCCAGCAGCTCGGTTTGATCGAACTTCCGCTTGACGACATAAGCGTCCGCGCCCAAAAGCAACCCGCGCTCCTGATCCTGCGGACTCTCCAGGGAACTGACGATGATCACCGGAATCCCTTTTAGCCCGTTATCTGCCTTTAGAGCTTCCACCAGGCCGAAGCCGTCCATGCGCGGCATCTGAATATCGGTGATGATCAGGTCGGCTTTTTCGTGGCGCAAAAACTCCAGCGCCTCCAGGCCGTCGACGGCGGTGCGAACCCGGTATCCGTGCGCCTCGAGGATGCTCTTTTCGAGCGAACGGGAGGTAATCGAATCGTCCACCACCAGAATTCCCGGAGCCGTCTCCTGCACCAGCGGCGTAGACTTGCGCGGAAGCGGAGCGGCCGTCGAGCGTGCGCAGCTCCCCACCAGGCCCGCTGGGTTCAAGACGATGAAAACCGTTCCCGCGCGCAGCAACGCGCCCCCGGATATGTTGCCGGTCGAGGGGCATGCCATGCCCAGCTCCTGAATCAGGGCATCTCTCTCGCTCAGAAACTCATCCACCCAGATCGCGAAGCGCCGCTCGGCCGATTTCAACACCATCACCGGCAGCATGTCCCCAGGCAGGGCGGGCGCCGTTTCTCCGATTTGCAGCAAGTGGGCCAAGCCATATAACGCAATGGGGTGTCCTTCGAGCATCACCACCGGTTTGGCTTGCAGCGTCTCCAACCGCTCCACTGGAATGCGGTACAGGCGTTCGATTCCGTGAGTGGGGATTCCGAAGGTCTGTCCCGCTGCCCGGAGTATCAACAAATGGCTGGTGGAAACCGATAAGGGCACCGACAGCAGAAACGAAGCGCCCGCACTTTCCCTGGGCCTAAGCACCACATCGCCCTGCAGGCGGTGCACGGTTTCATAAACCACCGAAAGCCCCATGCCCCGCCCGGACAGATGGTTCACCATGGATGACGTGGAAAAGCCCGGACGAAAGATGGCCTGCGCAAGCTCTTCCGGAGAATGCGCGCCTGGCTCGTCCTTGGCCAACACTGTTGCCACTTTCTCAAGATCCACGCCGCGGCCATCGTCTTCAACCTCGACGATCAGGCGCCCTCGCTGCGAGTCCAGCCGCAGCAGCAGGGAACCCACCGGGGATTTTCCTTTGGTGATGCGCTCCTCGCGCATTTCGATGCCATGGCTGATGGCGTTCCTCAAGAGGTGCATCACCGGGTCCTTCAGCGCCTGGAGAACGATGCGGTCCGCCCGCACAGCGGAGCCGCTCAAGCGGAAATCGATCAGTTTGTTTTCCCGCGCCGCCAAGCCCCGCACCATCTTTCGGAACGCTTCAAAGAGATCCTCCGCTGGAGCCATGCGCGCACTCCACACATCGCGCTGGAGCTGTTCCGCCGATCGTTGCAGGTTCCAGGCACTGCGCTGCTGCAACTGACGCGCCGCCTTCGACTGCGCCGTCAGCAGGCGCACCTTTTGTTCGACAAACCCAACATGGCGCGTTACAGAGGCGTACTCCGGTTGGCTCGCCAGCCGCCACAAAGGCGCGGCCGATGCCTTGCGAAAGCGCGCACATTCCGCCGCCACCTCAGCGATTTGGAAATCCAGTGCGCCAAGCGCTCCCGTGACGCCAGCCTGCCGCTGACTCTCCATCAGAACCAACCCGGTCGAGCGCACCAAGCGGTCCAGATTCTCGGCTGGCAGCCGCACCAACTCCGCCGGCTGCGAGCCTGCGGGAGCGCTCCGCGCTGGAACCGTTGCCGCGGGTAAATCGGCCGTGGCAGCGGCCCACCGCTGCGGCATGCCAGCCAAGTCCTCGATCGCCAGCAGCGCCGCCGCCGGCAGCGCCGGCGTCCGGTTGTCGCGAAAGGCAATCACGCACTCCTCGCTCGCGTCGAGCGCCCGCTGGATCACGCGAATCGCCAGCGGATCGAGCGGCAGGCTTCCTTCCCGCACGCGCGAGAACAGGGTTTCGATTCCAGAAGCCAGTTCCTCCACCGCATCCAGATCCACCGCCCGCGCCGCGCCTTTCAAACTGTGCGCACGGCGAAACGCCTCGTCGAGTTCGATCCTTCCGTGCGCGTCCGCCACATTCTCCAGCAATGCCAGAATCGAGCGGATGTGTTCCAGATGCTCGGCGTGTTCACCTTGGAATATAGCCGCGAGCTTTTGGCGAATATCAGTCAAAGCCGATACCGTTCCGTGGCCGTACGCAGTTCGCTGCTGATGGTAGTGAGATTGGCGGCGGCTTTTTCGGTTTGCCGCGTGCTGCTGGCCGCCTGTTCGCTGCCCCGGCTCATATCTTTCAAAGCCTGCATGACGTTCTCGAAGCCGATTTGCTGCTGGTTGGTGCCGGCCACGATTTGCTGGAAGGCCTGCACGCTCTGGTCGATGTTAGCGGCCATATTGCGAATCGCCGAGGCCGCCACATCCGCCTGGTGCTTGCCGACATCGACGCGCTTCACCGCTTCCTCGGTAAGCATCACCGAAGTATTGATTTCCTTCTGGATATCGCCGAGTATCGTCTTCACCTGGACGGTAGCCGCCTTCGACTGGTCCGCCAGGTTCTTGATTTCTCCGGCCACCACGGAAAAGCTGCGGCCGTGTTCCCCGGCGGCGGCCGCTTCAATGGCGGCGTTCAAGGCCAGCAAGTGCGATTGTTCCGCGATATCGTTCACCGTGGCCAGAATGTCCCCCACCATCTGCGTCTTCTCGCTGAGCGCCACAATGTTCTGCGCCACGGCCTCGGCCTGTTCGTGGATCGCTTCCACCGTCTGGTTGGCTTTCTGGACGGCGTCGAGACCCGAGGTATTGGCAATCGAGACCGCTTCTGCCGTCACCGTAACCTGCTTCGCCCGCTCGGCGATCTGCAAGCCGGATTGGCTCACCTCCTGCATAGTGGCATTGGTCTCCTGATAGGCCGCCACTTGTTGTCCCGTAATGGCCGCCTGCTCCCGTGCCGATGCCAAAATTTGCATGGTGGCCGCGCCCAGATTTTCAGTGGCGGCGCGAGTCTGCGTGGCCATGGTTCTGAGCCGCGTCACCATCTGGTTCAGGCCGCGCCCCAGCTTGCCCAGTTCATCGCCGCCCTCGGGAGCCGATTTCTGTGTCAAATCCCCCTCACCGACAGACGTCACGAAGTGCTGAAAGTCTGCCAGCGGACGTGTCACGGAGAAATGCATCACCACTCCAATCAAAGCCGCCAGTAGCAAGCCCAACAGATTTCCGTACAGAATAATTTGATTGGTGTCCTGCGCGCTTTGCTCCACGCGCCGTTCGCGCTCGTTCAACAGAGTGCGCTCCTGATCCTCGATCACCGTCAGGGAATTCTGCATCTGCGCCATACGTTCCCGGGCGGCGCCGTGTCGGAGGGCCACCTGCGCGGCCGCGAAGCCTTTTTCCCGGCGCTGAGTCACAATCTGCGTGAAGTCTGCGAGCCCGCGTTCGATCACCGGGTCCAATTCGTCCAGCCTCCGCTGTTGCACGGGATTGTCCACGGTGAGCTCCCGCAGTTGCTTCCGGCTCCTGGCCAAGCGCTGCCGGATGCCGTCCGTCGACTCCAGGAAAGCGTCGTCCCCGCTCAGTACATATCCGCGGCCGGCGTTCTCCAGATCCAGCAAACCGGCGCGGACTTCCTGGGCCTCGCCGATCACCAGAAACGTGTGCCGCACCCAGCGGTTGGCCTGCAGCAAACCCTCCGCGCCGCGGTATCCGGCGAACCCTGTGATCGCCATGAGCGTCATCGCCAGAACGTAGCCTAGTAGAATTTTTTTTCCAATGGTCAGTTTCGCGGTGGTCAGTCTCAATGCGTGGCTCCTCCCTCTATTTCGTGTTTGGACATATCCGCGGCGTCGAGCTCCGCAAACAGCGCTGCCGTGCTCAACAGCATCAGCAAGTCGGCCGTCGATCCGGTGACGTGAGACGAAACGGCTTCACGCTTCTCAGCCGCCTCTAGCTCCGCGGGGCCGATCCAGCGGATTTGCTCCACGCTATCGATCTCGAGCGCCATTTCGCGCCCGTCTCTGCGCAATAAAAGCAGGCGCCGCGCGGCGCCGTTCTTGACCGTTTCAGTCCCCACCGCGACCCCCAACAACCGCCGCAGATCCAGTACCGGCCGGATCTCGCCGTGCGCGTTGATGACTCCTGAAAACGCCGCGGGCGCTCCCGGAACCGGCGTGGGACGCAACGGCGGGAAAACTTCGGCGACGTCGGCGATCGCAATGCCGTAACGCTCCTTGCCGATCCCCACCACCACCATCGGCAGCGCGCTCTGCCCGGCTCCCGAGACATTCGAACGCCGCGAGAGCCGCTGCGCCCGTTCTCTCCAGGCCTTCTCCATTCTCTCGACGCTGTTCATAGCTCGACACCTGGCGCGCTTTCGATACGCATTCTCGCCAGCTCTCTAAGCGCCGTCACGGTGATCCCGGGCCCCGCCCGAACCGCGCCCCCGCCCGGCAGGTCTTCGAGAACCCGCAGTACGTTCTCGAAGGACCGCGAAGCCGCGCGCGGATGCCGGTCGCGCTCGAGTGCCAGGCCCATGTGGTAGTGAGCCAACGCAAAATTCCGGTCCAAATAGATCGCCTGGCGCAGAAATCGCGCCGCCTTATGGAGCGCTCCCAGCTTCTCGAAAACCAGCGCCTGATAGAAATGGATGGTGGGATTCAAACGTTCCCGCTGCAGCAACCGCTCCCCATACTGGACCGCGCCCTGCCAGTCCCCGCGATCCGCAAGTTCACGGAGACCATCCACATCGGCTTGTTCCCGCAAAATCGTGGACGCCTCCGCTGGCGGACCCGCCGGAGTTACACGAACCGGGGGATGAAGCTCTGGCGCAACCTCCGGCGGCGGCGCCGGAACGGCCACTTTCTGAAATAGACGCGCGCCGCGGGCATTGACGGCACGGAAAGCCCGATAGCTTTCGATGTTAGATTCCGCCCCGCCCACTACCAGCCAGCCGCCCTCCGCTAGAAATTCATGAAATTGGCCGACCAAGCGGCGCGCCCCGTCAGGCGCAAAGTAAATCATCACGTTGCGGCACAGAATGAGATCCAGAGGAGCGTCCCCCTGCCAAGGCGTGGAAAAATCACTCTGGGCCAAGTTCAAGTGGTGAAACGTAACCCACTTCTTGTAGCGGGAATCGAGCGTCCAGACCAGGCCCTGGTTGGAAAAACACGTGCGCTTCCTCTCCTCCGACGTCGCCCGCAAAGCCCACGCCCGGTATTTGCCGGCCGCGGCTTGAGCGAGAAAACTCCGGTTCAGGTCGGAGGCGTAAATGGAAACTTTCCAGCCCGCAATCTGGGCGGCCATTTCATCCTCCAGAAGGATGGCCAGCGAGTAGGGCTCCGCCCCAGTGGAACAGCCCGCGCTCCAGATTCGTAACTCGTTTGTAGCCCGCTTGCGCTGTAGGATGTCGGGAAGAACAACGTGGCGAATCGCCGCAAACTGTTCCTCGTCGCGGAAGAAATAGGTTTCTCCGATGGTAAGCTGCCCGGTTAGCAATTCCATTTCCGTGCTACCCTCGGCGCCCTGACCCAAAAACTTGGCGTAAGCGTTGCAGTCGCGCAACCCAAGACTGGCCAGCCGCGCTGCGATGACTTGCGTCAGCAGCGTGTCCCGCTCCGCGTAGAAGGCCAAGCCAGTCGAATCGATCAGCTTGCGCTTGAGGCGCTGAAAAGCCGGGTCTTGAGGTTCGCAATTCAACGTTTCTCCTCTCGCTCGACGGCCGGCGCGAGAAGCAGCGCACGCGTCTGCGCCATGGCGCTGTACTCGGCCAGCAAGCGGATCTCGCTGGCTTCGAGCAAGTTGTCGAGCGATAGCAGATGAATCAAGCCACCACCCAGTTCAAAGCTTGCCGTGGCGCATCCGTGGAAAGTGCCCACCTCCGGTAAATCCAGCAACGCCGCCGCGGCAACCGGAACAATCCCTCGAACCGACTCGACTAGAATGCCGATGGGGCTGCCGATTCCGCGCAGAACAATCATCGGCGTGTGCAGCCCCGGCCTCTGTTCGCGAAGATCGAACAGACGATCCAGACGCACAATTGGAATCGCGGATCCTCTCAGATCCAGAAAGCCGGCTAGCCCGCTCGGCATCCCCGGCGGAGACGACAGCATCGCCATCGGCACGATTTCCCGCACCTTCTCCAGCGGGAAAGCACAATCCAAACCGCTTAGATGGAAAATTAGAAAATTTTGCGCGCGTTCCTGCGGAGTGCCCATCGTTTATACAGATCGGCCATGGTTTCCAAATGTGCTAAGTCAATTGGTACGCCACCAGCGATAGAGCAGCGCGAAAGCGGTCTAGGGCAACTTGCTTAGCCTGTATTGCAACCGTGAGACACTCCTATGAATTACACTGTGAAGATGCGCAAAACCAAGTTCCTGCTTTCGCTTATCGCCTGCCTTGTCGCAGTGTTTTTGGCTGTGCCGGTGCACGCTCAGACTAAGACGGATACCACCAAAAAGGCAGCACCCGCGCCCGCCGCCGCCAAGTCCGGTGCCCTGGTGGATCTGAACAGTGCGTCCATCGCCGATCTCAAGGCCTTGCCCGGCATCGGCGACGCGTATTCGAAGAAGATCGTTGACGGCCGCCCGTACGCGCGCAAGGACCAACTGGTCTCCAAAAACATCGTTCCCCAGGCCACCTACGACAAAATCAAGGATATGGTGATTGCCAAACAGTCCACTGCCAAGAAGTGACCGCAACTCCATTACTTTGCTACCGTCAAAGTGATGCTGAAGCCCACTATCTTCCGCGAATACGACATTCGCGGCATTGCTGAGACTGAACTTTTAAGTCCCGACGTGGCCGATCTCGGCCGCGGGCTAGGCACCTACCTTCAGCGCCACAGCGGACCCCGCATTAGCCTGGGCCGCGACTGCCGGCTCAGTTCACCGCGCCTGCACGATGCGTTGCTCGAGGGCTTGCGATCCACCGGGTGCGAGGTAACCGACATCGGCGTGGTCCCCACCCCACTCCTGTACTTCTCCGCGGTGCACCTCGAAACCGACGGTGCCATTATGATCACCGGCAGCCACAATCCCAGCGAGTTCAATGGCTTCAAAACCGTGTGCGGCTCCGGTTCGCTGCATGGTGACGCCATTCAAGAAGTTCGCCGTCTGATCGAAGCCCGCGACTTCGCCACCGGCCATGGCACGCAACATTCGATGGACGTCATCCCCGCCTATCTGGACGAGCTCGCGCCGCAATTCCAATTCAGCCGCCGCATCAAGGTGGTGCTCGACGCCGGCAACGGCACCGCCGGCCCCGTCATCCATCAACTTTTGAAGCGCTTGAACTGTCGAAGTCATCGAGCTGTTCTTCGAGATGGACGGCCATTTCCCCAACCATCATCCCGATCCCACCGTTCCCGCCAATCTCAAGCACTTGCAGGATGCGGTGCACGCCCACAAAGCCGATCTCGGCATCGCCTTCGATGGCGATTCCGACCGCATCGGCGCCGTCGATGAAAACGGCGACGTGATCTACGGCGACATGCTGCTGTTGATCTACGGCCGCGAAATCCTCACGCGCAAACCCGGCGCCACCTTCATCGGCGAAGTGAAATGCTCGCAGCTTCTCTACGACGAACTGAAGCGCCTGGGCGGCAATCCGATCATGTACAAAACCGGCCACTCGCTGATCAAAGCCAAGATGAAAGAGGAGCACGCCGAGCTCGCCGGCGAAATGTCCGGCCACATGTTCTTCGCCGACCGCTATTTCGGCTACGACGACGCGCTCTACGCCGCCTGCCGCCTGATGGAGATCGTAGCGAAAGCCGGCAAGCCCCTGTCGGCGCAGCTGGCGGGATTGCCGAAACTGGTTTCCACTCCTGAAATCCGCGTCGATTGCCCCGATGAAACCAAGTTCGCGGTGGTCGCGCGCGTCGCCGCGCAGTTCAAGCAAGACCCACAACGTTATCGATGTCGATGGCGTTCGCGTTCTGTTCGGCGAAGGCTGGGGCTTGCTGCGCGCCTCCAACACCCAACCCGTGCTGGTGATGCGCTTCGAAGCGGCGAGCGAGGCGCTGTTGGCACGTTACCAGGCTGAGGTCGAGGCCGCGCTCGCCGAAGCCAAACAGGCTACCGCTTAGCGCTGCGGAACACCAACACCGCGTTCAATCCGCCGAACGCGAAGGAGTTCGAAAGCGCCCATTCAACGCTCGCCGCCCGCGCCACATTCGGGACCACATCCAAGGGGCAAGCCGGGTCGGCTTCTGTGAAGTTAGCCGTCGGCGGAATCACACCCTGATTCGAGCGCCATCAGCGTAGCCGCCGCCTCCAGCGCCCCTGCCGCCCCCAGCGCGTGCCCGTGCATCGATTTAGTGGAACTCACCGCTATCTTATCCGCATGCGCACCAAATACCTCACGAATCGCCTGCGCCTCCGTAACGTCGTTCGCCTGTGTGCCCGTCCCGTGAGCGTTAATGTACCCGACCGCATCAGCCCCAACCCCTGCATCCTCAAGCGCGCCTCGCATGGCCCGCGCCGCTCCATCCGCCAGCGGCTGCGTCAGATGATAAGCATCGGACGACATTCCAAAGCCCGCGATCTCGCCCCAGATCTTCGCCCCCCGGGCCTGTGCGTGCTCCAGAGGTTCCAGAACCAGCATGGCCGCTCCCTCGCCCAAGATCAGCCCTTTGCGATCGCGCGAAAACGGACGGCAAGTGTCCGGCGCGACGATGCGCATCGCCTCCCAGGCCTTCAAAAATCCCATCGAGAACGGCGCTTCTGAGCCACCAGCGATGGCCGCGTCTACCACTCCGTTGCGCACCATCCAATACGCCTGGCCGATGGCGTGGGTAGCCGAAGCGCACGCCGTCGAGACCGTATAGCACGGCCCGCCGATTCCATACGCGCGCGCAATGCAGCTAGTCCCCGCATTGGCCATGGTGCGCGGGATGGTTAG
The DNA here is from genome assembly GCA_963752205.1 of Bryobacterales bacterium. Lineage (GTDB taxonomy): Bacteria > Acidobacteriota > Terriglobia > Bryobacterales > Bryobacteraceae > Palsa-187. The sequence continues at coordinate 5,303 of CAVVZG010000015.1, read as the reverse complement.
AGGATGAATCCGCGACAAGCCCTTGGCATACAGGCTGTAGAACTCACGATCTTCGCTGGTCTGTCCGCCCGTCGAAGTACCGGTAATGACAGCCATGCGCGCTCGGAGTTCCGGAGTGATCGAGTAGCCGGACTCCGCTACCGCCTCGCGTGCCGCGATCAGAGCGAACTGCGCGAAGCGGTCCAGCAGATCGGCTTCTTTCTCGTCCATGTAGTCGGACGCGCGGTAGTTCGCCACCTCCGCGGCATTCGGAAAACGCAGCGACCCTTCCGGCACCAGCGTCATCTGCCGGATGGCGCTGCGTCCTGCCCGCAACGCTTCCCAAAACGCCGCGCGCGTTGTTCCCGGAGCCGCAATGACGCCGATGCCTGTCACTGCGACACGGCGCGTCATCCTTGATGAGCAGCTTCTTTCGCGGCAACCAGCTTTTGAATTCCCTCCACCATCTCGCGTACGGATTTGATCGACGCCGCCTGCTCGTCGGGAATCGAAATGTCGAACTCACTTTCAACGGCGAACAGAATATTCATGCCGTCGAGCGAGTCGATTTTCAACTCCGCGAAGGTCTTGTCGATGGTGATCGATTCCGGCGGCAGATGTTGGGTTTTGGCGATCACTTCTAGCACGCTCGCGGTCAGCTGGTCGGACATAGAATCTGGCTAACGGTTTCAAACCGCAGCCCGCGCTCCTTCAGAACCGGAATGATGGCGTCCACCGCTTCGAGCGTCGCACCAATGTCGGGCGATGGATCGGTTCTGCGCCCGTCGTGCAAGCAAAAAATATGGCCCTGCCGCGCGCGACCGAGCAACAATTGTGCGACGCGTGACGCCGGCCATTTCCAGTCGTTACCGATGGTTCCCCACATGACTCCGATTAACCCCAGCCGCTGTTGCGCGCTTCTCAATCCGAACCATCGTACTCCATAGGGGGCACGGAATAGTTGCGGTGTCACCCCGGTGTGTCGCACGATCTTCTCTTGTGCCACGGCGAGTTCACGATAGATAAAGTCACGGGAGCAAAAATCCAGGCGCGGATGCGAGTCACTATGGTTGCCGATCTCATGCCCGGCTTGGGACACGCTCTGCGCCACCCCAGGCAAGCGTTCGACGTTCTGCCCACACATGAAAAAAGTCGCGGGAATCTGGTGGCGTTCCAAAATCCGCAGCAGCGCCGGTGTCGATTCACTCGGCCCATCGTCAAAAGTAAGCGCTATGGCCGCGCGCGAGCGATTGCCGTGATAGACAGACGGTCCGAAAACGCTAGAGGAGCGGCCGCGCGCGGCGTAGGCCAGGAAGCCCCCCGCTGCGAGCACACCGATCGATCCCCCCAGGAGCGCCTCACTCGCCATGAAAACATCATACCGCCCACTGTTACGAGCGATTTCGCGAAGCGACCTCATCGGCCATAGCCAGGCTCTTCACATCGCCAACCGTCCGCAAGCCGTCGATTACTCCCTGCCGGTCCGCAGGTGCCCGGTTCTGGCTGACTTTCCACTTGCCTTCCAGCCGGGAGATGGGAATCTCAATGCCAACAATGCCCTTCAGTTGCTCGCGAATGAAGTCCTTTGGCGCGTCCTCGACGCTCCAGCTCTTTGCCAGCCCTGCTTCGTGCTGTTCCGTCAGCGCGCGAACGTTGCGCAACAGGAGTTCCGGATCTTCGTATGTCCGCAACTGCCCCTGGGCATGCACTACTACATAGTTATAGGTGGGCACCACCTTCCCGGTTTCCTCCCGGCTGGGATACCACGAGGGCGTGATGTAAGCGCTCGGCCCCTGAAAGATCGCCAGCGCGGAAACATGCGGCAGCGAATCCCGCCATTGCGGATTCATGCGCGATACATGCCCGCGCAATGTGCCGAGCGATCCGGCCTCCGCATCGAGAATCAACGGGACGTGGTTGGCGATCAACCCCTCGGGCCCCATCGTGATCACCGCCGCCAACGAATGCTCGCGGATCAACTGCTGCAGAACTTCCGGCCGCTCTTCTTGAAAGTGGGGAGGATTATACATGCTGTTTTACCGCGGCACGAACTTAAAATCGGAGAGCCCGATCTCATCCGCGCCCTGCACCAGAAACGCGAATTTGCCCTCGTTGAATTTGCGCCCCGGTTCCTTCCATGTGTCCAGAACCAGCCAGTTGTCGCCGTTCTGAATACGGTGCACCAGTTGGCCCGGAGACACGTCCACCTGTACCGTGTATGACATCTCTTTATCGTTCAAGCCGTGCTCGAATTTCCCGCGGTCATAAGTCTTCCCGCCCTCGATCACCTTGGATGCAAGCGCCTTGCGATCCAGTTCGAACAGATCGTAATTCTTGGCATCGGCGTACTGCACCGCCCAGCGAATCCGGCCTCGTCGAGGGGCAGGCGGTCGGCCGGCGTGACTCCCTCCGTCGCATCCTGGAGCTCCGAGGCATCACGCTCACCGCGGAGCAGCAAGACGAGGTCTCGCGCTGCGCCGACCTGGGAACCTTGGACCAGTGGTTGAGAAGGGCTCTCACGGCGAGCACGGCCGCGGAGGTCTTCGCCTGACACCGCCGGCGCACGACGTTGTCAGGCACCTTCGTCCGCGCGGCGGCTACGGAATGACGCCGCGGCCCCGATCCTCGATACTGCGCGCATGACTGGCCCGGTGACCTTCGAGACCCGCGAGACGCTGCTGGAGCGGCTCCTCGTCCCTCGCCGCGAGGTGGTCTTCCTCGTCGGCGCCCCGCTCACCGCGCCCGAGCGCGGCAGCACCCTCGGCATCCCCGACGTCGCCGGCATGGTCTCCCGCATCCGCGCCCGCGTCGCGGCCGAGCGCCTCGCACGCTCAGCGCTTCGACGACGCGACGAAGACGGCGGCCAACCCCTACCAGACGCCTTCGGCTTCCTCGTCGCCACGCTGGGCCAGGACCACGCCAACGCCGTCATCCGCGGGGGCGTGCTCGAAGCCTTCCGCGCCGACGCCGCCCCGCGACCCTCCCCGACGAGCCGGGTGCGCCGGCCTCGAGAAGAGCTCGACGGCTGGACTACCGGCCCGGCGTCGCCGCCCTCGGCCAGCTCGTCGCCCGGTTCCCCGATAGCTTCGGGCGCGTCGCGCTGACGACCAACTTCGATCCGCTCCTCGCGCTGTCCATCCAGCGCGCCGGCGGCCGGCATTCCGCACCGTGCTCCCCGACGACGGTAACCCGGAGCAGGCCGACGGCCCCGGCGCCACGTGGTCCACCTCCACGGCTACTGGTACGGCTCCGACACGCTCCACGTCCGACACAGCTCGGCAGCGACCGCCCCAGGCTGCGCGCCGCGCTCGCCGTCTCCTGGAGCGCGCGACCGTCGTGGTGATGGCCTACAGCGGCTGGGACGACATCTTCACCCGCACGCTCGCCGAGGTGTCCGTGGACCCGGCAGCACGCCCGACGTGCTCTGGTGCTTCTACGGCGCGCGATCCCGCGCGTCTGCGCGGCGAGAACGAGGCGCTCCTCGTCAGCTCGATCCCGCCATCGGGCGGGGGCGGGTGGTGTTCTACGCGGGCATCGACTGCCACGCGTTTCTCCCGATGCTCGCGGGTGACCTGGGCGCGGGCACGATTGCGGCGACGGGCGTTTACGAGGATACGGTCTCCGGCGCGCGCCGACGCCGATTTCACCGGCCGGAGGGGGAGCGGAATGCGCTCTTGGCCGCGTTCGAGAAGGGGCAGCCGGTGGAGCTCCTCGGGCCGCGGCGGATGGGGAAGTCGTCGCTGCTGCGCTGGATGGAGCGGAAGGCGAGGGAGCTGGGGAGGCCGGCGGCGTTCGTGAACGCACGGGGGCTGGCGGGGAGGTCGCCCGCGGATCTGGTGCTGGCCGCCGCGGAGGTGCTGGGGAAGCGGGAGCAGGTGCACAAGGCGCTGTTCGAGGGGAGCTCGATGCCCGGGGCTGCGGACGCGATCAGGGCGCTGAAGCTGCTGGCGCCCGCGTGTCTGCTGGTGGACGAGGCGGACGCGCTGGCGGAGCCGGGGCACGGGTTCGAGCGAGGGTTCTTCGAGGAGCTGCGCGCGCTCGGGCAGAGCGGGGACATGCAGTGGATTTCGGGGTCGGAGGGGGATCTGTCGGAGCTGTTCCAGGCGACGGGGCTGACGTCGCAGTTCCTGAACGATGCGCGGCAACTGCGGGTGGGGGCGCTGCCTCGGGCCGAGGCGGAGGCGCGGCTCCGGGAATATGTGAAGGACCCGTTCCGGGTGAGGGTGGCGTGGGAGATCGCGGGCGGGCTCCCGCCGGCGATCTGGTGGATCGGGCCGAAGATGGCGGCGCCGGACGCGGACCCGGACAAGGTGGAGAAGGAGCTGGGCGGTGGATCAGGCCGGTGTTCCAGCAGTGGTGGGGTGGGCTGTCGGAGGGGGAGCGGGGGCTGCTGAAGAGGGCGGTGGGGGATGGGATTGAGGAGGGGGAGCTCGGGGACGGGGAGAGGCGGGCGGCGAGGAGGCTGGCGGATAATGGGTTCATGGCGGAGGGGGACGGGGGGAGGTTGGTGCTGGGCGGGAAGGTGTGGCGGGAGTTCGTGAGAGATGTCGGTGAGCAGGAGGTGGATAAGGTGGAAAGGCGGCGATGCCCGAGGTGCCGGGGGTGCTGCGGCTGGGGTGGTTGCTGTTCATGCAACCGACGCAATGGCGTCGGATGCTTCAGGCGTGGGGGCTGGAGGAGGACCCTTCGCACTGGACGCTTCGCCGCATGTGGAACACGAGAGACCCATCGGTCCGTCGATTGATGGGTAGCCTCGCGAACCTGTTCCTTTGGGGAACGCCTATCCTCACGGTCGCTACCGTAGGTCTTCTGGCGACGATGGGTCTAGGCGTGACCTGGGGAGGCGTGGTACTGGGCGTTGCGTTTGGCATAGCGTTCGCCATCACGGTTGACATGTCGCTAGGCATGGTGGTCGGCGTAGTGTTCGGTGTGACCTTTAGCGTGGTAGGAAACACGGCGCTCGGAATGGTGGCATTTGGAATGGCGCTCGGCGCTGTGGTCGGCGTGATGGGAAATTTTGCGGTAGGGCTCGGCGCGACGTTTTCATTGGCGCTCGCTACGGCGTACGGCGCGCTCAGTGGCAGGGATGTCGACTTGGATGACCTTGTGATGGCCGTAGTCCTCGGTGTGACGGTCAGCCTGCCGCTCCTCGTATCATTCCTACTGACGTATGGGCGTGTTCCGTTCTACTTCGGTGAAGCGCTCTGGTCCATCGGCTCGCTAGTTGCGGTCGGCATTCCCCGGAGAGGCCTCGCGCATCGCTCGCTGGCTCCCCTTCCGCCATGACGACCTCATCCATTTCCCACTCCCCGGTCTCCGATCCT
>CAVVZG010000014.1:0-11886 GCA_963752205.1 Bryobacterales bacterium | reverse complement strand
GTGCCGTATTTGCGGAAGGATCGCGAGTTTGCGAAGCACTACTTCAGTCATTTGAGGGTGATGTTTTATGCGGCGGCGGGGTTGTCGCAGAAGACTTGGGAAGATTTGGAAAACATCGCGCTGGATGTGGTGGGCGAGCGCCTGCTGATGCTGACGGGCTTGGGGTCGACGGAGACCGCCCCCTATGCGATGTGGGTGGGGCGGGAGGCGGCGCGCGCGGGAGAGGTGGGGCTGCCGGCTCCAGGAGTCACGCTGAAATTGGCGCCGGTGCTGGGGAAGTTGGAGGCGCGAGTGAAGGGGCCTAGCATCACGCCGGGATATTGGCGGCAGCCGGAGCTTACGGCGGCGGCTTTCGACGAAGAAGGGTTTTACAAGATGGGCGATGCGCTGCGCTACATCGAGGAAGGCAATCCCGCGCGTGGGTTTCTTTTCGATGGGCGCGTGGCGGAGGATTTTAAGCTCAATACCGGGACGTGGGTCAGCACGGGTCCGCTGCGCAGCGCGTTCCTGGCGCACTTCGTGCCTTACGCGAAAGAAGTTGTGATCGCGGGGCGCGACCGCGGATGCGTGACGGCAATGGTGTTCCCCGATGGCAACGCTTGCCGCGAGTTCGATAAGGCTGCGCTGCGGGCGAAGTTCGGGGAGTTGCTGAAGTCGTTTGCAGCGAAGAGTACGGGGTTGTCGACGCGCGTGGCGGCTATCATTTTGCTGGACACTCCGCCTTCGATTGACGCGCATGAGTTGACGGATAAGGGATCGATCAGTCAGCGCGCGGTGCTGGAGAATCGGTCTGAGGTGGTGGAAGAGTTGTACACGGATTCGGCGCGGGTGATTCGCGCGGATTAGGAAACTATGACGATTGCAGAGAGAACCAAGCGCATTAACGCCGCCGATTTGGTGGCTATCGATGTTCATGTCCACGCGATGACGGTGGAGAAAAAGCAGGATGGCAGCACCTTCGGGCAATCGGCGTCGAAATATTTTGGCGCGGATATGGCGGACAAGGGATCCGAGGTTTTGGGCGCCTATTACCGCGAGCGCAAGATGGCGGCGGTGATTTTTTCGGTGGATGAGTATTTGTCGGGCGCGCCTTTCCTGGGCAACGACAAGGTCGCGGAGATTGCGGCGGCTAGTCCCGACGTTTTGATTCCGTTCGCCAGCATTAATCCGCATCGCGGCAAAGAGGCCGTGGAGGAAGCGAAACGATTGGTGGCTGGGGGCGCGATCTGCGGATTCAAATTTCATCCGCCGTTGCAGGAGTTTTTTGCGAATGACCGGATGGCTTATCCGCTGTATGAAGTGATCGCGGAGTCCGGATTGCCAGCGCTGTTTCACACCGGGCATAGCGGGATCGGGACGCGCGTGCGCGGCGGCGGAGGGGTACGGCAGAAGTATGGGAATCCGATTTACCTCGATGACATCGCCGTGGATTTCCCGGATATGCCGATGATTATGGCGCACCCGTCATTCCCTTGGCAGGACGAGGCGATTTCGGTGTGCCTACATAAGCCGCAGGTTTATATCGATCTTTCGGGATGGTCTCCGAAATATTTTTCGCCGCTGCTGATTCAGTATGCGAATACGCTGCTGAAGGACAAGATGTTGTTTGGGTCGGATTTCCCGGTGATTACGCCGGATCGTTGGCTGAAGGATTTCGAGAGCATTGGGATTAAGGATGAAGTGCGGCCGATGATTCTCAAAGACAATGCCGTGCGTTTGTTTGGGCTGAAGAATCAGACTACGTAGCGGCCGGCGTCTAGCACGCGGCGCGCGATTTTGCGGCGCAGGGCGATGGCGTCGACGGGTGCGGCGGGGCGAACGGGCGGCTCTAACCCGCGGGCGGCGTAGACTTCACGAGTGGCGGATTCTATGCGCTCTTCCGCTTGGTGGCGCACGAGGGCGCACATGTCCTGTGCGTGGGCTCCGAGTTTCTTCGCGCGCAACTCGACAGATTCGAGGGCGAAGGTTTGGATCGCGATGTCGGCGAGCGCCATTTCTGCTTCTTGTTGTTTGTCGAAGTCGGGGTGGGCGCGGGCGATGAGGACGCGGTTGATTTCGTTGGTGCCTTCGAAAATGCGGAAGATGCGGGCATCGCGGTAAAAGCGTTCAACGGCGTAATCCTGGTGGTAGCCGTAGCCGCCGTGGATTTGGACTCCTTCATCGACGACGTAGCCGACGGCCTCAGACGCGTACACTTTCACGATCGAACATTCTTGCGCCAGATCCTTGATGGCGCTGCCTCGTTGAATCTGGCCAACTACGCGCCAGTACATGGATTCGACGGCGAAAATGCGCACGGCCATTTCGGCTAGTTTGTGTTGGATGGCGCCGAATTCGGAGATGGTCGTGCCGAAGGCTTTGCGTTCGCGTGCGTAGGCCAGGCTCAGAGCCAGCACCTCTTTCGATGCGCCGGCGGCGTAGGGGCCGATTTTCAGGCGTCCGATGTTCAGGACGTTGAAGGCGATGATGTGGCCGCGGCCTACCTCTCCTAGAACGTTCTCTACAGGGACGGCTACGTTGTCTAAATACAAGGCTGTGGTGGAGCTGCCGTGTAATCCCATCTTGTGTTCTTCGGCGCCGGGGGTCACGCCGGGATAGGCGCGCTCGACCAGGAATGCAGTGAATTTCTCGCCGCCCACTTTGGCGAAGACGGTGTAAAGGCCAGCGATGCCGCCGTTGGTGATCCACATCTTTTGACCGTTCAGGATGTAGTGTTTTCCGTCGGGGCTGAGATCGGCGCGGGTGCGGATGGCCATGGCGTCCGTGCCGGCTTGGGGCTCAGTCAACGCGTAGGCGGCGATCATGCTGGCGTCGGCTAGCTTTGGCAGGTATTTGGACTTTTGTTCTTCGGTGCCGAAGTAGATAAGGGGCAGCGCGCCGATGCCGGCTTGCGCACCGTGGGTCACTAGATACGACGCGTCGCGGGCGAAGCATTCTTCTACGATCATCACGGAGGCGAGATCGAGTTCCATGCCGCCGAAGCGTTCGGGGATGGAGATTCCGGTGAAACCGACGTCAGCAGACTTGCGGAGGACCTTCAACAGCACGCCGGGGTCTTGGCGGTGGATGGCGGGCAAGTGGGGCGCGACTTCTGCGGTCCAGAAGTCTTGCGCGGTGCGGGCGATCGAGAGGTGCTCGGCGGTGAGGCCTTCAGGACTCAGACAGTCAGCCATCGCATCAGGAAAAAGTGGCGTCCGCAGAGTGAGCAGCGGTAGGGGAGCAGGAACCAGTGGATGGCTTTTTCCATGGCGTTGCGCGCGCCTACGCCCCGGAAATCGACCGATCGGCAATTGGGGCAGCGCTTGGAAAATAGCACGTGATCCTAACCGTCGGTTTTGGCGGCGCCGCCGATGGCGGTGGCCAGGCGATTGCGGAAGGAGCGGCCGCTGGCGGCCACTTTGGGCTGATTGCCGCGGCTGAGGTCGGGACGGCTCGCTTCTTTGGCGGCTTCGATTTGTTCGGGAGTGCGGACGTCGGGCTCGGAGAGTTTCACTTTTTCGCGCGCGCGTTCTACTTGGCGTTTGTGGCGCTTGGCTAATCGCTTGTCCATACCTTAACAGTACACCTGCGCGCTCAGAAGCATGTTCGACCGGAGGTCGAACGCGGACCGGAGGCTCCCTGCATTGGCGGTAACGGTTCGTGCGCGCGGTTCTGGCTGAGTGGCGAGCATTACTTGGCGGTTTCACTTTACTGCTCGAGCCCGTCTGCTCGACTATTGTCAGGCCAGAAAGGGGTATCGCAATTATGATCGTTGTATTTCCTCCGTCTCCAGTCGGTAATTAGGCTGGCGCAACGGGGCGTCGCCGGGTGGCGGCGCTCCGTGCGATGATCAGTACCATTGGTTTCCCGTCGGCTCTCTGGTAGCATAGGCGGTAGTAAGCCTGTAGAACTAAGCAAATGGCTGCCTTCGGGAGATGCCTTTGCCTGATTCTCACGCTGTGGATGACGGGATCACGCACCCCGACGGTCATCCCGCCTAGATTGCCTGACTCTAGCCCTTGGTGGGATCAGGCCTCCCTGCAAATCCAACAACGCGCGCTACGCCTGCGTAAAGCCGGTGATTTTCGCGCGGCCGAGAGTTTGTATCAGGAAGGCTACCAGGAAGCCGTGCGGCGGGGTGATCAACTAGCCGCGGTGCGCTTCCTGATGACTGTGGGCGGCAGCCAGGCGTTTGCGCTGGAGTATCGCGCGGCTCTGGGGTCCTACTTAAAGGCGCGCGATTTGGCTTCGCGACTCGCAGACCACGCGGATCTGGGAGGCATCGACGTCAATCTATCGAGCTTGTACTTGCAGATGTGGGATCTTCGGGCGGCCACGCGCGCTGCCGAGGATGGGCTACGCGAAGCGGGGCTGGTGGATGCGCATGCGGCTTACTTCAAAGCACCTTTGCTGATGCAGCTTGGCCGAATCCATGCTTTGCAGGGCGACGGTGAAGCACGCGCATTCTTCTCGGCGGGGATCGAGGCGGCGCGGGCGCGGGATGACGTGGCGATGGAAGCGCTGGCTTGGGATTTGCTGGGCGAAGAACAGCTTGGCTCCGGGCGCCTGCCGGAAGCCAAAGCCGCATTTCTGGAGGCTTTTCGTTTACGACGTTTTTTCCGCGCCGGTGAAGTTGGCCTGTCTTTTGGGCGACTGGGAGCGCTGGCTTTGGCGTGCGGAGATTTATTGGCGGCGGAGCGTTTGACTCAGTGGGCGCTAGATGCGTCTCACCGTGGGGCGCCGGCGGAAGCCGAGTATGTCCTGCTACACCAAAGGGGGCGAGTACGGCTAGCTCGCGGAAAGAATGACGCGGCGCTGCAAGACTTTTCCTTAGCCTTGGATGCCGTGGCGCGGTGGCGTCTGGAGGTACTGCCGGCGCAATCCGCACTCACCAGCACTAACATCGCCCTCGAACGGGAGATCTTTCATTCGTTCATCCAGCTGGCAGCGGCGCAAGCGTTCCAATACGGGAATGCTGTTTGGGCTGCGAAAGCGTGGGAGGCGGTGGAACTGAATCGCGCGTCCAGCCTTCGCGAAAGTCTCGCATTGGCGGGGGTTTGGCGGGAAAAGCTGCCTGCGGAATATTGGGAGACACTGGCCCAGTTACGCACGCGGGAACCGAACACCGCCGGGGAAAACCGTCTCCTCTCGAGACTTACCGAAATGGAAGCGCAAGCCGGTACAGGCCTTGAAGCGAAGAAAGTGGAGAATATTCACAGCCGGAATTCACTTAATCATTTTCAGGAAGGATTAAGAGACTCCGAATTAGTCCTCAGCTTTGAGTTAGGGGAAAAGGAGTCTTACCTGTGGGCTGTCGGCCGGAGTTCAATGCGGTTGTACCGGCTGGCGGGGGAGCAGGATATCGCGAAAGCCGTGCAGCTTTTTCGCGAGGCGTTTCCAGCCGGGGGCCCGGAAGCCGCCCAGCGAGGGCTCGAGTTGTACCGGCAATTGTTCGGGCAACTGGGTTCGCGGGAAACGCCGAAAACCAGCGTGGTTACTTTCGCTGGACGGTGCGCTCTTTGACATCCCTTTTGCTGCGTTAGTGACCGAGCAGCGGGGCGGCAACACGGAGTATCTAGTGGAGCGGCATTCTTTGCAAACCGTTCCGGGGGCGCTGCTGCTGAGCGCGTCCGCGGACCCTGAAATTCAGGCTGGTCATCATGGGCGCGGTGAATTTCTGGGAGTGGGCGATCCCATCTATAACCAGGCTGATCCTCGCTGGCGGGGACGGGTCTTGAATGGCCGGGCCAGCGGACAGTTGCAGCGCCTGGTGGGCAGCGGGTTGGAGATTGAAGCAAGCTCCGCTGTGTGGGGCCAACGTGGCGGCACTTCGCTTCTGCTTGAAGGAACGCGGGCGCGCCGCGACAGCTTTTTAAGAGAATTAGAGGCGCGGCCTGCGGTGATCCATCTGGCGACGCATGTCCTTTTTCCCACTGCCAATCGCGAACAAGGCTTGATCGCTTTCGGCATGGGACCCTCTATCGCCCAGCCTGAATTCCTCACTACTTCGGAAGTAGCCAGGCTGCGCACTCCCGGCGCACTCGTGGTGATGACTGGCTGCGCTGCCAATGCGGGAGAGGCGCGCGCGGGAGCCGGGCTCCTGGGACTAACGCGCGCCTGGCTGATGGCCGGAGCCAGCACAGTGATCTCCACCGCATGGCCGGTCGAAGACAATTCGGGCGGGATGTTCGCGCGGTTCTATTTTTATTTGCAGAATCATTCGGCAGCCGAAGCGCTGCAACTCAGCCAGAGGGAAGTGGCCCACTCCAGAACTGGGCGCGCAGCGCCAGCCTCCTGGGCTTCCTATCAAGTCACGGGAGGAACCCACTAAAATGCTCTCTCCAGATCCCGCCGGAAGCAATCGTCCGCCGCCGGACGAATCGGCCGTAGAAACGGAACTGTCGCTGGCGGTAGCGGCCGGCGCTGGGGCTCGCCGCGTAAGCCCCGACCTAGTCAGGCGACTGGCTGAGAACTCCGAGGTCTATGCGGGTTGGGTCAAACTGGTGGGGCGAATCCGCACGAGCCAGACGGACGGCATGGCGGAGTTGTATCACCTGTTTTCCAAAGGCGTCCGCTTTTATCTGTGCCGACAGTTGGGGCAGCAGGATCTGGATGACCGGGTTCACGACACCTTTGTAGTAGTAGTGCAGGCGATACGCCGCGGCGAGCTGCGGGAACCGGAACGCCTGATGGGATTTGTGCGGACGATCGTTCGGCGCCAAGTAGCTTCTCACATTGACAAAGCGGTGCAGACGCGGCGGGAACAACTGGATCTGGACGCCAGTTCGCGCGTCGCGGACCCGCATGGCAACCCGGAAGAGGCGGCGATTTTCCACCAGAAGGGGGATATGATCCGCAAAGTGCTCTCCGAATTGACCAGCCGGGACCGCGAGATCCTGACCCGCTTCTACCTGGAGGAGGAGACCCAGGAGGAAATTTGTACCGAAATGACGCTTACCGAAACCCAGTTTCGCTTGCTAAAATCGCGCGCCAAGTCCCGTTTTGGGGAACTGGGCAAAAAAAGACTGGCTCAAGGCGCTTTAACAGCGATTTGCATGAGAACTTCGGCGGGCGCGTCCCACTAAGGAACAGAGTGCCGGATTGGCGCCGTTCCGGTTCGGACCATGCGTCGCCGCGGTACAGATTCGGTTCGTGGAGGAAAGCGATGTCGCTGGACACTTTGCCCTCGGTCCCCGTTCATCCGACGGAGGACCTTTTGGAGGAGTACTCGTTTGGACGTGTTTTGGAACCTGCGCTGGCACCGCTTGAGGAGCATCTGCTCGATTGCACACTGTGCCAAGACAGGCTCTTGGCGGTGGATGAATACACGGCGCTCATGAAAGCCGGGATCGCGGCAATAGAAAGGGAGCGTGCAGACACCCGCTCCTTCCCCCGCTTTGCAATTCCTGGTATCCCGATCCTGTTCGCTGCCGCCGTAATGTTCTTGCTGGTTGGCGTTACTATAGGCTGGCGCTTCGCGGCGGCGTCTGCCTCTCCAGTGACGGCGGTCAATTTGACGGCATTACGGGGGGGCGACGGGGATGGCGTAGCGCGCGCGCCTTTGGGCCGTCCTTTAGAACTGACCGTGGATCGAACGGACCTGCCGCCGGCGCTGATCTACCGGCTGGAGGTGGTGAGTCCCAGCGGAGACCGGCTGTGGAGCGGAGCGGCGCAGGTCCAACCGCAGAGTCTTTCGGCGCGCGTGACCGTTCGACTCGCGGCGGGGGCATATTGGGTGCGGCTCTATGCGGACGACAAATTGCGGCGCGAATTCGGGTTGCGCGTGGAGTAGCGGGCGGCGCCGGCCGGAGCGGCGCTAAAATGAAAACTTGGAATCCCCTACGCCCTCTCCTGCCGGTCTTCGGCACAATTGGACCCTGGCTGAGATCGAAGCCATCTACTCGGCGCCTCTGCCGGACTTGATTTTTCGCGCGCAGACGGTGCATCGTGCCCACCACCGCACGGACGAGGTACAGGGATGCGTGCTGTTGAGCATCAAGACCGGGGGGTGTCCGGAGGATTGCGCCTACTGTCCGCAATCGGCGCATTACAAAACCGGCGTCGAGCGGGAAGGGCTGGTGAGCGTGGAGGCGGCTCTGGAGGCGGCGGGCAATGCAAAAGCACAGGGCGCGACGCGCTTTTGCATGGGCGCGGCGTGGCGCGACATTCCCAAGGGCGAGCAGTTCGAGCGGGTGCTCGACATGGTGCGCGGGGTGCGGGCGTTGGGGATGGAAGCCTGCTGCACGTTGGGCATGTTGACCGACGAACAAGCCGTGGCGCTGGCGGAGGCGGGGCTCACGGCTTACAACCACAATCTGGATACGTCGTCGGAATTCTACGGCGAGATTATCAGCACGCGCACTTACGAAGACCGGCTGGCGACGCTCGCTCGCGTGCGGCGCTCCGGCGTGACAGTGTGCTGCGGCGGCATCATTGGGATGGGCGAGAGCCGGCAGGAACGCTACGGGTTGCTGCGCGAGCTTTCGACGCTGGACCCGCATCCGGAAAGCGTACCGGTGAACATGCTGGTGCGCGTGGAGGGAACTCCGCTGGCGAAACAGCGCGCGGAAGACCCGTTGGAACTGGTGCGCATGATCGCTACCGCGCGCATCCTGATGCCGGCTTCGATGGTGCGGCTGAGCGCGGGGCGGATGTCGCTGACTGATGAGGCGCAGGCGCTGTGCTTTCTGGCCGGCGCGAACTCGATCTTCATGGGCGATAAGCTGCTGACGACGCCGAATCCGGAGGCCAACGTGGACCGGCAGTTGTTCGACAAGCTCGGCATGCGGCTCATGCCTGCGGATATCCAAGTTCATGCCTGATGCGCTGGCCTCGCGTCTGCGGGAACGGCTGGCCGCCATCGACGAAGCCGGCTTGCGGCGAATGCTGCGGCCGCCGTCGGGAATCGATCTTTGCTCTAACGACTATTTGGGTCTGGCGAATCATCCGGCTTTAAAACAGCGGATGGCGGACGCCGTCATGGTGGAGGGCGTGGGCAGCACCGGGTCGCGATTATTGCGCGGGGAGCGTACCGGTTTCTCTTGCGTGGAGGAAAAATTCGCGAGTTTCAAGGGGACGGAGCGGAGCCTGTACTTTTCGAGCGGCTACTTGGCAAACATGGCGGTGTTGACGACGTTTCCCGAAGCGGGCGATGTGATTTTTTCGGATGAGCGGAATCATGCGAGTCTGATCGATGGGGCGCGTTTGTCGCGGGCGCGGCGGGTGGTGTTTCCTCACAACGATGTGGCGGCGCTGGAAAAGGCGCTGCGTGAGGACATCGGCGAGGGGCAGAAATTCGTGGTCGTCGAGTCGTTGTTCAGCATGGATGGCGACCGGGCGCCGCTCACGGAATATGCTGCGCTGTGCGGGAGCACTGGGGCGGCGCTGATTGTAGACGAAGCGCACGCTGTCGGGGTCTACGGTGAGCACGGCGAGGGACTGGCGGGCGAGGTTTTCTTATCCATCAACACGGCGGGCAAGGCGATGGGGGTGGGCGGGGCGTTCGTGGCGGGGTCCGGGGATGCCATTGAATCGCTGATCCAGCGCGCGCGCCCGTTTATTTTTTCGACGGCGGCTCCGCCGGCGATTGCGGCGGCGCTGGCGGCCAGTTTGGAAGTTATCACAAACGAGCCTGAGCGGCGGGAGCGGCTGTTGGGGCGGGCTCGCTACCTGCGAGAGAGGCTGGGGCTCGAAGGGGATTCGCCGATTATTCCGGTGATCATCGGAGAGAATGAACGGGCGGTCGCCGTCGCGGGAGAATTGCAGGCCGCCGGGTTCGATGTACGGGCGATTCGTCCACCTACGGTGCCGGCAGGGACTGCGCGGTTGCGGGTGGCTGTGAACGAAGGGGTGAGCGAAGAGGTGCTCGACCGGTTTGTCGCCGCGCTCGAAGTCGCGATTAAAGCATGAAGGGGTTATTCGTCACGGGCACGGATACCGGCGTCGGCAAAACTGTGGCGGCGGCGGCGTTGCTGCAGCGTTTTCGCGGCGTCGCGCCGCTGCGGTATTGGAAGCCGATTCAGACCGGTATCGAAATAGATGACGACACCGCGACGGTGCGGCGGCTGGGTACGGCGACCGCGCAGGAGATTTTCGAAGCTGGCGTGCGCTTGGAGAAACCCGTTTCGCCGCACCTCGCCGCGCGCTGGGCGGGGACGCGGATCGACCTGGCGGAATTGCGCGCGCTGCTGCCGGACGAACCGGACACGAGCTGGATCGTCGAAGGCGCAGGAGGACTGCTGGTTCCGATCAACGAGTGGCAGACCATGGCGGATTGGATCGCGTATCTTTCGCTGCCGGTCGTGGTGGTGGCGCGCTCCGGGCTGGGCACGATTAACCACACGCTCCTGACGCTGGAGGCTCTGCAAACGCGTTGGGTGCGGGTGGCGGGCGTGTTGATGATCGGCGAGCCAAATGCGGAGAATCGCGCCGCTATCGAGCAATACGGCCGCGTGCCGGTGATTGCGGAGATGCCGCTGCTGGCGCCGCTCGATGCGGGGGCGCTGGGAGCGTGGAGCGCGAAGCATCTGGATCCGCAGGGGCGCTTGCTGGAGTGGCTGCGATGAGTCTGACCGATCGCGACCGGGCGCACGTCTGGCACCCCTACACGCAGATGCTGACGCAGCCTCCGCTGCTGCCGATTGTGCGCGGCGAGGGCGTGTACCTTTACACGGAAGACGGGCGCAAGATTCTGGACGGAATTTCGTCGTGGTGGGTGAATATTCATGGGCACTCGCATCCCAAGCTGAATGCGGCGCTGGCGGCGCAGGCTCGCGAGATCGAACAGGTGATCTTCGCGGGGTGTACGCATAAGCCGGCTGTCGAACTGGCGGAGCGGCTGGTGGAGGTGATGCCCGCCGGGCTCAACCGGATTTTTTATTCCGACAATGGGTCGACTGCGGTCGAGGCTGCGATCAAGATGGCGGTGCAGTACTGGCGGAATCTCGGGGAGCCGCAGCGCACGGGGCTGATCACGCTGCATCATGCGTATCACGGCGACACGGTCGGTGCAATGTCGGCAAGCGAGGACTCGCTATTCACCCGCGCCTTCACCCCGCTGCTGTTTCCGGTGGCGCGCGCGCATTCGCCGTATTGTTACCGGTGTCCGCTGGGGTTGAAGCGGGCGACGTGCCAGATTGATTGTCTGGGAGATCTGGAGCGGCGCCTCGAAGAGGAGGGCGAGCGGACGGCCGCGGTGCTGGTGGAGCCGATGCTGCAAGGCGCGGGCGGCATGGTCGTGTGGCCCGCTGAGTTCCTGTCCGGCGTGCGGCGGTTGTGTGACCGTTACGGGGTTCTGATGATCGCCGACGAAGTCCTCACGGGCTTCGGCCGCACGGGGCGCATGTTTGCTTGTGAACACGCGGGAGTGAAGCCCGACATCCTGTGTTTGTCGAAGGCTTTGACGGCGGGCTATCTGCCGATGGGTGTGACCGCCGCCACCGAGGAGATTTACGAAGCGTTTCTCAGCACCGACCGCGGGCAGGCGTTTTTTCATGGGCATTCGTACACGGCGAATCCGCTAGCGTGCGCGGTGGCGATCGCTAGTTTGAATTTGTTTCGCGAGACCGATGTGCTGGCGCGGGTGGGGCGTCTCGAAACGCAAATGCGCGAGGGGCTGGAACCGTTGCGATCGCTCGGCCACGTGGGGGATGTCCGCGTGATCGGCGGCGTGGGCGTGGTGGAACTGGAAGGCGATAGCGGGTATTTGGCGGATATGGGCCCGCGACTCCGCGCGGCGTTTCTCGAACGCGATTTGTTGTTGCGGCCTTTGGGAAACATTGTCTACTTCATGCCGCCCTACGCCATCACGGACGCCGAAGCCGAGTGGGCGATCGAGCAGATTCGCGACGTGGTTGGAGCCTTGTGATCCCTCTCACCATTTTTCTGAGCGCGTTTTTGTTGTTCCAG
>CAVVZG010000013.1:0-92168 GCA_963752205.1 Bryobacterales bacterium | reverse complement strand
AGGCAGGCAGATTGGAATCACGTTCAGACGGTAGAACAGATCTGCGCGGAACAGTCTCTTGGCCACCAGTTGCCCGAGATCCTGATTGGTCGCCGCCACCACCCGCACGTTCACGCGGACGGTTTGGGCGCTACCCAATCGCTCGAACTCTCGCTCTTGCAGGGCGCGCAACAGTTTGGGTTGAAGCTCCAAGGGCATGTCACCAATCTCGTCCAGAAAGAGCGTGCCGCCATCCGCCATCTCAAATCGCCCTTTGGCTTGCGCCCACGCGCCCGTGAAAGCGCCTTTTTCGTGGCCGAACAGTTCGCTCTCCAACAAAGCGCTCGGAATCGCCGCACAGTTGAGGGCGACAAAACGGTGGTTGCGGCGAGGGCTGGCCTGATGGATGGCTCTTGCGACCACTTCTTTTCCAGTGCCGGTTTCGCCCTGGATCAAGACCGCAGAATCGACGGGTGCGACCCGCGCCACTTCTGTCAGCAATGCCCGGAACTTCGGACTGGATCCGATCAAATCTAGATTAGTCATTGTCGCGTTACTCCTTGATGAATGTGAGATTTTGTTCCGCGTTTACGACAGAAATGAGAGCGCGCTTTCCCCGGCGCGGTACCCGCTGCGCGCTGCGCAGCGCTGAATTTTTGTGATCCTTGCCATGTACCCTTTTAGGATCATGGCTTGAGTTGACTCATGACTCGCCCGAAAAAATCGATCAGTTCTTCGGATTTTTCGAAGGCCGTGCTCTGCCCGGACATTACATGCTCGGCTCGTCCGCTGAAACGGGCTGACCCCGGTTGTGCGGGGTCGCGAAACTGAACCACGAAGACCCAATCCGGCAGGTTCTTCGGAGCCGGATCGGATTTCGCAATCTCTTCCTTCCGTTTTTTTTTGGACCCCTTGCCGCCTTTTCCGTTCAGCACGTAACCACAATAGGCTTGAAGTCCGTTTGGAGCCATAGATGCAGCGTGGAACTTCCGTAGAACTTTCGTTAATATCAAACATTCGTTAATATCAAACAGAGGACTGGCCCACGAAGGCCATTTGGGGCACAGTGGCATCGCGGGCTATCTTTGTATTCCCACCATTTCGGCTGGACGTCGCGAATGAGCAGCTTTGGCGCGATTCGAACCTTCTGAACCTGCGTCCGAAAACATTTGAAGTTTTGCTGTACCTGGTGCAAAATACCCAGCGTTTGGTGACCAAACGGGAACTGCTCGACAGCGTCTGGGGTGGCGCCAGCGTAAGTGATGAGTTGCTCAGAGGATACATCCGCGAATTGCGCGACGTGCTGGATGACGATGCCAAGAAGCCCCGCTACATCGAGACGATTCCAGCGCGCGGCTACCGTTTCCTGCTTCCCGTAACCGACGAGTCTTCCCCGCAAACGCCGCCCGCGAAGCGCAAAGCGGCGAAGGGTCAACCAGAGCTGCGGGTGGGAATCCTGCATTCGATGACCGGCACCATGGCGCTGACGGAAAGCCCGGTGGTCGATGCCACTCTGCTGGCCATCGAGGAAATCAATGAACGCGGCGGAATTTCAGGCCGTGAAATTCAGCCCGTGGTGCTCGACGGCGCGTCGGATGAGCGAGCATTCGCCCGTCAGGCTGCGGCGCTGATCGCCGAGTCGAAAGTTTGCGTGATCTTTGGCTGTTGGACCTCCGCCAGCCGTAAGTCGGTGCTGCCGATCGTGGAGCAGCGGGATCACCTGCTGCTTTACCCCACGCAGTACGAGGGCATGGAACAGTGTCCCAATATCTTCTACACCGGCGCCGCGCCGAATCAACAAATCATTCCCGCCGTTAGCTGGTCGGTAGGGTTCCTGCGCAAAAAACGCTTCTTTTTGGTGGGCTGGAACTCGGTCTATTCGAGGGCGGCGAATGCGATCATCCGGGACGAAGTGGAAGCCTGTGGCGGCGAGATCGTGGGAGAAGAATATGTGCTCCCGGATAGCACTGAAGTGACGCGAGTGGTTCGCAGGATCGTACAAACCGAGCCCGATCTGATTTTCAATTCGCTGGTCGGCGATATGAACCTGTTCTACACGCGCTTGCTGCGCGCCGCGGGAATCACGCCCGAGAAAATCCCGACGGTTTATTTCAGTGTCGGCGAAATCGAACTCCTGAGTCTGTCGGCGCGCGAAATCGTGGGCGACTACGCGGCCTGGAATTACTTTCAGAGCCTGGACCGCCCGGAGAACCACGCATTCATAAAAAGGTTTCGTTCCCGTTACGGCCGCCAGCGCGTGGTGGCGGATACCATGGAGGCCGGATACTCGGGAGTGCACCTGTGGGCGCAAGCCGCGCACGCGGCCGATCCTGAGGACGTGCGGTCGGTCCGCCAGGCGCTACCGAACCAAAGCTTTGAAGCTCCTGGCGGACTGGTTCGAATCGACGCCGAGAATCAGCACACCTGGAAGACGGTGCGCCTGGGCAGAATCGTCGAGGGTGGGCAGTTCGAAATCGTGTGGAGTTCAGAAAAACCGATCCGCCCGGAACCCTATCCTGGCTCACGTTCTGCTGATGCCTGGGATGATTTTCTGAACAAACTATACAAGACTTGGGGTAGTAACTGGACTGGATCGCAGAACGCCACTTCAGAGGTAGACGATTCCATTTAGCGGATCGATTGAGGACGGGAGGTTGGTATGCCGGAACACTTCGTAGGCCGCCTGGCTGAGTTGTGGCGTTATCCCGTGAAATCAATGCTGGGAGAGCGCAGAGACCAGATACCAGTCACTCCGCGCGGGGCCTTGGGGGATCGGGTGTGGGCACTTCGCGAGACTGCGACCGGGCGGATCGCCAGTGCCAAGAGGTTCCCGCAGTTGCTCGCATTCCAGGCCCGGTATGAAGTAGAACCAACATTCGCGGCGCCGGGACGTATCGAGATCAGTTTGCCGGACGGGCGAACGATCGCGCCGGAAGATCCGGATGCGTCGGCGATCATCTCAGATTTGCTCGGACACAGCGTGCTCCTGGAGAATCAGCCGGCGAGTGACGAAAAGACGGGCATCGACCGCGACACGGTGTTCGGCGATGTACCGGTGAATCAGATGAAAGCCGACTGGACGCCGGAATCCATGCCCGATTATTTCCAACTGATGACGGGCACGTTCTTTGAGATTGGCGCGGTGTTCATATTGGCCAGCGGCTCCGTAGACCACCTTCGCAAGCTGCAAGGCGGCACCGCGCAGATTGACCGGCGACGGTTCCGGCCGAACATCTATATCGAGTCGGAGGCCGAATGGGGCGGCTTTGTGGAGGACTCCTGGCTGGGGGGCGCCCTCAACATCGGTGGAGCAGTGAAGGTCGACAGCTTCCAGCCTACGATTTGGTGCGTGACCTCAACGCTTGCCCAACAAGAACTCCCGCGCGATTTGAGTATCCTGCGGACTGCCGCGAAACATCATCGCGGCTGCCTGGGGGTCTACGCGACTGTCTCCCGATCGGGATTGCTTCGAGTGGGAGATGCGGTGAGCCTCGCAGGTCAAGAGACCGCTACGGCGCGTTCCATGGCTGAATCCGCCTGATCTGATTCGCCAGGTGCGAGAGCCGCGAGAACACATCTATCCAACTACCCGGCGTCGGTCTGCCGACTCGAACCGTCGTCAACCGCTGGCCGCATTTTGCAAACTCGACGCCATTTCAAGACCTTAGCAACGGCATCCGCGTTGCACTACTAAGTTCGAAGCGTGGGGCGCGCGAGCCTCGAAGCTAAGGAGAAATTATGACAACTGCAAATGCGGCGATGAAATCGGCACAGGTCCGCTTGTCCAAGCGCTCGCCTGCCTATTGGCGGGTCACGATCGACAACCCGCCGATCAACGTGATGGGGCCGGAGATGGTCCGCAACTTCCAGGAAGTGATGAACGCTCTGGAGACCGACGAGCAGGTCAGGGTGGTGGTCTTCGAGAGCGCGGTCGAGGACTACTTCTTGAATCATTCCGATTTTCTGGCGAAGCTGGAAGACCTGACGTCGATGCCGGCCGGCCCGACCGGCTTGCCGCCGTGGCCGGATTTTCTAGTGCGGCTGACCCGGCTTCCCGTCGCGTCCATCGCGTTGATCCGCGGCCGGGCGACAGGCAACGGAAGCGAGCTTACGCTGGCCTGCGACATGAGTTTCGCCAGCCGCGAGAAGGCCATCATCTCGCAGTGGGAAGTGGGCGTGGGGATGGTCGCCGGCGGCGGTCCCATGGCACGGCTGCCGCAACTCATCGGGCGAAACCGTGCGCTTGAAGTGCTCTTGAGCTCGGAAGACATCAGGGGCGAGCAGGCGGAGGCGTACGGATACGTGAATCGGGCTCTGCCCGACGCCGAGCTGGATGCGTTCGTCGAAGCGCTCGCGACCCGCATCGCAAAGTTCGACAAATGGGCCATCGCGAACACTAAGCGGCTGGTCAACACCAGTCTGCCGCCGGACGTTGAGCTCGGCGCCGGGTGGGATGCGTGCATCGCTTCGCTGGGTCGACCGGCGGCTCAGGAAGGAATCAAGGCGCTGATCGCGCGTGGTTTTCATAAGCCGGGGGATGTCGAAAATCGACTCGGATACTACCTCGGTCAGATCGGGCGCTAGGCCGCAACGAAGGGAAATGTATGTCAATCAACAAAACAGAAATCGCCATTGAAGAACGGCTGACTCCGTCGAATCCGCTGGATGCCATCCCAGACGAAATTCCATTCGATGTGCCCTATGGGCCGCCGATATCGTTAGACCGGGCCCAGAGCATTATTCAGGCGGCGGTGGCGGAGGCTAAGAAGCGGAACTGGAAAATGAATGTGGCAGTGGCGGATTCCGGCGGAAGCTTAGTGGCGTTCCAGCGAATGGATGGCGCGATGCTCGCCTCCATTCAAATTGCGGAACACAAGGCGCGCGCGGCCGTGACCTTCCGCCGTCCAACAAAGGTCTTCGAGGATGGCATCCAGCTTATGCATCTCAACTACCTGCTGGCGTTCGATGGCGTGATTGCATCTCGCGGCGGCATTCCACTGATCGAGCAGGGCGCGATTATCGGTGCGATCGGTTGTTCGGGAGGCACGGATTCGCAGGACGAAGTTGTGAGCAAGGCTGGAGCGGCAGTGGTGAACAAGCTTCCAGCGGGGATCAAATAATCGGCGCGCGATTCGAAACTGGCGGTCTCGAGCGTGCGGCCGCCAGTAACCTCAGTAAACAGCAGTGAATATAGGCTTGGCAAAGGAGATTAGGCATGAAACGTAAGAGTATTTGGATCAGTGGATTCGTCGGAGTATTGCTGACTGGGTTGGGGGCGCTGGCGATCGCGGCGCAGGATAAGTACACGGTAAGCGTGCCAAATGGGCTCGCATTCTCCGACTTCAAGGGGTACGAGAACTGGCAGGTGGTGGCGGTCAGCCAGACCGACAGTTTGCTGAAGGTGATGGTCGCCGAATCCCACCATGATCGCGGCCTACCGGGCCGGAGTTCCTGGCAACGGGAAGACTTTCCCGGACGGTTCCAAGATCGCAAAAATAGAATGGAAGCCTAAGAAGAGCACGGAAGCTCCTTTTGCAGTGAACGTGCCCGACGTCTTGCAAGACGTTTTCTTAATCGAGAAGAACAGCAAGAAGTTCCCGGCTACGAAGGGATGGGCGTACGCCGCGTTTGACTACGAACCCGCGTCGGACACGTTCAAACCCGATCCGACTGGAGTCGTCACGTGCGGGTTCGCGTGCCATACGATAGTGTCGTCGAAGGACTACATCTTCACGGCATACGGCAAGAGATGAAGGAAAGCGGCGCCTAGGCCGCTGCTAAGCCGAATTGTGAGGCATCGACTAGATCGAGACTAGTCGTCTCCCTCAGCGGGCGGAGAGTCGGGATCGGACGGATTGCGAAATCGATATCCGACCCACGGTTCTGTCAGGATAAATTCGGGCTTGGCGGGATCATCCTCGATTTTCCGCCGTAGCATTCTGACGTAGGATCTCAAGTACTCCAATTCGCCGCCATACTCGGGGCCCCAGATTGTTCGAAGCAACTTGATGTGCGTCAGGGGCGCTCCCATGTTTTTCATCATAAATGCCAGTAAATCGAACTCTGTCGGAGAAAGGTGAACTTCCTCTTCGCCACGCCACAGTAGACGGCGCTCCAGATCGATCTTCAATTTGCCGGCATGCAGGACGGCCAGTTGCGGGGCTTCGCCGACGCGGGTCCGGCGGAGGACGGCGCGCAGGCGCGCGGTAAGCTCTCGAAGTTTGAAAGGCTTCGTGACATAGTCGTCGGCGCCGGCTTCCAAGGCGCGCACCTTGTCGTCTTCGGAATCCCGGACCGTCACCATGACAATCCCGGCGCGGGGTGAAATTCCGCGCATTTTCCGGCAGGCATCGATGCCGTTAATGCCAGGCATATTGATGTCCAGCAGGACCAAATCAAACGCATGGCGGCGAGCCGTTAGCAGGGCTTCTTCGCCATCCCGCGCCTCTTCGACTTCAAAGCCGCTCGCGATCAGAGACGTTCGGAGCGCTTTGCGCAGGGCAGGTTCGTCATCGACCACCAACACGCTACTTGGCTGTGAGGACATGATGAGCCTCGTCTTTCAAATTGGGTATTTTCAGGCAAAACGTAATACTTTCGCTCTCTCCGTCCTCAGTCTCCAGGTCGAGATTGCCTCCGTGGGCGAGGGCGATCTTGCGGGCGACAAACAGCCCTAAGCCGGAGCCCGATGTGGAACGCTTGGCTTCCGCGCCGCGATAAAACCGCTCGAAAATTCGACTCTTTTCATCTAAGGGAATGGAACTTCCGCTGTTGGACACCTTTACGGCAACTGACTCCGCCTCTGGCTGAATGGCGATGGTCACGAGGGATCCTGGTTTGGAATATTTGCAAGCGTTCTCGATCAACTGGTTCAATGTGAGCCGGAGCAATGCGGGATCTCCCTGCACTTCGACCGATTCGTGCGGGTTCGTCAATACAATGGGCCGCTCCGGAGACCGGGCCGAGTGCTGGGTGGCGATGTGACCGATTAAAGAAGTGAGGTCGATCAATTCCATGCGCGGCCTGATTTCTTCGCTATCCAAGCGGGCTGTGCGCAGCAGCCGCGAGGTGAGGCTGCCTAGCCGTGCGGCTTCATTTTCGACGGTGTCGGCCATCTCCTCTTGCTCGGAGGCAAGGGGTCCGGCCTCGCGCAGGCCTCCGGCGGCTGCAAGGATTGTGGCCAAGGGAGTTTTGAACTCATGTGCCAGAGCATCCAGCAGCGCCGAACGGTAGACCGCGGTTTGTGCCGCCGCGGCAGCCACGCTGGCCTTGCGAAAAGCCTTGGTTCTTTCAACAAAGGTAGTGGTGAGAGCCGCCAGGGAGCCGCTGGTTTCGGCGGCGTCTTGCAGGCCTTCAAATCCGATCGCACCCGTCACCTTGCCCCTGACTCGAAGGCACTGTACGAATATCGGTGAGCCCGGATCATTCGACTCCTTGCCCAGGATATACGCTGCGCGAGTCTTAGCGGCGAGACCAAACTTGGAGTCGCCCAGGGCTTGCAACTCGGCGGTATCCGCATCGATCAGGCAGAGTGCCGTAACTCCGAAGAGCCGATGAAACGGATCCAGGAACGGTTCCCCGCTCGCCTCCTCCGGGTCCAGTGCGAGAAGTTGCTGAGAAAGCTGGTAGAGACGATCCAGCCGGTCCTTTTGCAACATCGCCGAAGTGGCCTCTTTACGCACCTGCGACACCAGGCTGGTGATGACCAGCGCCGTGAAGATGAAAGCGACCAGGGCCAAAGCATTCAACGGGTGGGCGATCCGCCAGGAGAACAAAGGCTCCGTGAAAAAAAAGTCCATGCATCCGGCGGAGAGTACTGAGATGACGGCGGAGGATTTGAAATCTCCCGTAAGCGACTGCAGCACGACCAGGAGCGTAAATAAAGGGATGACGGACGGGAAGTCGATGTGCGCGCGATAGGACAAGAAGGTCAGCAGGGCGACGGCAACGGCGCCAACGCCGACGCGTTTGACGAAGCTCCTGCGCTTGGAATCTCGCACCCGCTCCTCCCAAATTTCGCTCATCATCATTCTAGCGCTCTCCGCCGGGACTCCCCTTTTTACCCGCGTCTCTACCGTGCCACCCTATCTTTCCGCCAGAGTTGTGAAAAAGTCATAAAAGCTTTTGGGCCGGATTCTTGTGATATTTACTGCGGCGTTTTATGCCTTTTTCATAGGTTCTGCTCCACACTCGAATTGTTGCGAGACGGTCCGCGGCACAATTTGCCGATCGGGCCGGGTGAACGAAGAGGCTTTCACTGCATGACCCCGTAAGTCCGGCGGCTCGGCATCGAAAGTTCATCGCGCACAGCAAGGAGAATTACGACCATGAATTACGCAAATTTCACAAAATGGACGGCGGCGAGTGCCTTCGCCCTGTTCGGTTTGCTGCTGGGACCGGCTGCGACTGTCCGGGCGGCTGACGTCTCGTGCACCGAAAACGGCCCCATGGTAAAAAACATGCGGGCGTATTCATCGCATTGCGCTGGAGTGCCTGCGCCTGAACCGCATCAACTCACCAAGAAAGAAGTCAAACGCCTGACGCTGACAGCGAAGTCGGCCCAGGATCATTTGACGATCGCTCACTATTACGAGTCCGAGGCAGACCGGCTGGATTCTCTGGGCGCGGGATATGAAGAAGCCGCTGCAGGCTACCGGCATAACCCAACGGCGAAGAACATGATGTCGCCGACCACCGCCGCACATTACGACTATTTGGCGAAGGGATTTCGCGAAGAAGCAAAATCGGATCGCATATTGGCGGCAACGCAGGAGCAAATGGCAAAGAATGCCCCTGCCGCGGCGGAATTGCCGCGAGCCAGCGCCAGCGTGACTCGCTAACCGGAAAGGTTGGCTGAGTCTATTGAATAGCTCCAGCCCGGTCCGGCTCGCAATGCGAATCGGGACCCGGGCTGATCTCAGGCCGGGCGAACCCAGGATGGCAAAGACTATCATGCAAGGATTCAAGACGCACAAGTGGTGGCGAACCACGGCACTCTGTGCCCTGGGGACGGCCGCCGTCATGCTGCTCACGTTTGTAGCCTTCCGTCTCCAGGTGGGTTTCGGTGTCGCTAGCTTCTGCTACCTCCTCCTGTTAGTCGTGCAATCGCTATCGGGAGATTTCTTTTCGTCGGCATGGGTCTCTTTCCTGGCGGTTGGCTGCCTCGACTATTTTTTCACTGAGCCTATCCTTTCGTTCGAAGTAATGAGTCCTTTCGACACTCTGGGGCTAGTCTCGTTTGTGGTCACCGGTCTGATCATCACGCGCCTGGTGACCAGCGTGCGAGCTAGAACGGAGTCCTCCCGCCTGCAGCAGGAAATGCTCCAGCGGCTGTACGATTTGGCTCAGCAATTACTGGCGATTGAACCGGACGCGAAATCCGGGAGTCAATTCCTGGAGCCGTTTCGCGGCGTGTTCGGCATCAAGGCGGCTTGTCTATTCGACGCCGTCAACGCGGAAGTTTATATCGCCGGAAATGCCAGCGACAACCTGGAAAAGAAAACCGGCGAAGCCTTCATCCGTGGCAAGGACTACGAGATCTCCGAAAACGGATTCGCGGCGCGCTGCATTCGCGTCAGCGGCCGCACGGTGGGCGCGATCGGCTTTGAGGGTCTGGAGAATCCCGAGTTGACGGCCGGACCTCTGGCGGCCCTGGTCGCGGCTCATGTGGAGCGCAGGCATACCTTTGTTCACGCCAGCCGGGCCGCTGCCGCAGCCCAGACGGAGTCCTACCGGACGGCGATTCTGGATGCGCTGGCCCATGAATTCAAGACGCCTCTCTCGACCATCATGACTGCGGCGGGAGCTCTTCGCGAGGGAGGATCGCTGGGCCCCTATCATCGCGAAATGGCTGAAACCGTGGAATCCGAAGCGGCGCGCCTGGGCCGGCTCACTTCCCGCCTGATCCGAACGGCGCGTTTGGAACGCGAAGAAGTGAAGCCGTGGATAGAGCTGATCGACGTCTCTACTGTGATCGCCGATACCGTGGATCAATACAGCCGGCTCTCCTCTCATCGCCGCATCTCGGTGATGAAGGAATGCGAATCGAGCGAGGTGATGGCGGACCCGGAACTTCTGCGCCTGGCCGTGAGCCAGCTTCTGGACAATGCCTGCAAGTATTCCACGCCGGGTTCCACCGTAACCCTAAAGATCTCGCGCGAAGTGGATCAAATTGCCGTCCGCGTTCTGAGCGACGGAAATCCGATTCCGTCCACCGAAAGAAGCAAGATTTTCGACCGCTTCTATCGCGGGCTGGAAGGGCGGCGGGTGGGACCCGGCTCCGGCCTGGGCTTATTCGTAGCTCGCAAGATCGCTCTGGCGCTGGGTGGAGGGCTGGATCTCGATAGCAATCCTGGAACTTCGGAAGGCACTACGTTCCGCCTGGTATTGCCGGTTCCGGAAAATGAGCGTGAGCACCTTGCCACCGCCGTTTAGCGTCCTGGTGGTGGACGACGAACCGGCCCTTCGCAAGACCATCCGCGCCTCGCTCGCCGCCAGTGGATACGCGGTGGAAGAAGCCGGAACCGGCGGAGAGGCGGTCGGCGTGATTCAACGGCAACCCTTCGATCTGGTGCTGCTGGACGTGAATATGCCAGGCATGAATGGCCTGGATGCGTGCCGGCAAATCCGGGCTTTTGCCCCACGCATGGGAATCATCATGGTTACAGTTCGCGACGCCGAGGAAGACAAGGTGCAGGCTCTCGAAGCCGGCGCGGACGACTATGTCACCAAGCCTTTTCGTTTCCGCGAATTGATCGCGCGCCTGGGTGCGGTCCTGCGCAGAACTCGTACCGATATTGGCGGCGAACCGGGGATCTTGCGGGCCGGCGCTCTGAAGATGGATCTTGAGCATCACCTGCTGTGGAAGGGCTCCGAGCAGATCCGCTTGTCGCCCAAAGAATTCGATCTGCTCTCCTTTTTGATGAAGAGTCAGGGCGTTCCATTGACGCATGTGAAGCTGTTACGCGCCGTTTGGGGCGCGGAGTACGGCGATGAATTGGAATACCTTCGCACTTACGTCCGCATGCTCCGCAAGAAGATCGAAGACGATCCCGCCAGGCCGGAGTACATTCAGACTGAACCGTGGGTCGGGTACCGCTTTCGTGATCCGTCGGATCCCGATCAGGCGCCCAGCAGACACGAAGACGACTGAGAGAGCAGTCAGGCCGGATTAGCCACGTAGCTTCTCTGCAAAAAGGAGCAGGTCTATGCGACTAACGTTTGGTATGGTGTTCCTGATTGGCGGATTGGCGTTTGCTCAGGCAACTGCGCCCAGCACGCCGTCCTCCGAGGCCGAAGCGGGAACATCCAACGATCTTTTCGTTATGTTTGGATCGGACTTCGTCCGTCCGGGCTTGGCGCCGAAAGCAAACTACAACATCGGGCTGGGGCACACGTTTGCTTTCCTGAAGAAAGATCCCATCGGCGATGAGATTACATTCGGATACACCTACGAAAATGGAGGATCGTACGGATTCCTTCACACGCCCTTTGGCTCGCATACCGAGGCATTGGGGATCATGAAGAATTTCGGTTTACCCAAGACCAAACACCTCACCGGATACACCTGGGTACAGGGCGGCATCACCAGCATGACCGGCAATCGCTTTGTGGAGAATCGCTTCTATGACGGTGAGGCCCTGGGCTTGATTGTTCATTTCAACGATCACAATTCCATCTGGATTCAGGAAATGTTCAATAAGGTCGTGACCATACCCTGGTACACCACGGCTAGCGTCGGCTACACCCGCAGTTGGTGATGCTGGACCGCATCCGCTCATCAGGATTTGTGATCGGGCACATAACGGATTTTTGTCGCGCCGTTCATGCCTTTTTCACGGCTTTCTTGACAGACTGAGCCTGGACATGCAGGTCGCCGAACCAAGCATAACGTCTCCCCTGTTCCCGTTTCCGCAGGCCGATGCGCAGCCGAAGAAACTCTGCCGAACGGAGCGCCGTTGAGCCGAATCTTCCCGAAATGCCAGTCGACGAACTACGCGAGGAGATTCGCAAAAATCAAGTCACTTTTCCGGCGCAGGTCCCCGTGTTTTCAAAGCATGACCGGTCGGATGTGCAGCGTCAACTGGTGCAACTCTATTTTCTCTTGGGCTGGAGTGGCCCGAGAATCGGAAGCCGCTACGGCTTGCGCCGGTCGAGAGTTCAACAGATCCTGAACGCCTGGAAGAGGCGTGCCGTTGAGCTGGGATATGTTCAAGCCGTTCCGCCGGTTTCAGTACTAGTGCGGCCGGACAAGAGCTCGTTGATTCGAGTTGTCTTGTCGCCGGTGCTTAATGGGTCAGCGGCGCCGGTGGTTGAATCGGCCGCGCCGGAAGCAAGCGCGCATGCCGTGCCTCGCAAAAAAAGTCCCAGGCCCCGCGCAAAATTCAATATTTCGGAAATCGTTTCCGTGCTGCAGCAGCTTGAAGCCGGCCGGACGGCGGTGGAGATGGCCAGGGAATTGGGGATCTCCGCGTATACCGTTCGGCTTTGGAAAGAGCAGCATGAAGTCCATTTATTGCGCCATCAGAATGCCCAGCTTAAAGCCCGGCTGGCACGCCTCAATGCAGTAGAAAAAACGTTGATCGATGTCATCACAAGAAGCGATAGCGTGAACCCCCCGTCTTTTATGCCTTTTTCACAGGTGTCATCCCATACTGAGACCGACTACCGCGACTCTCTTTGATGGGAATTTAAGCTGCGCCTTCAAAGTTTGCGTACCTAAATCCCGTCTCCCCGATGAGACTTCTCAAGAGCATTGCGAAATTAAGGAAGGAAAATCATGAATAGATACCGACTAGTGCGGGAGATGAGGCAGTGTGTATTTGCTGTGTGTGTTTTTGCGGTGCTTACGCTACCCGTTCGCGGGCAGATCTCACTTGGCGGTCTCAGCGGAGTCGCGCGCGACTCCGCTAGCGGGAAGCCGCTGGCGGACGCGCAGATCATCGCGCACGACATGCGCAAGAATACCGAATCGACGGCCGCAAGTTCCAGCAATGGGGCCTTCGTGATCGCAGTGGAGCCAGGATGGTACGAAGTGACGGCCACCAAGAATGGCTATCTGAAAGCTACTGCGAGAATACACGTGGTCTCGGGAAGAACGGCTGAGTTGGAACTTCCGCTCGCGTTCAATCACGCAGCACTGGAATCGGCCATGATGCAGGAGCTGGAATCGATGAAGGCCCGCGTCGGTCAACTCGAAACCGAACTGAAGGCCCAGAAAACGCAAGAATCCGCGAAGGCCAGTGCGCCGCCAGCGAACGATGTGCTCCTGGCTTCGGTTGCGAAGGACTCTAATCAGATGCCGGCGTTGCCTAGCGCTCCTCCGAAGCAAGATGACCGGGAACTGTTGGCCTCGAGCGCGCGGCCGGCTGCTCCGCTGCCCCAGCCGGCAGCCCCCGCCGCGCCGCCTGCACCGTCGCTTCCCGAAGCCTTGCAAGCTCCCGATCCGGCGCCTGCGGTGGACAACTTCACTCCCTTCGCGTTCGGCGACTTCACCTGGCTTAACGGCACGCCACGCAACAAAGATACGGTGCTAGACACCAAATTCTTCACACCGGAAATCAGATTCGACACTCACTACATGGAAGACTTCAACCAGCCGATGGATCACACCATCGTAGGGGCGACCGAGTCGTTCAAGTCCGGTGAAGTTCAAGTGGAGCAGATCAGCGTCGGCGGCGATTTCCACTGGCAAAATGTCCGCGGTCGCGTGCTCTACATGGATGGCCTGTTCGCCACTACCACTCCACGCAATGACGCGAGCCCCTCGCTCGGCCAATGGGATCTGCGCGATGCGTACAAGTATGTTTCGGAAGCCTGGGGCGGATATCACTTCAACGTCAACCACGGCCTGAACGTGGACGCCGGGATTTTCGTGTCTTATATCGGCCTGTTCAGCTATTACAATTTCGACAATTGGACCTATCAGCCATCGTATGTATCGTCGAACACGCCATGGTTCTTCAACGGCGTCCGCGTTCAATGGTTTCCTACAGCGCACCTGAAAATTGAACCCTGGTTTGTCAACGGGTGGCAATCTTACGCCAAATTCAATGGCCATCCCGGACTGGGTGGTCAGCTTTTGTGGGAGCCGAAAGAATGGTTCAAGCTGGTCGCGAACCAGTATGGCTATGGTCAAGACAACGTCGGCCTTCCCAATACCGAGCGTATTCACACCGACGACAGCATAGAGATCAGGTTCTACAACAATCCGAGCAAGGAAAAAGGTATCTCGAAGATCGCGATGTCACTTACAGGTGACGCGGGAGCCCAGTACGGCGGCGGACTTTGCGGTACTTGCGCACCGAGCCAGGGCAAAGAATCGTTTGTGGGCTGGATGGCCTATAACCGCTACTGGTTCAACAAAGACAAGTTTGCAGTTACGCTTGGCGGCGGAGAGATGAGCAACTGGGGGCGTTACCTGACCCTCCTGCCTCCAATCAATGGCGCTGACGCCTTCTCCGGCTCGCCCTACTTCCCGGAACTGCCGGGTCAAAGAGCTCACATGTGGGATAGCACGGTCACTTTTCAATACATGCCCAAGCAGTACATTACATGGTGGGCTGAGGCTGGATATCGCCACTCCGACATCCCGTACTTTGCCGGGCGCGGGGGCGTCACGCCTCCGGGTGGAAACACCGGCGCACCTGGCGACTATGTATGCGCTGCCGGCGGTTCCGCGGGAACCAGCGATCTGGGAGCGGCTGAAGCTGCATGCGGCGGCGGACGTGGCAGCGTTTGGTTCCCTGACCTTCGCAGAAGTGAAGCGAAGCTCTCGGTCGGCGTGATGGTGAAGTTCTAGTACGGCGACTTGCAATGCGCAATCTTCTGGTGCAATCGCTCTGCTGGATCGTCTCTGCGGCGCCCCTCTTCGCCATAGATCCGGTCTGGCAGAGCAAACCAGCCTCTCAGTGGACCGAAGATGACGCCCGGCAGGTTCTGGCTAAGTCGCCTTGGGTGAGAGAGAGTCGATCCGTCATCACGCGCCGCCTGACCGAAGACCAACTTCGAGAAGGTGGGCAAATGGGACAACCCACGGGCGTCGGCTATGACGGCGTCGACGTCAAGGGCACCGGGCCAAAGGTATCGCCCAACATTTTCTCGGGAGCAGGCGGCGACGATCGGAGCCTGCGCTCTCTTCCCCAGGACATCACGTTGAAGCTTCGCTGGGAAAGCGCTCTTCCGGTCCGGCTGGCGGAGTTGAAAGCGCGCGAGTCCGATCCTCCTACACTGGCGGGCGACGGCTATCGCATTGCCGTCTACGGTATCCCCAGCGGCAATTTCAAAGACGATCCCAAGCGCTTAGGTGAACCCCTGAAAGAGCAGGCAGCGTTGAAGCGCGAAGGGAAAAAAGACGTGAAGCCCATCAGCGTGGAAGTGTTCCGCGGGGACGACGGCATGGTGGCTGTGTACTTGTTTCCTCTATCCGCGGAAATCACCTCCAAAGACCAGCAAGTGCAATTCGAGGCGCACATTGGCAGAATCGTTGTCTTTCAAAACTTCGTGCTCAGTCAAATGCAGTTCATGGGCAAACTGGAGCTGTGATGAGTGCCTGCGGAATGCAGTTGGCCAGCAGATTCTCGATAAAGGCTGGCCGGATCATCCTGGCCGGGAACGGTTCGCAGCAGCGCACGGACTTGCGAGTCGCGTTGGAGTTCGAAGGTCATCAGGTCGTTGAAACCGAAGCAGCGGATCAAACGCTGGAAGAGACGTGTTCTGGACTGCACCACGTGCTGATTGTCACCTCCGGATTCGAAGGCATCGAGCCGCATGAATTGTGCCGTGAAGTTCGTCTTAAGTCGGACTTGGGAATCATCGTTCTCGGTGGCCAGGATGACACCAGAGAGTCGCGCATCGACGCCCTAAACGCCGGGGCGGACGATTACGTTCCGTCTCCCTTCGTAATGCGGGAACTATTGGCGCGGGCCCGGGCCGTGCTCCGGCGCGTGAGCCGGACTGAGGAAGAAGGACGTCAAATAATCCTGCATGATCGCGCTATCGATTTGAAATCCTACAAAATCAGAGGTCCTGGCAGCCGTGTGAGCCACCTCACGCCGAAGGAGTTTCTGCTCTTGCAGTGCCTGGTCACTCAGCCCAACAAAGCGTTCACCCATCAACGGCTCGCCCAAACCGTCTGGCAGCGAGACGGCGGCGGTGAAGTTGAGTACCTTCGTATCGTTATCCGGCAGCTCCGGCGCAAACTTGAACCCGATCCGGACAACCCGCGTTACATTCTTACGGAACGCTCGGTCGGATATCGTTTCGACCTTCCCTCGCAGCTAGCGCTCGCTGGCTGACATGTCGAATCGATAGCCAAGCCACGGCTCCGTAAGGATGTACCGCGGCCGAGTGGGATCTGGCTCGATCTTCTTGCGCAATTGATTTACGAATACCCTGAGATACTCCACTTCATTGCCGTAGTCCGGACCCCAGACGGCTTGCAGGATCTTTTCATGCAGCATGACGCAGTCAGCATGGGTCACGAAGTAGTGCAGCAGTTCGAGTTCCGTTGGCGTCAGGCGCGCGGCTTGGCCGTTCACGATCACGCGGCGATCGTGAAACCGGATTTCCAAGCCATCCAAGCGAACCACTTCCGATTCCTTGTGGACTGAGGCGGGAGCCCGCCGCAGCGCTGCCCGGATCCGGGCCAGCAGTTCGTTCACGTCGAACGGTTTGGTCACATAACCGTCGGCGCCGGCATCCAGCGCTTCCACCTTGTCTACCGTGCGGTCGCGGACAGTAAGCATGAGGATGCTTACGTCAGATCTCGCCCGCATAGCGCGGCATGTTTCCAGGCCGCTCATCCCGGGCATATTGACGTCTAGCAGAATGAGATCGAACTTTTCGGCGCGCACCATTTCCAGGGCGGCGTCCCCGCTCGCAGCGTCGGCAACAATAAATCCGAGCGCGGAAAGAGTGGATCGCATTGCGCGGCAGAGCTGAGGCTCATCGTCAACCACCAAGATGCGGCTGGCGTTCATTGGTGTGTCCCCGCAATGGGGAGCGAAAGCGAAAATTTCGTCCCGTAATCCGGCTCGCCCTCCGCCCACACATGTCCCTGATGATCTGCGGCGATGGTCCTCACAATCGATAGACCCAGTCCCGTGCCCAGGGAGCAGTCTTGAGCTCCAGGCGCGCGATAAAACCGTTCAAAGATACGCTCCCGATCGGCCGGAACTACGACTAACCCTTTGCTGCGCAGCGTCAGGATCACCGCGGTTTCCTTGACAATCAGACCGGCCTCAATGGGCGAGCCGGGAAGAGAATACTTGATTGCATTGTCGACGAGCTGGTCGAGAGCAGTCAGAATCAGTGCACGATCGGCGAATACGGGTGGCTCTTGCCGCGGCGCTGAGACGCGAAAGCGATTGCGGTCCGCGGGCTGCTCCGATTCCTGAATCGCGGTCCTCAGTAATTTGGAGAGCAACAGCGGTTCGGGTTGTGGCGCGAATGCGGTGGAATCCAAATTCGGGGCTCCCAGCAGACAAGACGCCAGATCGTTCAGTTTGCTTGCTTCCTGATCGATCAACGTGACCAGTTCGGTTTGCAGCCCGGTAAGTTCGCCGGCGGCGGGTAAGCCGGAACTGGCGGTCCGTATGACCGTCAACGGCGTCTTAAACTTGTGCGCGAGAGCGTCCAGCACCGCCGTTCGCAGTTGTTCGGCCTCCCGTGCCGCTTCGGCATGGTTCTGTTTTTCAAGCGCGCGCGCGCGTTCCATCGCGATCGCACTGAGAGACGCCAGCGCAGTAGCCGTAAGCTGGGTCATTTCCGTTCCGCACAACGCCACGGCGCCCACCGGCCTCACCCCAAGGCGGAGCACGCAGAACCAACTTTTCTCAACAGATGCGAAGGTATCCGAATCGCGAAGGTATGCATCGCGGGTTCTTTGATCGGCACCCTGAATGGGGTCGCCGCTCTCATGGAAAGACGCTGCCAGACCGTCAAATAACACCACTCCACGGAGCTCAAACACATCGCGGATGACAGATGCTACCAACTGACCAGGATCGCTTAGGCTATCCCATAGCAGAATGCGCCGCGCCGTCTGATAAAGACGTGTTGTGTCGCGGCGCTCGGCTACCGCCTCCAGGGCCCGCAACTGCGCGCGGTTGGAGAGCTGGGTGATCACCAGAGCGGTGAACTCAAACACTCCCAGTTCCACCCAGTTGGAAACCCGTTCGACGCTGAAACTGAAAATGGGGTCGTCGAAAAAATAGTCGAGCGATGCGACCGAAATCACCGAGAGTAAAGTCGCCTGCCAGAAGCCGCCGTAAACCGCCGCGAGTACGACGAAAACAAGATACAGAAATCCAACTGACGCGAGATGCGTGCCGAGATGGAAGCAGACCCAGGTACATCCACAAATTCCGGCCAGTGAAAGCAAGCACGGGAGCAGCGGGGCGAATTTTCCAAAAGCGACGCCCGGCGGCGCGTCCACATGAGTGGTCAAGCTGGCGGCATTCGTCGCACCCATTTCCTCACTCTAGGTCGCACGGCATTAAAAAGTCATGAAAGCCCAACAAACCGATCAAAATTCCTTATCGAGCCCAGTCAAAAAAGCACGGTGGGTTCTAACGCGGTTCTCACAGGTTCTTTATGCCTTCCTTGGACACTCCCGCCTAAGCTTGAGTTCTGAAGTTCGAGGAGATTGCCATGAGACGCTCCATTCTGGTTCTTGGTCTTGCGCTGATCGCCATTCCTATGCTTTTGGTTCTGGGCGGATGCGGAAAGGTGCATGCGCAAGCAGACGCATTAGCGTCGGGAGCCCCGCCGGAAGCCAAGATCGTTCCATTCTCCGATCCCAGTCTTTTCGGTGTGGACCATCCCGAACAGTTTCCGCTGGCGGCGGCGACCGAACATCCGACTACTTCCGAATTGGTGGTCACTGGCACCGTAACCCCCGACGTCTCGCGCAGTGTTCCCGTGGTCTCGCTGGCTTCGGGCCGCGCGATCGCGATTAAAACGCGGCTGGGCGACACCGTTCAGAAGGGCCAGCTGTTGATGACCATCCGCAGCGACGATGTCTCCGGTGGCTATTCGACTTACAAAATGGCGGTGGCGGATGAGGTTCTTGCGCGAGCCCAATATGAACGCGCCAAGGACCTTTACGATCACGGCGCGATTGCCATGAACGATCTGCAGGTCGCGCAGGATACCGAAGACAAAGCCAAAGTAGCAGTCGATACCGCGGCCGAGCACTTGCGGCTGCTGGGTAACGATCCCGACAAGCAGAATTCCTCGGTGGATATTATTGCGCCGACTTCCGGCGTCATCACCGATCAGCAAGCGACGACCGGGTCTCTCGTGCAGGCTTACAGCACGCCTTATCCGTTCACTATTTCCGACCTCTCTACCATCTGGGTGGTGTGCGACGTGTACGAGAACGACCTGCCGACGGTCCATCTGGGCGATGCCGCCGAGATCCACCTGAACGCTTATCCCGACCGGCTTTTCCGAGGCCGGGTGAGCAACATCGGCACGGTCATGGATCCGAATATTCGCACCGCAAAAGTTCGAATTGAAGTCCAGAATCCAGGATTCATGCGGCTGGGAATGTTCGTGCAGGCGACCTTCCGCGGGCAGACTCAGCAGATGCACACGCTGGTTCCGGCCTCCGCGGTGCTGCATATGCACGATCGCGATTTTGTGTTCGTCCCCGCGCCCGGCAACAAGTTTCGCCGCGTGGAAGTCGTCGGCGGAGACCTATTGCAACAGGACACCAGCCAGCAGGAGATTTCATCGGGCCTGGAACCCGGACAACAAGTGGTTACCAATGCGCTGGTTTTAGACCACGTGCTCGGGCAGTGACATTGGCAAGACTCGCAACAGGAAATAGGTCATGATTCGCGCTCTGGTAGATTTCGCGCTTAACAATAAGTTCGTAGTGCTGGCGATTGCGCTGTTGCTGCTCGGTTGGGGGGCGATTTCGTTCCACAACTTGCCGGTGGAAGCCTATCCCGACATCGCGGACAACTATGTAACCGTCATCACCCAGTGGGCCGGGCGTTCCGCCGAGGAGGTGGAACAGCAGGTTACGATTCCGATCGAAATTCAAATGGCGGGAATGCCGCACATGACATTTCTGCGGTCGGAGTCCATCTTCGGCCTGTCGTTCGTCATCATGATTTTCGACGACAGTTCCGTCAACGACTGGAACCGCCAGAAGGTACTGGAGACGGCTCACGCAAGTCGACCTTCCTCGCCGGGCAAAACCTGCAGCCTCAAATCGGTACCGACTGGAGCACCACCGGCCAGATCTATTGGTACACGCTGCGAAGCACGAATCCCCGCTACGACCTGATGGAATTGAGGTCTCTCGAAGACTTCGTTCTCCTGAAGCAATTCAAGTCTGTTCCAAACGTGGTGGATGTTTCCGATTTCGGCGGCACCGAGCGCGAGTACCAGGTTCGGATCGACCCCAACAAGCTAGTCTCCTATGGCCTGAGCATCGGCCAAGTGGAACAGCAGCTTTCCAACAACAACATCAACGCCGGCGGCAGTTTCGTCGAAGTTGGCCTGCAACAGATGAACGTCCGGACGCTCGGACTATTCACCAACGTACACGACATCGAACAGACCATGCTGACGACGAAGTCCGGCACTGCTCTACGTGTGAAGGACATCGCGGACGTCATGCAAGGGCCCAAAATCCGGCTGGGCCACATGGCACGCGCCAACCACATGGAGGACGGCCGCATCATCGATGAGCCGGACGTCATTCAAGGCGCCGTGTACATGCGCAAAGGCGCCGAAGAGCAACCGACTCTGGATGCCATTCACCAGAAAGTTTACGATCTCAACCACGGCATCCTGCCTCCTGGTGTGCAGGTGATTCCCATGCTGGATCGCAGCGATCTCCTTCACTTCACTTTGAACACGGTGATGCACAACCTGATCGAAGGCATGCTTCTGGTGACCGTGATCCTGTTCCTGTTTCTACTGAATGTCCGGTCCGCTATTATCGTCGCGCTTACGATCCCGTTCTCGCTGCTGTTTGCATCCATATTTCTGAATTTGAGCAGCATTCCCGCAAATCTTCTATCGCTAGGCGCTCTTGATTTCGGCATGGTGGTGGATGGCACGGTGGTGATGGTGGAAAACATCATTCGCCACCTGAGTCACGATAGCCGGCGCACCAAATCCGGACGCACCAAGACTACCGCCGAGATCATCCGCGAAGCGTGCCACGAAGTACAAAGGCCGGTTTTTTACGCCATCGCCATCATCATCACTGCCTACCTGCCGATCTTCACGCTGCAACGCGTGGAAGGACGGCTGTTCCGGCCCATGGCATGGACGGTCGCTTTCGCTCTTCTCGGCGCCATGACTTTTTCGATCCTGATCGCCCCGGTTCTGGCCGCCACATTTTTCCGCAAGGGAGTCCGCGAACAGCGCAATATCATCATGGACTTTTTGACGGAACAGTACCGGCGGCGACTGCGCTGGGCCGTGAACCACCGTTGGATCGTTGCATGCGTTGCGCTGATCTCCCTGGCAGGAACAATCTACTTGGGCTTCGGCGGGGTCATTGGCGCGGAGTTCCTGCCGCATCTGGACGAAGGCGCGATCTGGGCGCGCGGCACGCTGGCGAATAGCACCAGTCTCGTCGGAGGGCGAGAAATTCACCAACAACGAACGCTATGTTTTTGCGGCTTTCCCGGAAGTGAGCAAAGTTGTGTCCCAAGTCGGGCGGCCCGACGACGGAACAGACACCGGAGGTTTCGGTAATACCGAGTACTTCGTGGATTTGAAGCCGCACGACCAATGGCGTCCCGTCTTCCATAGGAACAAAGAAGAATTGATCGCGGCTATGAATCTCGCGGTGCAGAAATACCC
This sequence comes from Bryobacterales bacterium, assembly GCA_963752205.1. Lineage (GTDB taxonomy): Bacteria > Acidobacteriota > Terriglobia > Bryobacterales > Bryobacteraceae > Palsa-187. The sequence goes on along the minus strand of CAVVZG010000013.1, from coordinate 70,355 downwards.
AGGCGCGATCTGGAATTTTTCGCAGCCGATCGAAGACAACGTGGGCGAGACGATGACCGGCACCAAGGGTTCGCTCGCCCTCAAGATCTTTGGCGACGATCTGAAGCTTCTTGAGCAGAAGGGGGAAGAAGTCACGACGGTCATGGCGGCCATCCCCGGCATGCACGATGTAAAGCTGCTGCGGGATTTCGGCCAGCCAAATCTCGATCTAACCATCGACCGCCGGCAAGCAGCCCGCTTCGGAATCAACGTCACGGATATACAGGACGCCATCCAGACGGCCGTCGGTGGCAATGCCGTGAGCCAGGTATTGATCGGGGAGCAGCGGTATGACGTGGTGGCGCGTTACCAGCAGCAGTATCGCAATACCAGCAAGGCGATTGAAAATGTTCGCCTGCTTTCGCCGACTGGCGAGCGCGTGTCGCTGGCGCAGTTGACGAAGGTTGAAGTCAAGGATGGCGCGTACGATATCTACCGGGAGCAGAACAGCCGCTATGTGGCCGTGACCTTCAACGTGCGCGGCCGGGATTTGGGAACCACGGTAGAAGACGCGATCAAGCAGATCGGCCAAAAAGTAAAGATACCGCCCGGTTATTCCGTCGGGTTTTCGGGCGAGTACGAAAGTGAAAAGCGGGCGGAAGCACGCCTCGCGATCATTGTCCCGCTAACGGTTCTTGTGATCTTCATCATTCTCTACACCATGTTCCGCTCCTACAAATGGGCGCTGCTCATTCTCTTAAATGTCGGCATGGCTCGAATCGGCGGCCTGTTGGCGCTGATGATCACCGGCACTTATCTGAGTGTTTCCTCGGGCGTCGGAATGCTGGCGCTCTTCGGCGTATCGGTGCAGACCGGCGTGATCATGGTCGAGTACATCAACCAGCTCCGGGCAAAAGGCCACACCATCGTGGATGCCGCCGTCGAAGGCGCAGTCCTGCGGCTTCGCCCCATCATGATGACCATGCTGGTGGCGACGCTGGGACTTCTGCCGGCGGCGCTTTCGCACGAAATTGGATCCGATTCGCAGCGGCCCTTCGCCATCGTCATCGTAGGCGGCCTGATATCGGACCTGCTGCTGAGCATCGTCCTATTGCCGACGTTTTATGTTTGGATCGCCAGGGATGGGGACCCGCTCCCGGAGCCGGAGGCGTCGGTTGAACACTAATATGCATGAATTCAGATGGATAGCTACGGCGGTGTTATTTGCTGTCGCCGCGAGTTCAGTGCGCGCGCAGAACCCGCCCACCAGCATCACGCTGGATCAAGCTATAGAAATTGCACTCCGACAAAATCATAATCTGCTCGCCACTCGAACCACCGTGCAGCAGAATCAGGCTCAGGAAATGACCGCGAATCTGCGGCCCAATCCCACGCTCTTCGCCGACTGGGAATACCTGCCGCTTTACAAGCCCGGCGTCGGAATCGGGGATTACCTGCACAACTCAACCGAGGGCGACATCGGGCTGAGTTATCTGTTCGAACGCGGCAAGAAGCGCCAGCATCGTCTCAAAGCCGCCCAGGACGCGACGGCGGTGACGCGCTCGACGGTGGTGGATAACGAACGCACGCTCACGTTTCAAGTCGCCCAGCTCTTTATTAACGTCCAGTTGGCGCAATCCACTCTGGATCTCGCGCAGCAGGATCTGAAGAGCTTTCAAAACACCGTCAACATCAGCCAATCCCAATTCAATGCCGGCGGCATGAGCGAGAATGACTTCCTGAAAATCAAACTTCAACTGCTGCAATTCCAGCAGGACGTAGACCAGGCGCTGCTTGCCAAGGCTCAAGCCCTTTCCGACCTGCGGCAGCAATTGGGCTACGAAGCGGTTCCGCCCGGACTACGATGTCGCGGGGCCATTCGACTACCAGCCCTTGACGTTCAAGATCGAGGATCTGCAAATGAAAGCTCTGGCGAATCGCCCGGACCTGCGAGCCGCGCAGCTCGGCATCACCGCCGCCGATAGCCAATACCAATTGGCCAAGGTCAATGGCAAGCAGGATGTCACCGTTTCCGGAAGCAACTACTCGCACGTAAATGCGGGCTCAGCGCCGTCACTTTTTCGGTGAGTGTCCCGCTGCCGATCTTTGACCGCAACCAGGGCGAAATTGCGCGCACGCGTTTCGCCATGACGCAAGCGCAGGAACAACAAGCGGCGGCGCGGGGCCAGGTTCTCACCGATGTGAAAGACGCGTACGAAGGACTGCTGGAAAGCGATCGCGTGGTGCAATATTTTCGCCCGGCTATCTCGACGGCTCCCAGAGGAGCCGCGATATCAGCGAATATTCCTTCCGCCGCGGGGCTACCGCGCTGCTCGATTTCCTGGACGCGGAGCGCACCTATCGGGCCACACAACTCGCTTACCGCCAGGCGGTCGCCGCTTATCTGCAATCGCTCGAGCAGCTTAAGGAAGCCGTGGGAACCAGGAGCTTGCCCTAAGCATGACAAGAGAACAAGTTCGCGCGCGCATCGCTGAAATCGGCATCATCCCGGCTGTACGCCTGCACTCCGCGGAAGACGCGCTGTTCGCAGCCGAGGCCATCTGCGGCGCCGGAATTCCCATTGTCGAGGTGACCACGACGGTTCCAGGCGCGGTGGAAGTGATCCGCGAACTGGCGAAGCACAGCTCCAGAGATCATCGTAGGCGCCGGAACGTTGTTCTACGCCGATTCCGCGCGCCGCTGCCTGGACGCCGGAGCAAAGTTTCTAACCACTACCGGCTTCGACCTGGATATCGTCAATCTCGCATTAGGGCGCGATACTGTGGTTTTCCCAGGGGTGCTAACCGCCACGGAAGTCATGGCCTCGTTTAAGGCTGGCTGTGATTTTGTCAAGGTGTTTCCATGCGCCCCCGTTGGCGGCCCCACCTACATCCGGGCTCTCAAGGCATCCTTCCCGCAAATTCCGTTGATCGCTTCCGGCGGCGTGAATCAGCAAACTGCGGCGGATTACATTCGAGCCGGCGCGGCGGCGTTAGGTATCGGCACGGACTTGATTCACCAGGACGCGATCAAGCACCGTAACCAGTCTTGGATTCGCGAATTGGCCCGGCGGTACACCAACATCGTCACGGAAACACGCGAGGAGAATTCGTAATGAGCCGGCCCGGCGCTGGCCGGTGGAGCGATATGCTAAGAGCGGAGTCTACAACTCAAGTTATGAAATCGAAATTAGCGTTCGCCGTGGTCCCGCTGACTTTGTTGGGAATCGTGCTTCCCGCGTTAGCGGCGAGTGCGATCAAGCCGCCGCCCGAGAAAACCGCAACCGAGCGTGTGGATTTCGCTCCCGGTGGAACGGTGCGCATCGAAGGTTCGTACGGCGATCTAAATGTTGACGGCTGGGATCGGCCGGAGGTCGAAGTGACAGTGATCAAGACTCTGCCCTACGGCTACAAAGCCAAGCAACCGGATCAGGGCGCGGCGGATATGGATCGAATCCGGATCGTCACTGAACATAAATCTCCGCCGGAAGTGACCATCTCGACCGCGCTCCCCTCGCGCTCTGGCTGGATACCGCCGTTCACGCGCCATACCACAGGGGGCGTAATGATCCAGTATGAAATCCACGTGCCGCGCGATTCGAGTCTGGCGATCCATCACGGGACGGGCATCGTGTCCGTTAATAATGTGGCGGGAAATATCGATGCAAGCGTAGGGCGCGGCGATATTATGTTGTGGCTGCCACCGGGTCCTTATGCGCTGGATGCCCGGACCAAGTTCGGCATCGTCTCTTCAGACCTGGAGGGCGCGGCCCACAACAAGTACTTGATCGGCGAGAGCTTTACCCGGGCCGATCCAGCTCCGTCGCACCGGCTGCATCTGCGCATGGGCTTCGGGGGAATCACGATCAAAGAGATCCTGCCGGAAAGTCAACCCCCGGCTGTCCACTAACCAATCTTTGCCCCTCAGTTTTCGCAATTTTCATGCCTTTTTCAGGTCTTCCGGCCTATTCTCGGGCTGGGGGAACCTACCATGCAGTCAGCCCAGCCGGGAAGCCAGTTCGATCGTTACGCGGTCAAGGATATCATCGCGAGCAGTAACACATCCTCCATCCTGAGGGCGACGGACCTCCTAACCGGCCATGACCTCGCCATCAAAATGCCGCACCCCGAAGTGGAAGGCGACCTCCTCTTTTACCAGCGCTTTGAGCGCGAGAAGGAGATTTGCGAAACCCTGGATCATCCGGCGGTGGTGAAGGCATATTCGGAGGGCAAACGCAGCCGGATGTATATCGCGATGGAGGTCGCGCCGGGACGACTGCTGCGCCAGGTTCTGAGCGATCAGGGAAAGCTTCCGGTGGAGCGGGCAGTGAAGATCGCCGTGGCTATTTGCGAAGCACTGAACTACATTCACTCCGAAGGAGTCGTGCATCGCGATCTCAAACCGGAAAACATCATGATCGACGAAGACGACCGTATCAAACTCATCGATTTCGGCATCGCCAGTCGAAGAGGGGCCCGGCGGCTGACCTTCGGCAAACTCTCAAACGTGATGGGTACTCCGGATTACATCGCGCCGGAGCAGGTTCAAGGCAAACGCGGCGATGCGCGAACCGACGTCTATGCCCTGGGCGTTATTCTGTATGAAATGCTGACGGGCGAAACTCCGTTTCCCGGAAGCGATCCGTTCATCATCATGAACGACCGGCTGGTGAAGGATCCCATTCCACCCTGTGAGATCAATCCGAGCATTCCTCCGCAGTTGCAGGAAGCGATTTTCGGTGCATTGGAGAGAGACCCGAAAAGCCGCTATTCGAGCGCACTGGAGTTTGCGAACGATCTTCTCCATCCGGAACGGATACAAGCAGCCCCAAGTGTCAGGCACAGCCGGCTGCGCCCGCATCCGCCGCGGACAGGGCTCTTTTTCGGAGCGCTGGCGATGATCCCGCTGATCGTTTTTGGACTTCTTCTTTTGGTCGCAAGCCATACCTAAGGCTGCGCGGCCTGAGCGAAAAGCTTGCGGAGCACACGCCTGAAAGCCGGATGGATTAGCTCCGGGATTCGATGGCGCTCAACTCGGACCGAAGCTGTAGAGTTCGATCTTCCGTCACGGTTGCACCGGCGGAAGGAGCGTGGCAAGCCTCGGCTGCCAAGAACGCGAGTATGGCAACGACCCCGAACGCCCATGACAGGGGGAAACCCCGGTGTTCGAATCGCCCAACTAATTCGGTGTTGCCAGCCATGACAAAAGCAAAGCACGTTAGCGTCATGGTCACGCCGATCCAATAGAAGGCAGCTATCCAATTACGCCTGGCAGTACTCATCATGCACCTCCACTGCGGCTTTGCAGCCGTAGGGACTAGTTTACATGATTTTTTAATGGATCATGAAAAAGTTGTGAGGACCAGGCCATCGCCTGTCATCGCCCATCAGATAACTGGCGAGAACAGGCGGATCTGGCCGAAGCGTGCTCATAAAACGCGAGGTAAATATTTTACTTTCAGCAACTTATGACGGACCCGTTTCCAACATTTAGGCGTCAGGCAGGGCCGTAACATAATGAAAAGTTGGAGCGGGAGACCGGGGTCGAACCGGCGACGTCCAGCTTGGGAAATCATCCATAGATTGAAAATACAAATCAATAGCGTCTATGGTGTCAATGGAGGGCGATAGAAAGTCCCCCTGTTTTCAATTGCCTGTTCCGAAGAGATTCATAACGGAGCAGTAATGGAGCAAGAAGCTCGGTGAAGCGGCGGGTTGATCCGCGCTCACTCGAAGGGATCAACACCCAGGATATCGGGAGCGGCGTACCAGAACCCCGTTGAAGCGCCTGATAAGAAGTCTCGTTAAACGCGACAAAAATAAGTCTAGACTTCGCGCAGTTCGCCGTGCATTGCACGCTCTGAAAATCATCACTGACGAGACTGTCAGAAAAACTTAAGAAAAACTTAAGGTTCAAGAGCGCCCCTTCGATGCTAAACATGATGAGCCGAAAAGGCGTTAGCCTTTGCGAATTGAGATTTTGTAGGGAATTGAAGCATCAGAGGAAAAACAGTATGAAAAACAGATCGTTACTAGCGCTTGTCGCGTGTGGGGCTTTGAATTTGAGCGCCCAAACACCCGCTCGTATCATGGAACAAATGCCGGGAAGCATGACAAGTTGGGCCGGCCGGTCTGGCACACAAGACCACAGTGAGACTCGGAAGCTTCCGCAGGGTACTGCCCTCGCTTGCGAAGCAGATAATGCTCCAGGAAGCACACTGTCGCCAGGTTGCTATGTGATCGTGGAGGGTGGCGGCCACTATGCATTGCGTCCGAACTACACAGTACGCTTGGCCAAAGACGGTGTCGCCACACTGACGTGTAATGGGCCTTCACCGAGCTGGTGTAGAGTTCAAGTCGCGGAAGATAACAGTCCGTTGAAGCCTGGTGACACAAAGGCTCACAAACAAAACAGCGAACTTTCCAAAAAGTAGCCGGTACGGCGAATCGCGTTTCGCCGAAACTCTACTGGAACGCTCCCTCCTCGGTGCTGCTACGACGATCGGGTTTACAGCCGATTACGGTATGCGAGAAAGAAGCCCGCCGGCACCAGGAAGACCGTGAGAAGCACCGAAGCTAGCAGACCGCCGATGAGCGCACGAGCCAAAGGCGCGTAAGATTCGCTCCCCTCGCCCAGTTTCATTGCCATTGGCATTAGACCAATGATCGTTGCGAGCGATGTCATCAGAATTGGCCGCAGACGAACGCGGCAGGATTCGATAATGGCTTCGACAACTCCGCGGCCTTCTGCCTTTAGATGATGAGCGAATTCCACGATCAGAATGCTGTTGGACATGGCAATTCCCGCGAGCATGACGACGCCCATTAGTGACATCACGTTCAGGGTTGTCCCCGTGAGAACCAGCGTGACCAAAACGCCCGAGATGGCGGGGGGCAGGGCCAGCAAAATGATGAACGGATCGATGAACGACCTGAACTGCGCGACCAGAATCAGATAGAGCAGGACGACCGAAAGGGTAAGTCCGATCGCAAAGCTTCGGAAGGACGCGTTCATGGCCTCCGCACTTCCCCGGATGGCTACGGTCACGTTGGCCGGAATATCTTGGTGAGCAATTACATTTCGAACATAGTCGGCGGCGGCGCCAAGATTTTCGCTGGACGGGCGCGCATAGATATCGAGCTTGCGGCGAATCTGATAGTGATCCACTTCGGTAGGCGCCTTGATGCGTTCGATGTTGGCGATCATGTCCAAGCGCGTCGGCCGGGAGACGCCGTCGGCGTGAAGCGGAATGGATTTCAAATCCTGGATGGACTGAACCTGGGCTTCGGGGTATTGAACGGTCAAGAAATAGTTATTCCCGTTGCGTGGATCAATCCACAAATTGGGCGCGATCATCTGGTTCGAGGTTAAAGAAGTGATGACATTGGTGAGAACTTCGCGCTCAGTTAGGCCGAGCTTGGCAGCATGCAAACGGTCGACGTCGACGCGAAGAGACGGATAGTCAAGATCTTGAGGCATGAAGACGTCCGCGATGAGGGGCGACGGACGCAACTTGCTCGCGATATCCTGAGCGATCCGGTTATCGGCTTCCAGGTTTGCGCCCACGATTTGCACGTCGATCGGCGCCGGCGCGCCCATGCTGACCACCGCGTCCACTAAGCTACCGGTCGAGAAAAAGGGCGTGATTTCGGGCATTTCGTCGGCGATGCGTTTCTTAATCCGGCGAATATACTCATAGCTGCCGATTCTATGCTCGGGCTGTAGGCCGACCTGAATAAATCCCGTGTGCATGGCTGCATTCGACGTGTACACGGCCGAGAAACCATTGTCGACCCCAATGTTATCCACAATGATTCCGAGATCCTCCGGCCGGACAATCTCTTTGATCAATCTCTCGATGCCTGCGGCTTCTTTCTCAGTCGCCGTAAGCTTCGTGCCCGAAGGCGCCTTGAAGGTGATCACGAATTGCCCCGCATCTGTCTGCGGGAAGTAGGCAAATCCGAGCTGGCTATAGAGCAGAAGACTCGCCGCGAAGGCGAAAAAGAAAATTAGGAGTACGGTTGCCGGGACGCGAAGAGCCTGTTTGACCAGCGCTTCGTACCCGACCAACATTCGATGAAAAGCTCCATTGAAGGCCGCGTTGAAGCGCGCTCCCCAACCAGGCGAATGATCCTTCAGCGTTCGGGCCTCGGCAGACTCGGATTCCCTGAGATGCCCAGGGTGGTCGAATTTCAGATATCGAGCGCAGAACAGCGGCACCACTGTCATTGCGACCAAATACGATGCGAAGAGAGACACCACGACGGCCAGTGCCATGGCGGAGAAAAGAAACTTGCTGACGCCGGCCAGCAGCGTTACCGGGAAAAAGACCACTGCGGTTGTCAGCGTCGATGCGAGCACTGGAAGAGCCACTTCCTTCCCGCCGGTTTCGGCCGCGACCCGGGGCGGTTCCCCCATCTCGAGGTGCCGAAAGATGTTCTCGAGCACCACCACGGAATTGTCGATCAGGCGGGAGAGTGCCAGGGCAAGCCCCCCCAGCACCATGCTGTTGATGGACGATCCGCCTAGCTGGAGGACGAAAAATGTCGCGCACACGGACAACGGAATCGAAAAGAAAACCGCTAAGGTCGCGCGCATGCTGCCCAGGAACACCAGGATCATTAGGCACGTAAGAAAGAGGCCGATTCCGCCTTCATGCAGCAGGGTTTCAATCGCAGTGCGCACGAAGCGCGATTGATCGAACACCACGGCGGTCTTCATGGCCGGGGGAACATCCACCAGATGCGACGCGATTCTGCGGACGCCATCCACCACGGAAATCGTATTGGAGTCGCCGCCCTGCTTCATCACCGGCAGGTAGACTGAGCGCTGACCGTTGACGTGCACCACGTTGTACTGAAGAGCGTGGGCGTCTTTAAGTTGTCCGACATCGGACATTAAGACCGGGTTCTCGCCGTTCATCTTAATGGGATATTGATTCGCACTTTTCAAATTGAATTGGGCGTTGGAATAAATGTTGTAGTCCAGGTTTCCAATCTGCACGTCGCCGGCCGGCAGAATCACGTTAGCTTGACTCAACGATCGAACCACATCCATCGGGCTGATCTGCCGGGCCTCCAGTTTGAGTGGGTCCACATAAAACTGAATTTGCCGCCACGGGCCTCCGAAAGGCTGCGGAATGGACGCGCCGGGCACGCTCGCCAGTTGGTTTCGAACGAAGTTCTGTGCGATGTCTTTCAGGTTGCCATCCGTCATGCCGTCGCCGTTCATGGTGACCAGGCAGACCGGAAGGCTCGACGCGTCGGACTTGAGCACGACGGGCGGCAAAGTGCCAGGGGGCAAATCCTTCATATCGGAGACGGCCAAGTTGGCGATGGTCGCTGCATCGATATCCGCATTCGTGCTGGATTGAAAATAGACACGAATGATGCTGACACCATTCAGTGATCGCGATTCGATGTGGTCGATTCCGCTGGCGAAAGTAAAGAAGCGTTCCAGGTGATACGTAATGTCGCCCTCGATTTGTTCCGGCGGCATGCCCGGATAGAAGGTCGCGACCACGACTACCGGAATGTTCATCGTAGGGAACATATCCACCGGCATTTGAACCACGCTGACGCCGCCGAGGATCGCAAGAATCAGGCAGACGACGATGATGAGGTAAGGCGTGTTGATGGCAAAGCGGGACATGGGCTTTTCTACGGTTTCGGCGCCGAATCGGCGTTCAGAGTGATCACTTTGGGCTGAACTTTGCCGCCCGCCTTGAGTCCGGCGCGCGATCCGACGATCACGCTGTCACCTTCCTTCAAGTCGCCGGATCGAATCTCGATCCGCTGCGCGTTCTCAATACCCAGGCGGACCGGTACGATTTGAATTACGCCTGAAGGCTGCACCACAAATACGCTAGAAGAATCGCCGGAACCATCAATCGCCTCGACCGGAACCGACAACACATTCTTTCGCTGTTCCGTAGTGAGGTCGACCTCGGCATACATACCCGGCACCAGCACCAACGAGGAGTTCGGGACATCAACCTCCGTCTTCATGGTTCGAGTAGACTGGTCCACTCTGTCCTCGAAGCGAGCGACTCGGCCCGGAAATGTTCGATCCAGCGCGGAGACTTTGACATTGACCGGCGCGCCCAGGCGAACCAGCGCTACAGCGGATTCGGGTACCGGCAACGCAAGACGGAGCAGACCGTTTTCAGATAAGCGGACGACCGGCATCGCCTGCGTCTGTGAAGCCGTGCCGGCCTGAATCAGCGAGCCGACGTTGGCGTAGCGTTTCGTCACGACGCCCGCAAATGGAGCCGTGATGACGGCGTATTTGTAGACGGTTTTAAATCGCGCCTGCTCGGCTTGCGATACATGGATGCGCTGCTCGGAGGCCGCAATGTGCGACTTGGCGCCGGAGACCTGCGCCTCAGCCACCAAGTCGCGCGAGTGCGCCTCATCTACTTCTTGCTGCGGGACGAGCCCAACCTCGCGCTTGGAAACACCTAAGATGCGCGAGTACGACAAATGCGCCATGTCATGCGCCGATTCCGCGCGCTGCAATTCATCGCGGGCGGCTGCCAATTCCGCATTTGCCTCCTCAATCGCAGCCGCTGCGCGGGTGAGATCATCCTGCATCTCCGGTATTTCGAGAGTTGCGAGCAGTTGCCCTTCCCGCACTCGATCGCCGATGTCTACCTTGATCTCCCGAATGTATCCGGAGACCTTAGCCATGACATCGATCTCCTGAAACGGCGCGAATTCGGCTGTCAGCACCAAGTCGCTCGATAAATTCACGCGCGTGGCTTTGACGACCGCCACTGTGGGAATCGCGGCCGGCTGCGGTATCTCAGCGTTCCCGCTGCGAGCGCAGGACGCGCTCACGATCACCATCGTCGCCACCGCGCCAATGGGGAGAATACGTCTTGCGAGTTTCCGTATCATGCGATTCACCGTAAGATTCCGATTGCGTAACTCAGCGCCGCCCGCCGGCTGAGATATTCGTACTTAGCCGATGCCGCTGCGATCTCAGCGGAAGTTTGATTCAGTTGTGCTTGATTGAGCTCGACAATACTGCCCAGAGCGTTTTCATAGCGGGTCTGAGCCAAGCGCAGGGCTTCATTCGCCTGCGCAACTAGACGCGCCGTGACATCCAGCCGCTGGAACGCGTCATTCGCGTCAAGCCAGGCCACCCGCACATCGCGGGCGACCTGCACCGTCAAATCTTGAATATCCTTGCCTGCCGCCGCCGCGCGCGATTCCGCTTCTTCCCTGCGGGCCTTGAACAAGCCGCCGTTCAAAACCGGAATGTTCAGGTTGACGCCCGCGGCGCTGTAGGTTTCAGGCAATCGGTCATCTCGGACGGGCGCTACTCCGGCAACGGCAGCCGCAACAATGGTGGGATTTCGAAGCTTCTTTTCCGCTTCGGCGAAACGGTCCAGCGCATCCCGATTAAGCCGCAGTGCCGCCAAGTCCGGCCGCTCACTGAGCGCTTGTCCGATTAATGCTTCGACGTTCGGATCGAGTGGCGACGGCAGAGCTTCATCCGCCACGGAAAACGGCTGGTCGCGATCGTAACCGATGGCCGCCGACAAACGCGCATGGCTGGCTTTCGCATCGTTCTCAGCCCGGTACAAATCAAGTTCCGCTTGCGAGACGTTCACCTGGGCAAAACTGACGTCGAGCGTAGACCGGAGAGCGCTTTGTGCCAAGGCGCTCACTTGGCGCAAGGTCAGGCGCCGAAGATCGAGCGTGGCTTGCTCCACTTTCAGAACCGATTCCGCTGCGAGTGCCTGGTAGTACGCCTGCTGGACTTCGATCAGCACTTGCGCCCGAGTATTATTGACATTTTGATTTTGCGAAGCGTTGCGTAGTTTCGCGCTTTGCTCCAGGCTGGCCGTCCGTCCAAAATCGGTTAGCAACTGATTGGCAATGAGGCCCGTCGCCGCACGGTTAAAGATGCTGGATGTGGTGATCGCTCCGGCCGACACCGTTGAATTGTGTTCCGAGCCGACACCGGTGACGTTTCCGGATAGCGTCGGGTAGTAAGCCGACCGTCACCTCGCGCGTGGCAAACGCACCCGCTTGCGCCACCAAGGCGGCTGAGGCGATCCGCGGGTGATTGTGCAGGGCGATCCGTTGAGCTTCCGCAAGAGACATGGGAGCCGGAGTCTGCCCCCGCAAGCCGGCGCTGACAAGAACACCTACGGCGAATGCCCGGAACTCTGAGCGCCAAAGCCTCATCGAGACGTTCCGACAGCCACCTTGAGAATGACGGTATCCTGGACTTCGATCAAACCGTCGGTCACCAGCTCTTGTAAAGCCGGCAGGAACTTTTCGACGTTTTGCGCGGTATCGATGAACTCGATGCGCAACGGCATGTGCTGCGCGGTGTCAGATCCCCGCTCTCCGCTGTGGATACGGTGGTGGGCGCCGAAACCTGCTTCCGGGCGTAACAAAGTAGCGCCTGCGACCCCTTCTTTAAGCAACAGCACAATAATCTCGTTGCTCAGAAAGTCGCTTCGCGAACCGGTATCTTCGTTAAGATGAATCGTTACCTTCTTGGCCGGACCCGGATCGAGCACAGTACTACGTATACCGGCGGTACGCTTAAAACACCACTGAAGAGTTGCTGAAGTTTTCCTGACGAATTTGTCACAGTGTCTTCAGGGAGTCTTCAGTAGGCAACCATTGCCGCCTCGCATATAAAAGATGTAAAGGGAAAGAAGAAGCCGTGCGGATTCTGGTGATCGAGGATGAACAGAAACTAGGCCAGGCCTTAAAGGAAGGCCTCCAGGCCGAGCAATACACGGTTGCCCTGGCGAACACAGGTGAAGAAGGCTTCTACCTGGTTCAGACGGAAACCTTCGACCTAGTGGTCCTGGATGTAATGCTTCCCGGCAGGAACGGATTCGAGATCCTGACCACCATGCGCCGGCACGGATTTAAGACGCCGGTTCTGATGTTGACTGCCAAGGATGCGATTGAAGATCGCGTGCGCGGTCTGGATGCTGGCGCCGATGACTACCTGGTAAAGCCTTTTGCTTTCCCGGAACTGCTCGCCCGCGTCAGGGCTCTTTCTCGAAGGGGCGCGCCGGAGACGAGCCCTAAAATGCGTATCGCGGATCTGGAAGTGGATGTCGTGGGCCGGTCCGTTACCCGAGCCGGACAAACGCTAGATCTCACCGCCCGAGAGTTCGAGCTCTTGGAATATCTGTTGCGCCATCGTGACCATGTGGTCTCCCGTGAGATGCTTACCCGCGACGTGTGGAAGGAAGCGGGCCGCCACAGCCCTTTGGACAACGTGATCGATGTCCATGTGGCGCGGTTGCGGCGGAAAATCGATGACCAGTTCGAAGGGAAACTGGTCCATACCGTGCGGGGCGTCGGATTTGTGGTGCGCGAAGGAAAAGATTAGTTAGTGGCTCAGCGGGTACATGCTCGAACCGTACAGCACATAGTTGGCATATGCTTTGTCCACCTCCGGATCGTCCGCGAAGTGGCGACGCAGTATCCAGATTCCATCGGCGTTCGCCACGAAAACTAAACCCCGGTCATCGGTGCTGGTCGCCGTTACGCCAGTGAATTCGCGCGCGGTCTTTGGACTCTGTGGAACCGAAAAGTCCATGATCCGGATCGTCTGCGGCGCAGGCGCCGCGGCGGGAGCGGCGGGCTCACTGGTGACCAGCGCAGCGGTACCAGCCACCATCGAGAGACTTTCGGAACCGTTACTCGAGGCGTAAGGGACATTCGCTAGCACCAGCGGCTGATCGGTTTTCGTCACATCGATGAGCGTGACGTTCTTTCCTGCACCGTGTTCCGCGTACAGATAGTAGCTGCTGTAGTGCTGCGTCGTGAGGAAACGAGTCACGGGTCCATCCGTCAACGGAATGTGCCCGACCACCTCAATGGCATCTTTCGGATCTACAGGTGCAGCTTTGAGTTTCTTATCCTTGGCACTGGCTAAAGAAGCCAGTGTGATTACTCCGGCGAAAAGTACGAAAAGGGGCATGCGCATTGGCAAATAGTCCTTGAACACATGTCGTTTTTAGCATCCAAGCGTCTGTATTGCGCCTTAAGAGTTTCTGAAGTTTTGGTGACTGTGGCAGTTGGAGAAAGATAGAAAGTGGTTGCGCGGCTAGGCGGTCAACGCTATAAGAGAAGAGGCAGTGTGATCTTAAAGCCAGCATGACGCGATTCAGCCGCCCGCAAAGCATCCGCACCCGGTTGACTGTGTGGTATCTCTGCGTATTTTCCGCAGTCCTTTTGCTTTTCTGGGGACTTACGGGTTCGTTCCTCTTTTTTCAGTTGAGAGGTCAACTTGATCACTACGCGATCCAAGATATAGAAACCATCGAAGGACTGTTGTATTTCGATTCCTCCGGCCACCTTGCAATGCGCGAGGACTACCACAACCATCCCGAGTCCAGACGAGTGCTCGAAAGGCTGGTGGAGGTCCGGTCCGCGGATGGTAATCTGCTCTATCGCAACGAACGTTTGCATGATCAGGCTCTCGGCGGATCTCCGCTTCCGGGCGAAGGAGAAGGCGGGTACTCTCCGCGGTCCGTGCGACTCTCAGACGGGACACCGGTTCGAATGGTGAGCCGCCGGCACGTAATGGATGGCCGCCCCCTCATGATCAGGTTGGCGTATAGCGAGGAGCCCATCCGATCGCGCTTCGATGAGTTGGCGGTGGCTTCGCTCTTCGCGGTACCGATCGTGTTAGCGATCGCCGGCCTTGCAGGTTATTTGCTCGCCAAGCGCGTCCTTGCTCCCTTGCAGGAGATGGCATCGCGCGCCGAGCAAATTACATCGGAGCGGCTTGACGAACGCTTGCCGACCGGCCAGGTGGAGGACGAACTCGGACACCTCGCCCGCATCTTTAACAGCTTGCTGGCTCGTCTCGAACAATCTTTCGAGCAATTGCGCCGCTTCACGTCCGATGCCTCGCATGAACTGCGAACGCCGCTGACGTCGATTCGGAGCGTGGGCGAGGTCGCGCTTCAAAAAGACGGCAGCCGCGAGGATTATCGGGACACCATCGGAAGCATGCTTGAGGAAGTGAATCGTCTTACCGCGTTGGTCGACAGTTTACTGACGATCTCGCGAGCAGACGCTGGTCGTATTAAACTCTACCCAACCGACTTTTCGGCCGTGGATCTCGCGCGAGAAGCCGCCAGCCTGTTTGAAGTCCTCATAGAAGAGAAACACCAGCACATTAGTGTGAACGGAGATGATCGCCTTCGCATTACGGGTGATCGTGTGTTCTTGCGGCAGGCGATTGTGAATATCATCCACAACGCTGTGAAATATTCACCGAGCGGCGGGGCCATTTCAGTGCGTGTGCATGACGATCCGGGCGGAGGTATTCGGTTGGACGTTGTCGATAGCGGTCCAGGGATCGCCCCAGAGCATGCGAACAAAATATTCGACCGTTTCTATCGCGTGGACGAATCTCGATCGCGTGACGCCGGAGGGGCCGGACTCGGTCTTGCGATTGCCCAATGGGCTGTTCGCCTGCACGGTGGTGATATTTATCTGCAGACGATACCGGGGATAGGTTCTTCATTTCAAATCTGCTTGCCGGCATCGTGACCCAGGACCATCTAGGGCCGATGAGTCACGTTATCGGAAGTTTCCACGTCCGCTTGGCCGGAAAAGCATTGGATGTCTGTCAGCCGGCCAAGCAATGAGCATTCCACTCTTCTCCGCTTTCTCGTGGCCGGTCATGATCTTTGGCTTGCCCTCTTGACGTCCGGGCTTCAGTAAAGAAACTCATAAAGAAGGGAAAGACAAATGCGATGACAAAATAAGCGCATGCGACCGCAACTGCGAGTAGCAATAGACCGGCTGCGCACGCCATGCCGATTGCCGTTACCAGCCAAACTGTGGCAGCGATCGTAAGTCCCTGGACGCGATCTTGCCTCACAAAGATGAGGCCTGCTCCAATAAACCCAATGCCTGTGACGATCTGAGCGGCAACACGGGAAGGGTCAAGCACAACGCGGCCTTCGGCAAGGTGAATTCCCGTCGATGTGAATCAGAACGTGTATACGCGGGCATCCGTGGGCAGGCGCAAAGTGGCCGTGGACGCGCTTGAACTGGCGCTACCGGCAGATTCGGCGCGGCTCGTGATGTAGTGGAGCATTTTGGAGCAGGCCGTTGGAGATGGGGAACTGTAAATGATTGAAAAATTGGAGCGGGAGACCGGGGTCGAACCGGCGACGTCCAGCTTGGGAAGCTGGCATTCTACCACTGAATTACTCCCGCTCAGCAACGCTCCCAAGGGCGTTACGTCCTCCAAGAGCGCGTTCTCGCACGACCGAAGTTTATCATAAATGCTCCATAATGCCTTACAGCGACTAGTCGCTAGCTCAAACTTTGGCGGAGTGGCTCGCTATGATATCCGCAGGCTAAACTGATGCAAATACTTGTTTTTATTGTACATAACTAGCCGCTGCCTCGCTTGTCTCGTCTAGCATGACAAGGCCTATCGAAAGATAGGCTGCGAGTGTACGAGCAACTTTCTACCATCGCTGTAGCGGGTCTTCCTCCGAAAGTCTTCCCGCTATGGGGCGAGTTTTGGGTACAAATGACTCCCCCCTCCCCTATCGAGCGAAGCCGAAGGCCAAATCCGGTTTTTGGGCGTCGCCAGGGGGTTCGGCTCGGGTTTGATATCCCGGTATTGCGGATGCCAATGGCATCCGCATTTTTTTGGACGATGCACAGATGAACCAACTACCGGTGCTGGGCGCAGTTGGGTTCACTTTGAACTTCCGATTCATCGTATGTCTTTGTTTGCAATGTCTTTATAAACTATTTATATGCTAAATGGCATAGCTCCGTGGTAGTATGCACGTAGGAGATCTATCCCTTTGGCGTTGACATGCCGGAAGTGCCGTAACACTAATGTATGGCCGTCGATGCATCGCCGTGGGGAGTGGCTGCTGGCGCTGGTACGATTGAACCCGTTTCGTTGCCAAGCTTGTTATTGCCGATTCTTCGCTTTTAGACGCCACAGTACTTAAGGTTGCATCGGCGCTCCCTGCTCCCGCGACCTTCGCTGCCGATGCCTGGGCGGATATCCCTCGGCCCGACGGGGCTTCCGCTTTTTTCAGCCGACGCTCAAATGGACCCACTACCTACCGAGCGGGGGGTTTGACAGCCCTCCACCCAGTTGTGTTATCCTGACAGAGGTTTTTGGCGAGTTGACCTTCTGCTCCCGTGCTACCGCTCTTCATATGGAGAGTCCGGCCGGGGGCCGGCCCCGAGGCTCTGGCGGTTTCTACGCTGCCGTGAGTATGGGCTAGTCCGAAGTCTCTACCCTTCGCTGGTGAGTTTCAGTAGTTTTGGGAATGTGTGCGTGCGCGTTGGCGCCCTGCGTTTCCTTGGTTTCTTTCGCAGCATTTTCTTTTTTTGGAGAGTACAAGTTCGTGCCGACTTTCAATCAATTGGTGCGCAAAGGCCGCAAACCCACGCGCTATAAGACGGCGAGCCCGGCGTTGCAGGAGTGCCCGCAGCGTCGCGGGGTTTGCACGCGCGTGTATACCACCACGCCGAAGAAGCCGAACTCGGCGCTGCGCAAAGTCGCGCGCGTGCGGCTGACCAACCAGATCGAAGTAACCACTTATATTCCCGGCGTCGGCCACAACCTGCAGGAGCACTCGATTGTGCTGATCCGCGGAGGCCGCGTGAAGGATCTTCCCGGCGTGCGCTATCACGTGGTGCGCGGAACGCTCGATACGGCCGGCGTCGCGGGCCGCTTGCAGAGCCGTTCGAAGTACGGAGCCAAGCGCCCGAAGGGACCGAAGGGAGCCGCGAAATAACCTATGCCGCGCAGACGCAGACCTGAATCCCGCGAGATTCTGCCGGATCCGGTGTACAATTCGACCCTGGCCGAGAAATTCGTGAACTCGATGATGTGGGATGGCAAGAAGGCCGTCTCGCAGAAGATTTTCTACGAAGCCATGGACAAGATCAAGGAGCGGTCCGGTGACGATCCTTTGAAGCTGTTCAAGAAGGCCGTGGAGAACTGCAAGCCGCTGGTGGAAGTGAAGACGCGGCGCGTGGGCGGCGCGAACTATCAGGTTCCGGTGGAAGTGCCGAACAACCGCCGCACCAGCCTGGCGATCCGCTGGATTCTGATCAACGCCCGCTCGCGTCCGGAAAAGAGCATGCCGGAGAAGCTGGCGAATGAATTGAACGACGCGGCCAATTTGCGCGGCGGCGCAATTAAAAAGAAAGACGACGTACACCGCATGGCGGAGGCCAACAAGGCCTTCGCGCATTACCGCTGGTAATTGGTAAAGCAAGAGAGTTTTATATGGCCCGCACTGTACCACTCGAGAAAATGCGCAATATCGGCATCATGGCTCACATTGATGCCGGGAAAACCACGACCACGGAGCGCATCCTCTATTACACCGGCCGGACCTATAAGATCGGCGAAGTGCATGAAGGCACGGCGGTCATGGATTGGATGGAGCAGGAGCAGGAGCGCGGCATCACGATCACCTCGGCCGCGACCACCTGCCAGTGGCAGGATTGCACCATCAACATTATCGATACGCCGGGCCACGTGGATTTCACGGCCGAAGTGGAGCGCAGCTTGCGCGTGCTCGACGGCGCGGTGGCGGTGTTTGACGCCGTGGCCGGCGTGCAGCCGCAGTCGGAAACGGTGTGGCGGCAGGGCGACAAGTATCACGTCCCGCGCATTTGCTTCATCAATAAGATGGACCGCGTGGGCGCGGATTTCTTCCGCTCCGTCGATACCATTGTCGACCGCTTGAAGTGCCGCCCGGTCGCGATTCAGTTGCCGATCGGCGCGGAAGATAAGTTCCTGGGCGTGGTCGATCTGGTGAAGATGAACGGCGCGCATCTGGCGCGACGATTCGCTGGGCGCGGAGTACGACGACGTCGAGATTCCGGAAGACTTGCTGGAGCAGGCGAAGGAATATCACGACAAGCTGGTCGAAGCGGTTTCCGAATCCGACGACCGCATCTGTTCGAGAAGTTCGTCGAGGGCAAAGCCATCACCGAAGCCGAATTGCGCGCGGGCATCCGCAAGGCGACCATCGCGCAGAAGATTTTCCCGGTGGTGTGCGGGACGGCGTTCAAGAACAAAGGCGTGCAGAACCTGCTGGATGCGGTGGTGGATTATCTGCCTTCGCCGCTCGATGTGCCGCCGATGCAAGGGCACCGACGTCGACGACAAAGATCAAGGAAATTATCCGCAAGCCGGACGACAGCGGAGCCGTTTTCGGCGCTGGTGTTCAAGATCATGACCGACCCGTTTGTCGGCCAGCTGGCGTTCATTCGCGTGTACTCGGGCAAGCTGACTGCGGGCGAGTCGGTTTATAACGTCGCCAAGGGGCGCAAGGAGCGCATCGGCCGCCTGGTCAAGATGCACGCCAACAAGCGCGAAGACATCACGGAAGTTCTGGCGGGCGATATCTGCGCGGCGGTGGGTCTGAAGTCGGTCTCGACCGGCGACACGATTTGCGATGAAAAGGCTCCGGTGATTCTGGAAGTCGATCGACTTCCCGGCGCCGGTGATTCAGCTGGCGATCGAGCCGAAGACCAAGGTCGATCAGGAAAAGCTGGGCATGGCGATCGCCAAGCTGGTGCAGGAAGATCCGACGCTCAAGGTTTCGACCGATCCGGATACCGGGCAGACGATTCTGGCCGGCATGGGCGAGTTGCACCTCGAAATCATTGTCGACCGCATGCAGCGCGAATTCGGCGTGGGCGCGAATGTCGGCAAGCCGCAGGTGGCGTATCGCGAGACCATCCGCCAGACGGCGCGAATACGATTACACGCACAAGAAGCAGACCGGCGGCAGCGGCCAGTACGCGCGCGTGCAAGCTGCGCGTGGAGCCGAATCCGGGCAGCGAGTTCGAGTTCGTCAACGAAGTCACGGGCGGCAACATTCCCAAGGAATTCATTCCGGCGATTGAAAAGGGCGTGGTGGAAGCGCTGGAGCACGGCATTCTGGCGGGCTATCCGATGTCGGACGTCAAAGTGACGGTGTTCGACGGCGCTTATCACGATGTCGATTCGTCGGAAATGGCGTTCAAGATCTGCGCTTCGATCTGCGTCAAGGAAGCCGCGCGCAAGGCCAAGCCGGTGTTGCTGGAGCCGGTGATGCGGGTGGAAGTGGTGGTGCCGGACGAATACATGGGTCCGGTGAACGGCGACCTGATTTCGCGGCGCGGGCGCCTGGAAGGCACGGAAATTCTGGGTTCGACGCAGATTATCAAAGCGATGGTTCCGCTGTCGGAGATGTTCGGCTATGCGACGGAGCTGCGCAGCGCGCACGCAGGGACGCGGCGCGTTTACCATGCACTTCGGGCAGTACGAAGAAGTGCCCAAGAGTATCGCCGAAGAGATCATCAGCAAGGCGCAAGGAAAAGTCGCGGGCTTAGAGTTCGCATTCAGATTAAGTTCGGGAGACCTGGAAAAACATGGCGAAGGAAAAATTTGATCGCAGCAAGCCGCACGTGAACGTGGGGACGATCGGGCACATCGATCACGGCAAGACGACGCTGACGGCGGCGATCACGAAGACGCTTGGCGAAGCACAATCCGAAGAACAAGTTCCGGAGCTTCGATTCGATCGACAACGCGCCGGAAGAAAAGGCCCGCGGAATCACGATCGCGGCGGCGCACGTGGAATACGAAACGGCCAACCGGCACTACGCGCACGTGGATTGCCCGGGCCACGCCGATTACATCAAGAACATGATCACCGGCGCGGCGCAGATGGACGGCGCGATTCTGGTGGTCGCGGCGACCGACGGTCCCATGCCGCAGACGCGCGAGCATATTCTGCTGGCCCGCCAGGTGGGCGTGCCGTACATTGTGGTCGCGCTGAACAAAGTCGACATGGTGGACGATCCGGAGTTGCTCGAGCTGGTCGAGCTGGAAGTGCGCGAGCTGCTGACCAGCTACGGATTCCCGGGCAACGATCTGCCGGTGGTCAAGGTCAGCGCCCTGGGCGCGTTGAACGGCGAAGCGAAGTGGGAAAAGACGGTCGACGAGCTGATGGAAGCCGTCGACAAGTACATCCCGCATGCCGGAGCGCGTGATCGACAAGCCGTTCCTGATGCCGATTGAAGATATCTTCTCGATTCAGGGCCGCGGCACGGTGGTGACGGGCCGTATCGAGCAGGGCATCTGCAAGGTCGGCGAGGAAATGGAGATCGTCGGGTTCCGCGATACCCGCAAGACGGTGGTGACCGGCGTCGAAATGTTCAAGAAGCTGCTGGACGAAGGGCGCGCGGGCGACAACGTGGGCCTGCTGCTGCGCGGTATTGAAAAGGACGACGTGGAGCGCGGGCAGGTGATCGCGAAGCCGGGTTCGATCAAGCCGCACAAGAAGTTCAAGGGCGAAGTTTACGTGCTTGAGCAAGGACGAAGGCGGGCGGCACACGCCGTTCTTCAAGGGCTATCGGCCGCAGTTCTACTTCCGCACGACGGACGTGACGGGCGTGGCGCAGTTGCCGGAAGGCATGGAGATGGTGATGCCGGGCGATAACGTGCAGCTGGAAATCGAGCTGATCACGCCGGTCGCCATGGACAAGGGCCTGCGCTTCGCGATTCGCGAAGGCGGCCGCACGGTCGGCGCCGGAACGGTCTAGCGAGATTTTGGAATAAGCATGGCAAATGACGGCGAGTAGCTTACGAGAACGCATTCGCATTCGGCTGAAGGCGTACGATCATCGGATCCTGGATCAATCGACCACCGAGATCGTGGATACGGCCAAGCGCACCGGCGCGACGGTGGCCGGTCCGATTCCGCTGCCGACGGTGCGGAATCTGTACACCGTGCTGCGCTCGCCGCACGTGGACAAGAAGAGCCGGGAACAGTTTGAGATCCGGACGCACAAGCGGCTGCTGGATATTCTGGAGCCGACGCAGGACACGGTGGATGCGTTGATGAAGCTGGATCTGCCGGCCGGCGTGGACGTCGAGATCAAGGCGTTCGGGAAGAAGTAGCTGAGAGTAGTCTGGAGGCCCGCAGTCGGGCGCGCTTGAAGGATTGTAAATGAGCCCAGGAATTTTAGGCAAAAAAATCGGGATGACGCAGGTGTTCCGGCCGGACGGGCAGGTGGTTCCGGTGACCGTGCTGAAGGCCGGACCGTGCGTCGTGGTGCAGCGCAAGACGCCGGCGACCGACGGCTATGATGCCGTGCAGCTTGGGTTTATGGAATACGCCAAGAAGTCGGGCGTGTCAACAAGCCGGCGGCGGGGCATTTGAAGAAGTCGGGCGCCGAGGGCGTGAAGTTCCAGCGCGAATTTCGCCTGGACGACGGCGCCAACGGCGACATGAAGACGGGCGACCGGGTGCTGGTGGACGAGTTCAAGCCCAAGGAAAAAGTCGACGTGATCGGCATCAGCAAGGGCCGCGGATTTGCGGGCGTGGTGAAGCGCCATCACTTCCGCGGCGGCGATGCGACGCACGGGTCGATGTTCCACCGCGCTCCGGGTTCGATCGGCGCGTCGAGCTTTCCGTCGCGCGTGTTTCCCGGGAATGCGCATGGGCGGCCAGATGGGCAACGACGCGGGTGACGGTGCGCAATCTCGAAATCGTCGAAGTGGATACCGAGGACAACGTGATGCTGGTGAAGGGCGCGGTGCCCGGACCCAACGGCGGTTACGTCATGGTGCGGAGGGCCAAGAGGTAGCCATGCCGAGCGTAGATATTATCGATCTGAGCAATAATAAAGTCGTCGGCTCGATTGATCTGGCCGATGCGGTGTTTGGCGCGCCGGTGAATGAAGAGCTGCTGTACGAAGCGGTCCGGCATCATCTGGCGGGCACGCGGCGCGGAACGGCTTCGACCAAGACGCGGCATGAAGTGGCCGGGTCGGGCAAGAAATTGTGGAAGCAGAAGGGCACGGGGCGCGCGCGTATGGGTTCGATCCGCAGCCCGCTGTGGCGGCATGGCGGAACGACTCACGGACCGCAACCGCGCGATTACTCCTATCAGCTGCCGCGCAAGATGCAGTTGGGGGCGCTGAAGAGCGCGCTTTCGGCGAAGCTGCGCGACGGCGAATTGCGAGTGGTCAGCGAGTTTCGCGACTGCCGAGCCCAAGACCAAGCTGATGCGCAAGGCGCTCGACACGATTGCGATCAAGCGCAGCGTGCTGCTGGTGGACAACAGCGCGAACAACGCAATCTGGCGCTGTCGAGCCGCAATCTGGAAGGCGTGAAGCTGGTGGCCAGCCGCGAAGTGAATGTGTACGATCTGCTGGAGCACAACCAAGTGCTGCTGAGCGAGGCGGCCGCCCGGAAATTGTCGGAGGCACTGGCATAATGGCGAACTTATACGACGTAATCAAGCGGCCGCTGGTGACCGAAAAGGGCGTCACCAAGAAGGACGACGAGCGCACGCTGTGTTTCGAAGTGGCGGTCGGATGCCAATAAGACCCAGATCCGGCACGCGGTGGAGGCCGCTTTCAAAGTGAAGGTGGCGGAAGTCCGCACGTCGATCACGGCGGGCAAGCTGCGGCGGCGCGGGACGTTTTGCGGGCTATCGCGCGGACTGGAAGAAAGCCTGGGTTGCGTCTGAAGGCCGGCGAGAAGATGCCGGAGTACGCGGAGATCTAAGTCATGCCCGTTAAAAGTTATCAGACCGACAACGCCGACGCGCCGTTTCCAGACGGTGGTCTCGCGCGAGGAAATCACCAAGCAGACCCCGGAAAAGAGCCTGGTCAAGGGCAAGCCGGCGCACCGGCGGGCGCAGTCAGCACGGGGCGGATTTCGTCGCGCTTCCGCGGCGGCGGGCACAAGAAGGCCTATCGCGAGATCGATTTCAAGCGCGACAAGCACGGCATCGTGGCGGTGGTCGCGGCGATCGAATACGATCCGAATCGCAGCGCGCGCATCGCGCTGCTGCATTACGTGGATGGCGAGAAGCGCTACATTCTGGCG
The DNA here is from genome assembly GCA_963752205.1 of Bryobacterales bacterium. Taxonomy (GTDB): domain Bacteria; phylum Acidobacteriota; class Terriglobia; order Bryobacterales; family Bryobacteraceae; genus Palsa-187. The sequence continues at coordinate 46,487 of CAVVZG010000013.1, read as the reverse complement.
CCGGTGGGCCTCGAAGTCGGCCGCAAAGTGACGTCGGGACCGGAAGCGGACATTCTGGTCGGCAATTCGCTGCCGCTCAAGAATATTCCGGCCGGCACGATCGTTCACAACATCGAACTGAAGCCGGGCAAGGGCGGGCAGATGGCGCGCTCGGCCGGGGCGCAGGCGCAGTTGGTTTCGAAAGAAGGCGGCATGGCGCTGCTGAAGCTGCCGTCGGGCGAGATCCGCAAGGTGCCGCTCGAATGCGCGGCGACCATCGGCCAAGTGGGCAACGTCGAGCACGAAAACGTCAGCCTGGGCAAAGCCGGACGCAAGCGCTGGATGGGCAAGATGCCGCATAACCGCGGCGTCACGCATGAACCCGGTCGATCACCCGCACGGCGGCGGCGAAGGCAAAACCAGCGGCGGACGGCATCCGGTGACGCCCTGGGGCCAGCCCACGCGCGGCTTCAAGACCCGCAATAACAAGCGCACGGATAAGTGGATCGTGACGCGGAAGACGAAGAAGAGGTAGCCGAAAAACATGGGACGCTCGTTAGCAAAAGGACCGTTCGTCGACGACCACCTGATGAAGAAGGTGGAAGCGATGAACGTGAAGAACGAGAAGAAAGTGGTGCGCACGTGGTCGCGGCGCTCGACCATTCTGCCGGAGTTTATCGGCCACACGCTGGCCGTGCATAACGGCAAGAAGTTCATTCCGGTGTACGTGACCGAGAACATGGTGGGGCACAAGCTGGGCGAGTTTTCGCCCACGCGGACGTTTAAGGGTCATGCGGCCAAGGCTGCGGCGGAGAAGACCGCTAAGCCGGCTTCGTAGAGGATAAATATGGAAGCGAGAGCGGAAGCCAGATATATTCGCACGTCGCCGCAGAAGGCGCGGCTGGTGATCGACCTGATTCGCGGCCAGAAGGCCGGGGACGCGATCAATATTTTGCGCACGACCAACAAGCGCATTGCGCCGTCGGTGGAAAAAGTTCTGCGGTCGGCCATCGCCAATGCCGAGAATCGTTCGAACGATGTGGACGTCGACAAGCTGTTCGTCACCGAATGCTACGTCAACGAAGGACCGCGCATGAAGCGGGTGCGGCCGGCGCCGATGGGGCGCGCGTACCGCTATCAGCGCAGAATGGCGCACATTGTGGTGAAGGTGGGGGACAAAGACTAGATGGGCCAGAAAACACATCCCTACGGGTTCCGGCTGGGCGTCACCAAGACCTGGCGGTCGCGGTGGTTCGCCAAGCAGGATTACGCGAAGCTGCTGCACGAAGATCTGGAACTGAAAGACTCGCTGCGCGACCGGCTGAAAGGCCGCCGGCGTCAGCTCGATCGAAGTGGACCGTCCCGGCAACAAGCTGCGCATCACGATTTCGACCTCGCGTCCCGGCATCATCATCGGACGCAAGGGCGCGGAGATCGAGAAGCTGAAGAGCGATCTGGCGAAGAAGACCAAGCGCGAAATTTTCATCGACATTCAGGAAGTGCACAAGCCGGAGCTGGACGCGCAACTGGTGTCGGAATCGATTGCGCTGCAGCTCGAAAAGCGCGTGGCGTTCCGCCGGGCGATGCGTAAAGCCGTCGATTCGGCGCTGCGCTTCGGCTGCAAGGGAATTAAGGTTCGCGTGTCGGGGCGCTTGAACGGCGCTGAAATCGCGCGCACGGAATGGTATCTGCAAGGGCAGCTTCCGCTGCACACGCTGCGCGCGGATATCGACTACGGATTTAGCGAAGCGCACACCACTTACGGCGTGATCGGCGTGAAGTGCTGGGTTTATAAAGGCGAGATTCTGCCGGGTGGACCGCGCAAGGGTTTGCGCAACGAACCCGAGCCGCGGCGCGCACCGCGTCCGGAACGGCGGGATCGTGACCGGGATCGCGATCGTGGGCCTCGGCCGGTGGCTCCGGCTGCCGAGCACGGAGCAGTGCAGGGCGCGCCGGGCGAGCGGACAACGCGCTCCGATTCTGCCGCCGATGGCCGCTCCGAATACGCCTAGCTGGAAGCAAGAAGCGAAGCCTGAGAACATCAAGACTGAGAACACCAAGCCTGAAAACACCAAGCCTGAGGGCGGCGAGCCTGAAGGAGGCAAAGAGTAATCCATGTTGATGCCGAAGAAGGTCAAATACCGCAAGCAGCAGCGCGGCCGCATGGCCGGAAAAGCCTGGCGCGGGTCGTCGCTCGCGTTCGGCGATTTCGGGCTGAAGGTCATGGAATGCGGCTGGATCACGGACCGGCAAATTGAAGCGGCTCGCGTGGCGATGACGCGTTCGATCAAGCGCGGCGGCAAGGTTTGGATCCGTTTGTTTCCGGACAAGCCCATCACCAAGAAGCCGGCTGAAACTCGTATGGGTAAAGGCAAAGGCGCGCCGGACCAATGGGTAGCTGTCGTGCGTCCCGGCAAGATTTTATTCGAGATGGAAGGCGTGACCAAGGAACTGGCGGCGGCGGCGATGCGGCTGGCGGCGGCGAAGATCGGTTTGCCGACGAAGTTCGTCACGCGGGAATTGGCGGAGTAACGGCGCAATGAAAGAGAACGCGGATAAAGCACGGGGCCTGGACGCGGCCGAGATCACCAAGCAATTGAAGGATGCGTCGGAGCAGATGTTCCGGCTGCGCTTCCAGTTGTCGATGGGGCAGGCCGATGGCTTGACCAAGCTGCGCAATTTACGTAAAGAGCGCGCGCGCATGCTGACCATTCAGCGCGAGCGCGAATTGGGGCAGGCGGAAACGCCGGCGGCGAAGCCGGTGAAGGCTACGAAAGCGGCGGCGAAGGCTCCCGTTAAGAAGGCCGTTGTGAAAAAGGCGGCCGCTCCGAAAGCGGCGGCCAAGAAACCGGCTGCGAAAAAAGTGAGTAAGGGATAGGTGGCTATGGCGGAAACGAAAACAGCCAACAAAAACGAAAAAGTTGGGCACGTGGTCGCGAACAAGATGGCCAAGACCATCGTGGTCGAGGTGACGCGGCGCGTGGCGCATCCGCTCTATAAGCGAATCGTCAGCAAGCGCAAAAAATTCTATGCGCACGACGAAGAGGGCCAGGCCAAGGTGGGCGATGTGGTGCGCATCATCGAGTGCCGCCCGATGAGCAAGCTGAAGCGCTGGAAGCTGGGCGAGATCATGCGCAAGGCCGTGCAGGTGACCACGGACCTGAGTTCCATCGGGATTCAGCCCGGGCGCGAGCAGCGGGCATCGGTAAGAAAAAGAAGAAGAAATAGTTAGCCGTAGGGGTTGAGGAGATAAGTTTATGATCGGGATGCGGACCATTCTCGAGGTGGCCGATAACAGCGGCGCGCGCCGGCTGCCGTGCATTCTGCCGCGCGGCGGCGATCTGGGGCTGCGCGCCGGGCTGGGCGACATTATCACGGCCGCGTGAAGGAAGCCGCGCCGGATTCGGCCATCAAAAAAGGCAAAGTGGTGCGCTGCGTGGTGGTGCGGATGCGCAAGGAAACGCGCCGCAAGGACGGCACCTATATCCGCTTCGATTCGAATGCCGCGGTGCTGATCAGCGAAATCGGCGAGCCGATGGGCACGCGCGTGTTCGGGCCGGTGGCGCGCGAGTTGCGCGAGAAGAAATTTATGAAGATCGTTTCGCTGGCGCCGGAGGTTATCTAGTCCATGGCACGTCGAGTTCCTCCGCGGCATCAGAACAAGCCGAAAGTACGGATCAAAGTAAAGATCAAGAAGGACGACACCGTTAAAGTGATCGCCGGGCGCGACCAGGGCAAGACCGGGCGGGTTCTGCACGTGGACGCGGAAAAAGGCAAAGTGCTGATTGAGGGCGTGAGTCTGGTGAAGCGCCACACGCGTCCTAACCCACAGAAGCAAGTCAAGGGCGGCATCGCGGAGCGCGAGAGCGCCATCGCGATTTCGAACGTGATGGTGATGACCTCCGGCGGCGTGGCCACGCGCGTGGGTTTTCGTGTGGAAGGCAACCGGTCGGTGCGCATCGCCAAAAAGGGCGGCGAGATTCTGGATAAGAAGTGAAGTAAGGATTAATATGGCGCGGCTGAAAGAGCTTTATCTCAAAACAGTGGTTCCGGCGCTGACCAAGGAGTTCGACTACAAGAACCCCATGGCGGTGCCGAAGATCGAAAAGATCTCGCTCAACGTCGGGATGGGCGAAGCGACGCAGAACAGCAAGTTGATCGACGGCGCGGTGAATGAACTGACGGCCATCGCCGGACAGAAGCCGGTGATCACCAAGGCGCGCAAATCGATCGCGGCGTTCAAGCTGCGCGAGAACATGCCGATCGGCTGCGCGGTCACGCTGCGCGGCGACCGCATGTACGAATTTCTGGACCGCCTGGTGAACGTCGCGCTGCCTCGCGTGCGCGATTTCCGCGGCGTTTCCACCAAATCTTTCGACGGCCGCGGCAACTACACGCTGGGCATGAAGGATCAATTGATTTTCCCCGAGATCGACTACAACAAAGTCGAGAAAACCAAGGGAATGAATATTTGCATCACCACCACCGCCAGGACCGATGCCGAAGGTCTGGCGCTGCTGAAGCATCTCGGAATGCCGTTCAGCAAGTAAAGGATTTCATGGCGACTACCGCGAAAATTGCGCGCGATACGAAATTGGCGATTGCCAAGGAAAAGAAGACGCCCAAGCTGCAATGCCGGCATCGCAACCGCTGCTTCCGCTGCGGGCGGCCGCGCGGTTATTTACGAAAATTCAAGCTGTGCCGCATCTGCTTCCGAGCGCTGGCGCTGGCCGGGGAAGTTCCCGGCGTGATCAAGGCCAGCTGGTAGCTGTAAACGAGATGCAGGAGGACGAGAAAGAATGACGACATCCGATCCGATCGCCGACATGCTGACGCGCATCCGCAACGCCATGGCCACGCGCCATGCGAAAGTGGACGTGCCGGCATCGAAGCTGAAAACGGACATCGCCAAGATTCTGAAGGACGAGGGCTACATCGCCAACTACAAGCTGACCGAAGACGGCAACAAGAAGTCCATCCGCATTTATCTGAAATACACGCCGGGCAACGTGCCGGTGATCTCGCGGATTGAGCGCGTGTCGCGGCCGGGCTGCCGGGTGTACGTCGGGTCAAAAGAAGTGCCGCGCGTTCTGGGCGGACTGGGGATCAACATCCTGACCACGCCGCGGGGCGTGATGACGGGTTCGACGGCGCGCAAAGAAGGCGTCGGCGGCGAAGTTTTGTGCCACGTTTGGTAAAGGTAAGCGGCGGAGAAAGATTTTATGTCTAGAGTTGGAAAAAAACTGATTCCGCTGCCGAAGGGCGTGAAGGTCACCGTCGGCGATCAGTTGACCGTCGAAGGGCCCAAGGGCAAGCAGACCGTTCCGGTGCCGAAGGGCATCACGTTTTCGGAAAAAGACGGCGTGTTGACGGTGATCCGCGATGGCGACGATAAGGCCGCTCTGCATGGGCTGACGCGCGCGCTGACCGCCAATGCCATCCAGGGTGTTTCGACCGGATTCACGCGCGAGCTGGCCGATATTCGGGATCGGCTATCGCTGCGAAGTGAAGGGCCGCATCGCGACCTTCACGCTGGGTTATTCGCACCCGATCGAGTTTTATCTGCCGGACGGCGTGGATATGAAAGTCGACAAGCCGGCGAACAATTTGACGCCGCTAGTGCTGACCGGATCGGACAAACAAGTCGTCGGGCAAGTGGCCGCGAAAATGCGCGCGCTGCGTCCGCCGGATCCTTACAAGAACAAGGGCATCCGTTATGTGGGCGAAGCGTTGCGTAAGAAGGTCGGCAAGACCGGCGCGTCGGGAGGCAAGTAATATGGCAGTCACGCGATTCTAAAAATGTCATTCGTCTGCGGATTCACACGCGCATTCGCCGCAAGGTGAAGGGCACGCCGGAGCGTCCGCGCCTGGCGGTGTTTCGCAGCGTGAAGCATATTTACGCGCAGGTGATCGACGATGTGGCGGGGCACACGGTGGCGGCGGCGTCCTCATCGGAAAAAACGTCGGGCAAGGGCAGCGGCGGCAACATGTCGGGCGCGAAAGCGATCGGGAAACTGGTGGCCGAGCGGGCCAAAGACAAAGGCATTAAGTCCGTGGTGTTCGACCGCGGCGGGTATCATTATCACGGCCGCGTGAAAGCGCTGGCCGAGGCGGCCCGTGAAGCGGGATTGGAGTTTTAAATCAGCATGTCGACAACTACAGCCAAACGCATTGACGCCAACAGCCTGAACTTGAAGGAACAGGTGGTGTCGATCAACCGCGTCACCAAGGTCGTCAAGGGCGGTAAGAATCTGAGCTTTTCGGCGCTGGTGGTCGTGGGCGATCCCGGCGCGAAGATCGTAGGCTTCGGAACCGGCAAAGCCAAGGAAGTGCCGGCGGCGATCAAGAAGGGCATCGAGGCGGCAAAGAAAAATTTGCGGCGGATTCACGTGCTGGCAACGACCATTCAGCATCCGGTGCTGGGACGGTTCGGCAGCGGACGCGTGCTGTTGAAGCCGGCTCCGGCGGGAACCGGCGTGATCGCGGGCGGTCCGGTGCGCGCGGTGATTCAGGCTGTCGGGATTCCGAATGTGCTGACCAAGACCATCGGTTCGCGCAATCCGCATAACGTTGTCAAGGCGACCATCAACGCGCTCGAAGGTCTGCGCGACAAGGGCGAGATCGCGGAGATGCGCGGTCTGGCATTGGATAAGGTGAGATAGTCATGGCGGGAACCATTAAGATCAAACTGATACGCAGCATCATCTGCACGCCGGAAAAACATAAAGTGATTGTCAGGGCGTTGGGACTCAAAAAGATGAACCGGATCGTGGAACGTCCGGACACGCCGGCTTTCCGCGGCATGGTGAAGAAGGTCCCGCATCTTTTGACGATCGTCGAGTAAGGGGAGCACGAGGATAACGACATGAATCTCAGTCAGCTAAAACCGCCCCCCGGGCAAAAACACAAGAAGCGCCGCTTGGGCCAGGGCATGGGCACCGGCCGCGGAAAGTTTTCCGGCCGCGGCGCGAAGGGCGCCAAGTCGATCTCGGGCTATTCGCGCATGCGCGGTTTTGAAGGCGGCCAGATGCCGCTGCACCGCCGTTTGCCGAAACGCGGATTCACCAATATTTTCAAGAAAGAGTTCGCGATCGTGAACGTCAGCTCGCTCGAGAAGCTCGAGGGCACAACCTTCGATGCCGAGAGCTTGCTGAAGCTGGGCGTGATCCGCAAGCTGAAGCAGCACGGGCTGAAAGTTCTGGGCTCGGGCGAACTGAAGCGCGCGATTACCGTGAAGGCGGATGTATTCTCCAAGTCGGCGCTGGAAAAAATTCAAGCGGCCGGCGGCACTGCGGAAGTGATCGGGAATTAAGCCAGGAGTCAACAGGTCATGAAGTTCCTCGAAGCCATAACCAATGTCTTTCGCGTTCCTGATCTGCGCAAGCGGCTTATGTTCGCGCTGGCTTTGCTGGCGGTGTATCGCCTGGGCGGGCACATCCCGACGCCGGGCATCGACACCAATAAACTGGAAGACTTCTTCCGCCAGAATCAAGGCACGCTGTTTGGATTTCTGGACCTGTTTAGCGGCGGCACCTTCCGCCGTCTGACCATTTTCGCGCTGGGCATCATGCCCTACATCACGTCGTCGATCATCTTGCAGTTGTTGACGGTCGTCGTGCCGACGCTGGAAAAATTGCAAAAAGAAGGCGAACTCGGACGCCGCAAAATCACCCAGTGGACTCGTTACCTGACGGTGATCCTGGCGCTGATTCAGTCCTTCGGTATCGCGACGGCGCTGCAAAGCGCGCAGCAGGGTTTCGTGACGAATCCTGGTGTCGGATTCATTCTGATGACCATGCTCAGCTTGACCACCGGCACGGCCTTCATCATGTGGCTGGGTGAGCAGATCACCGAGCGCGGCATCGGCAACGGCATGTCGCTGATCATTTTCACTGGCATCGTCGTCGGCTTGCCGAACGCGATTCTTGAAATGGTCACTAAGGTTCAAACCGGAGACTGGAACGCATTACAGGTCATCATCATTCTGGTGATGATGGTCGGCGTGGTTGGCTTCATTGTGCTGGTCGAGCGCGGCGAGCGCCGGATTCCAGTGCAGTATGCCAAACGCGTGATCGGTCGTCGTATGATGGGCGGACAATCGACGCACTTGCCGCTGAAAGTGAACGCGGGCGGCGTGATTCCGGTGATTTTCGCTAGCTCCTTGCTGGCGTTCCCGCAGACGCTCACCACGGTGCAATTCGTCAAAGACTCGCCGGTGCTTAGCGGAATGCTGGGTGCGATGGCGGGGTCGACTCCGCTGTACTATCTGCTCTACACCGCGCTGATTATTTTCTTCTGCTTCTTCTACGTGTCGATTATTTTCAATCCCAACGAAGCGGCGGACAACATGCGCAAGTACGGCGGGTTTATTCCGGGCATCCGTCCCGGCAAGAACACCGCCGACTACATGAACAAGATTTTGACCAAGATCACGGTGGTGGGCGGATTGTATCTCTCGATCCTGTCGCTGCTGCCGCAGATCATGATTTCCGGCATCAAGCTGCAGCGGCTGCCGGGGATCGGCAATTGGATTGACGCGACTTTCCCGCGCTGGCTGCTGGACGGTCTCGGCGTGAATTTTTACTTTGGCGGCACCAGCTTGCTGATCGTGGTTGGCGTGGCGATGGATACCGTGAACCAGATCGAAGCGCAGCTGATCATGCGCCATTACGAGGGCTTTACACCGCGAGCGGGCCGGATTCGCGGCCGGCGGAGCGGAATTTAAGCGAGCCGCCGGAACTCCCTGTAGATGAGCCGGCTGTGCCTGATCCTATTCGGTGCCCCGGGTTCTGGTAAGGGGACGCAAGCGAAGCTGCTGAAGCAGTCGCTAGGGTTGCCGCATATCTCGACCGGAGACATGCTGCGCGAAAGAGTGGCCCGGCGGGATGAGTTGGGATTGCAGGTGGAGAGTATTCTCCAATCCGGCGGGCTGGTGCCGGACGTGACCGTGAATGCACTGGTCGCGGATCGAGTGGAACAGCCGGATTGCAAGCCGGGATTTATTCTGGATGGTTATCCGCGGACGGTGAGCCAGGCCGAAATCCTGGCGGCCGAGGTGCTGACATCGCGTGGGATTCGGACCGTGGTGGTGTACCTCAAGGTCGACTATAATGTTATTGTGGCAAGACTTGCCGGACGGCGGCAGTGTCCGGTATGTGGCGCGCTGTACAGTTTATCCCCGAACGCGCCTACCGTTTCGGAAGTTTGCGATTACGACGGCTCGAAGCTGGTGATTCGCGACGATGATCGGGAGGAAGTAGTCACGGAGCGTTTGAAAGCGTATGACCGCCAGACTTCGCCGGTGCTGGAGTATTTCCGGACGGCGGGGTTCGATTGCTGGGAAGTGGATGGCGCGGGTCCCGGTGGTCCGCAGGCGATTGCGAAACGGATTAAGAAGATGTTGCAGGAAAAAGGTTATCGCGAGGTTGGGCAGTCAAATTAAGGAATGATCGTTCGTAAGAATCAGCCCGAACTCGAAAAGATGCGCGCCGCGGGATTGCTGGTGTACAAGGTTTTGAGCACTTTGAAAAGCATGGTGGCCGAGGGCGTTTCGACGTACGACCTGGAAGTGGCGGCCGAGAAGATGATCACCGAAGGCGGCGCGCGCGCGGCCTTCAAGGGTTATCCGAATCCGGCGGCGGGGAGCAAGTTTCCCTTCGTGCTGTGTGTGTCGGTGAATGATGAGATTGTGCACGGGATGCCGTCGCAGAAGAAGATTTTGAAGAGCGGCGATATAGTTTCGATCGATACCGGCGTGCAGTTGAACGGCTATTACGGGGATTCGGCGATCACGGTCCCGGTGGGCGAGATTTCGGAAGAAGCGCAGCGCTTGATCGAAGTGACGCGCGAATCGCTGGAGTTGGCGATCGATAAGATGCGGCCGGGCAACCGGCTGTTCGATGTTTGCGGAACGGTGGAGCGGCATGTGACCGCGAACGGGTTTTCGGTAGTGCGGGAGTTTGTAGGCCACGGCATCGGCACGCAGATGCACGAAGAGCCGCAGGTTCCCAACTACATCGACCGGCGGAATGAAAATCCGCGGTTGAAAGAGGGAATGGTTTTGGCGATCGAACCCATGGTAAATGCCGGGGCGCCAGGGAGCCGGGTGCGAGCCGACAAGTGGACGGCGGTGACCGAGGATGGAAAATACTCGGCGCACTTCGAGCATACGGTGGCGGTGACGGCCGAAGGGCCTTGGGTTTTGACGAGGCCGTGATGGCGGAAGATGCCACTGTGGTTGAATTGCTACCCAGTGCGGTGTACCGTCTGAAGCTGGCGAACGAAGATGTGGTGATGGCGCATGCAGCGGGCGCGGCCACAGTGAATTTTGTAAGGATGCGTCCCGGAGACAGGGTGCGAGTGGAACTTTCGCCGCATGACCGGACGCGCGGCAGAATTATCGAGCTGTTGGCGAAATGATGGCGTTGTTGACGAAAGGTTGAGTGTTATGAAAGTAAGAGCTTCAGTAAAAGTAATGTGCGACAAATGCAAGATCGTCCACCGCGAAGGCGTGGTGCGCGTGATCTGCACCAATCCGAAGCATAAGCAGAGGCAGGGTTAACCATGGCGCGTTTAGCGGGCGTCGATTTACCGGCGAAGAAGCGGACCGAGATCGGTCTCACCTATATCTATGGCATCGGGCGGACCCGTGCGAAATCGCTTGTGCCACCGGGCGGACGTCGATCCCAACAAAAAAGTTTCGGACCTGACCGAAGACGAAATCAATCACATCCGCAGATTCTCGAGGCCGAAGGCTCGGTCGAAGGCGATCTGCGCAAAGAGATCTCGATGAACATCAAGCGCCTGATCGAGATGGGTTCCTATCGCGGCATGCGGCACCGCCGCGGCCTGCCGGTGCGCGGCCAGCGCACGCACACCAATGCGCGCACCCGCAAGGGTCCGCGGCGCGGCACCGTGGCGAACAAGAAGAAAGCCAGCGCGAAGACCTAACGAGAGAGCTGAATACATAAATGGCGACCAAAGCACCAGCGAAGACAGCGGCCAAAGGCGGCAAAAAGAAGACCTTCAAGAAGAAGGAAAAGAAGATGGTGCCCGTGGGCGTGGTCCACGTGCAGGCGTCTTTCAACAACACCATCATCACCATCACGGATCCCATGGGGAACGTGCTGTCGTGGTCGAGCTCGGGTTCGCTGGGATTCCGGGGATCGCGCAAGGGCACGCCGTTCGCGGCGCAGCAGGCTTCGCTGACCGCGGCCAACAAGGCCAAGGAATCGGGCTTGCGGACAGTGAATGTGGAAGTGAGCGGTCCGGGAGCGGGCCGCGAGTCGGCGGTGCGCGCGCTGTCGACGGCGGGTTTGGAAGTGAGAATCATCAAGGACCTTACGCCGATTCCGCATAACGGCTGCCGTCCGCCGAAGAAGCGCAGAGTTTGATCGAAGCCCGGAAACGGGTGACTGGAAGTGAAGCAGGAAGAAGGCCCCATGGGTCGTAAACTGCACCTGACTGAAGTTTAGGGAGGTTTGATTTGGCACGATATATTGGACCCGTGTGCCGGCAATGCCGGCGCGAGGGCATGAAGCTGTTCCTCAAAGGCGAGCGCTGCCACACCGAGAAGTGCGCCATCGAAAAGCGCAATTTCACTCCCGGCCAGCACGGCAAGGATCGCAAGCCGAAGATTGTCGGCTACGGTCTGCAGCTTCGCGAAAAGCAGAAGGCGCGCCGCTATTATCAGTTGCTCGAAGGCCAGTTCCGCAACCTGTTCGAAAAGGCCAGCGGCATGAAAGGCATCACCGGCGACAACATGCTGAACATGTTGGAGCGCCGTCTGGACAACGTCATTTACCGCATGGGCTTCGGCACTTCGCGCGCGCAGAGCCGCCAGTTGGTGCGGCACGGCCACGTGCAGGTGAACGGGCGCCGCGTGGATATTCCGTCGTTCACCGTGAAGCCCAACGACGTGATCGAGATTCAAGAAGCCAGCAAAAAGAACCCGGCGGTGTTGCACGCCACCGAAGCCACCGCGCACTCTCCCAGTCCCAACTGGCTGGAAGTGGATCGCGAGAATCTGAAGGCGCGCGTGCTGGGACAGCCCAAGCGCGAAGACCTGGTGCAGATTCAGTTGAACGAGCAACTCATCGTTGAATTGTATTCGAAGTAGGCGAGTTGTATTCGAAATAGGCGTTCGGAAAATAGAGGAGCCACAGAATGTTCAAAGGATTTCAAAAACCAAAGAGGTTAGTTGCGAATACGGAAACGCTTACCGAGCGTTACGGCATGTTCATCGCGCAGCCGTTTGAGCGCGGATTCGGCTCGACCATCGGCACCGGGCTGCGGCGCGTTTTGCTGAGCTCGATTGAAGGCGCGGCCATTACGGCGGTGCGGATCGACGGCGTGGCGCATGAGTTCAGTCCGATTCCGAGCGTGGTCGAAGACGCCACCGATATTATCTTGAACCTGAAGCAAGTGCCGTTCAAGATGATGGGCGAGGGCACGCGTACGGTTCGCTTGAAGGCAACGACGCCGGGTCCGGTGTTGAGCGGCCAGATCGAAACCGATCAGGATATCGAAGTGCTGGATCGCAATATGCACATCGCCACCATCGGGCCGGGCGGCAAGCTCAATATCGAAATGCGCCTAAAGTCGGGACGCGGTTATGTGGCGGCGGATCGCAATAACGATGAGGATCTGGCGGTTGGCTACATTCCGATTGACTCGGTTCATTCGCCGGTGCGCAAAGTGAACTTCGCGGTGGAAGCGGCTCGTCTGGGCCAAACCACTGACTACGACAAACTCACGATTGAAGTGTGGACCAACGGTGCGATTTCGCCGGCCGACTCGATCGGCCAGGCGGCGAAGCTGCTGAAGGATCACATGGCCATCTTCATCAACTTCGAAGAAGTGGCCGACGCGACGGAAGAACCTGCCGAGCGCGCCCTAAGCCAAATGAACGAAGTGCTCAATCGTTCCGTCGAAGAGTTGGAACTGAGCGTTCGTTCTTACAACTGCTTGAAGAACGCCAACATTCAGACTATCGGCGACCTAGTGCAGCGTTCCGAAGCCGAGATGCTGCGCACCAAGAACTTCGGGCGCAAATCGCTGAACGAAATCAAAGAGATTCTTTCGGGACTGGGCTTGACCTTCGGTATGAAGTTCGACGCTCAGGGCCGCTTGATTTCTCCCAGCGGCACGCCGGCGATGATCGGCACGCCGCTGCCTGAGGGCTCGTATAGCCTGGACACGGACATTGACGACGACGAAGACGAGGAAGAAGAGGTCAGCCCCGCGGTTGAGTAAATATGAAACATAAAGTATCCGGTTATAAACTCAAGCGCGATGCTGGCTCGCGCAAGGCGTTGCTCAAGGGCCTGGTGACTAGCGTCATCGAGCATGAGCGCGTCATCACGACGATTCCGAAAGCCAAGGCCGTGCAGCCGCTGGTGGAGAAGATGATCACGCTCGCCAAGCGCGATACGCTGCATACGCGGCGGCAGGCGGCGTCATTTTTGGAGACTCCGGCGGCGGTGCAGAAGCTTTTCGATAAGCTGGGCACGCGCTTCGGCCAGCGCTCCGGAGGCTATACCCGCGTCGTGCGTCTGGGATTCCGCAAGGGTGACGGCGCCGAGCAGGCCATGTTGGAACTGGTCGGTTCCGAACTCGTCAAACGCGCCACCGAACGCGCGAAGCGCCGTGAAGAACGCATGAACGCGTTGCGCCAAGGCAAAGACGAAGGCGAAGCGCCCTCCGAATAACATCGTTCGAATATGAAAGCCCGGTTCGCAGATCATCCGCGAACCGGGCTTTTTCTTTTTCTGGCGGTGTATGCGGGCGTGCTAGTAGCGCTGCTGCCGGTGCTCTCGCTGTGGCTCGACGAGATCATGGACTTGATGGTGGTCCGCAGCGCCGGCATGCGCGAACTGCTGGCGGGCGTGGCTGTCAACAGCGGCAACGCTCCTCTCAACTACGCCATCCAGTTCTGGACGGTGCACGCGCTCGGATATTCCGCGTTTGTGGGCCGTTTGCCAGAGGCGATCTTTAGCTTGGTGTCTTGCGCCGGAATTTATGAGCTGGCGGGACGGTTGCGTTTGCGCTGGCCGCTGCTGGCGGTGGCCGTGTTCGCGCTGTTTCCCTTGCAATTTCGCTATGCGCTCGAAGCGCGGCCGTATTCGCTGGCGCTGGCTCTGAGCATTTGGTCGACGGTGGCGTTCTTTCGCTTGCTCGATCAGCCGGGTTCGGTGCCGCGTGCGGCGTTGTACACTCTGAGCGTCGTTGCCGGCGTCTACGTGCTGCCGTTCACGCTGTTCGTGGCTGGCGCGCATCTTGCCTGGTTACATAAAAAAACTTTGCTGCCGGTGGGCTTGGCGATCGTCATAGCAGGCCTGGCATTCGTCCCCTGGTATTTGCATGCTGTCGTGAACTGGCGCGCGGACCCGGTGGTGGCGCGAGCGCACGAAACGGTGACTTGGCGAGTGATCCCCATGATCCTGCATGAATTGACCGGAGCGGGCTACCTGGGGGCGGCTCTCGTGATGATCGGCGTGGTTACGGCATTCGTTCTGGGGTTTGCGGACCGCTGGTTCTGGCTCCTCTACTTGTTGATGCCGGTCGCTGCGGCGCTGATTGCCGACGCTGCGTTCGGCTACTTCCCGGCCATCCGCCAAATGATTTTCGTGCTGGCTCCGCTGGCGTTGTTGTTTGCGGTGGGTGTCGAAGCAATGTTCGCCCGCTGGCCGAAAGCTGCGCTGGTTCTGGCGGCCGCGCTTCTTATCGCCGGCGCCGTCGGCAACATCAATTTTTTCCGGCGGCCGCGCGAGGATTGGCGCGCCGCCGCCGCCATCGTCGCGAGCGAGCCGTGCGTGGTGTATTCACCGGCCGATTCGGGTCCCTACTATTGGTTCTTCATCCCTGAATTGGCGCAGCGCGGTTGTGCAGGGAACGCCCCACGCGTGGCGCTGGTCATCAGTCCGTACGCCCTGAATAATGCATTCGCCGACCGGCAGCGTCAGCTTACGGATGCCGGTTACGTGAAGCGCGCCGAATTCAATCCCGCCACGCCGCGAGTCGAGATCTACGAGCGGCCGTAGCGGAAACAATCTGTCGTGTGATCGTTCACCAAGCCGACGGCTTGCATGTAGGCGTAAATGATGGTGCTGCCGACGAAATTGAACCCGCGTTTCTGCAGGTCTTTCGAAAGCGCGTCGCTCTCCGCGGTTTTCGCGGGGACATCGGCGCGGGTCTGGCCCTTGCGGTTGAGGGGGCGGCCGCCGACGAAGGGCCACACGTAGGCGTCGAAAGTACTGAATTCCTTTTGGATCGCAAGAAACGCGCGGGCGTTCTTCACGGCACTCTGGATCTTGAGGCGGTTGCGCACCAGGCCGGGATCGAGTAGCAGCTTTTCTAGACGCTCCGGAGTGAAGCGGGCGACCTTCGCGGGGTCGAATCCGGCAAACGCCTTGCGGTAGTTTTCGCGCTTGCGCAGGATGGTTTCCCAACTGAGCCCGGCTTGCGCGCCTTCGAGAATCAGCATCTCGAAATGCCGCTGATCGTCATGCACCGGCACGCCCCATTCGGTGTCGTGATATTCGACGTACCAGGGCTTATCGAGAGAAACCCAGAAGCAACGCTTAGCTACAGCCGCTGGTGCCACCGCAGTTCTCACATTTGTAGCAGGAGCCGTTGCGGGTCATTAGGCCGCCGCATTCGGAGCAACTGGGGGCGTCGGTGGCGACGGCGGAGAAGGGGAGTTTCTGCTGGGGCTCGGGTTCGGTGACGGCTAGCTTGGGGGATTCGCCGGCTTCGCCTGCGGCGTATTCGGGGCCTAGGAACTTCGCGCCGAGCCAGCGGAAGATGTAATCCATGATGGATTTCGCGTAGGGGACTTGCGGGTTGCCGGTCCAGCCGCTGGGCTCGAAATCGGACGTGGCTGAATTTGTCGACGAAGAATTTCAGGGGCACGCCGTATTGCAGGCCGTGGCTGATGGCTGTCGCGAAGCTGTCCATCAGGCCGGAAATCGTGGAGCCTTCTTTGGCCATGCGGATGAAGAGCTCGCCGGGCGTGCCGTCGTCGTAGAGGCCGACGGTCAGGTAGCCTTCGTGGCCTCCGATGGAGAACTTGTGGGTGATGGCGGCGCGCTCTTCGGGCAGCTTGCGGCGCACGGGGCGGTAGACGACTTTCTCGATTACCTTTTCTTCCACCTGCGCGGGGCCGTTGGCGGCTTTCGCGCCTTTGGCGGTGCCGGAGCTTAGCGGCTGCACGCGCTTCGAATTATCGCGATAGATGGCGACTGCCTTTAAGCCCAACTTCCAGCTTTCGGTGTAGGCATCCATCACGTCTTCGATGGTGCATTCTTCGGGCATGTTGATGGTTTTCGAAATCGCGCCGGAGATGAAGGGCTGGACGGCAGCCATCATGTGCACGTGGCCCATGTAATGAATGGAGCGCACGCCGTTTTGCGGGCGGAAGCTACAATCGAACACCGAGAGGTGCTCGGGCTTCAGCATGGGAGCGCCTTCGATGGTGCCGCTGGAATCGATGTGATCGACGATGGCGTTGATTTGCGCGGTATTGTAGCCGAGTTTCGTCAGCGCGGCGGGAACGGTGTTGTTTACGATCTTGATGACGCCGCCGCCGACTAGCTTTTTGTATTTCACGAGAGCGAGATCGGGCTCGATGCCGGTGGTGTCGCAATCCATCATGAAGCCGATGGTGCCGGTGGGCGCGAGAACCGTGGTCTGGGCGTTGCGGAAGCCGGCGATTTTGCCGAGGACGTAGGCTTCTTCCCAGCACTTGCGCGCGTTCTCGTAAACGGCGGCGGGGACGCGGTGGCTGTCGATGCGCGAGGTGGCTTCGAGGTGCATGCGGATCACGTTGAGAAACGGTTCCTCATTGAGGGCGTAGCCTTCGCAGGGGCCCGTCGAACCTTCGGCGATGCGCGCGCTGGTGAGATACGCCTGGCCGCACATGATGGCGGTGAGCGCGGCGGCCCAGTCGCGGCCGTGATCGCTATCGTAGGCGAGGCCCATCGACATCAGGAGCGCGCCGAGGTTCGCGTAACCCAAGCCCAGCGGGCGGAAATCGTGCGAGTTCTTGGCGATCTTTTCGGTGGGATAAGCGGCGTTGTCGACCAGGATTTCCTGCGCCATGATGACGGTGTCGACGGCGTGGCGATAGGCTTCGACGTCGAAGACGCCGTCGGCCTTCACGAACTTCATCAGGTTCAGCGACGCCAGGTTGCAGGCGGAATCGTCGAGGAACATGTATTCCGAACACGGGTTCGAGGCGTTGATGCGCGCGGTGTTTTTCGACGTGTGCCACTTGTTGACGGTGGTGTCGTACTGCATGCCGGGATCGCCGCACTGGTGCGTGGCTTCGGAGATCTGATGCATCAGGTCGCGGGCTTTGTAGCGCTTCAAGGGCTGGTTGGCGAGGCGCGATTTGGTCCACCAGTCGCCGTCGGCGATCGACGGCTTCCATGAATTCGTCGGTGACGCGCACGCTGTTGTTGGCGTTCTGGAAGAAGATGGAGCTGTAGGCTTCGCCGTCGAGCGAGGAATCGTAACCGGCGTCGATTAGCGTGTGGGCTTTCTTCTCTTCTTTGGCTTTGCACCAGATGAAAGCTTCGATGTCGGGATGATCGGCGTTGAGGATCACCATTTTCGCGGCGCGGCGCGTCTTGCCGCCGCTCTTGATCACGCCGGCGAAGGCGTCGAAACCCTTCATGAAGCTGAGCGGGCCGGAGGCGCGGCCGCCGCCTGAGAGCAAGCCTTCTTCTTCGCGCAGCGTAGACAGATTCGAGCCGGTGCCCGAGCCCCACTTGAAGAGCATGCCTTCGGTCTTGGCGAGATCGAGAATGGATTCGAGTGTATCGCCCACGGAATTGATGAAGCACGCCGAGCATTGCGGGCGCGGATTGGCGGGGTCGATTTTCTCGATCTGCTTGGTGGATTCGTCGTAATACCAGCCGTAGCCGCGGGTTTCTTTGACGCCCACGTTAAACCACACGGGCGAGTTGAAGCAGGCTTTCTGCGTCAACATCAGATGCGCGAGCTCGTCGCGGAAGTTTTCGGCGTCTTCGGCGGTGCGGAAGTAGTGCTGTTCAGCGCCCCAATCGGCAATGGTGTTGACGACGCGGCCGACCAACTGGCGCACGCTGGTTTCGCGCTGCGGCGTGCCGATCTTGCCGTGAAAATATTTGCTGACGACGATGTTGGTGGCGGTTTGGGACCAATCCGCGGGGACCTCGACGTCGCGCTGCTCGAAGATGACGGCTCCCTTATCGTTGCCAATGGAGGCGGTGCGCAGCTCCCAGGCGACTTCGTTGTAAGGGTTTATGCCCGTGGTAAAGTGGCGCGGGAAGTCCACGCCGATTCGTTCCGAGACCGGCACCGGCCGACGTACGTCTTTAAGCTTCATCGCAACGCCTACACCTAATTGTCCCATGGAAGATCCTTCAAAAAAAGATTCGCGGAGACTCCGACAATTTCCGCTAGAACGCTATGTTGCCCCAATATGTCGGTTCTGTCAACAGGAAAGTACCATAGGTAGTGGTCGAGTTGCTATTACCTACTTCCAGATGGACAATGCAATGATGCCATGGTAGCATGGGGTCATGGCCTGGGAAATCAGCCACTTGCAGGTGCTGGAAGCGGAGAGCATCCATATTCTACGCGAGGTTGCGTCGGAATTCCAGCGCCCGGTGATGCTTTATTCGATCGGTAAGGATTCTTCTGTAATGCTGCGGCTGGCGCAGAAGGCGTTCCATCCGGGGCCGATCCCGTTTCCTCTGCTGCACGTCGACACCAGCTATAAGTTCAAAGAAATGATAGACTTCCGCGATAAGCAGGCAGCGGAGCTGGGTGTGAAGCTGATTGTGAAGACCAATCGGAAGGCTCTCGACGAGGGGGCGAATCCGCTGCGGCTGGGGACGGAGCGGTGTTGCGGGTTGTTGAAGACCACGGCGCTGCTGGATGGGCTGCGGGACGGGAATTACGATGCGGCGTTCGGCGGGGCGCGGCGGGATGAGGAAAAATCGCGCGCGAAAGAGCGGGTTTATTCCTTTCGCGACACTTTAGGGCAATGGGATCCGAAGAATCAGCGGCCGGAGTTGTGGGACATCTATAACAGCCGAATTGAGCCGGGTGAGAGCATTCGTGTGTTTCCGCTGTCGAATTGGACGGAGATGGATGTGTGGCAATACATTCATTTGGAGAACATTCCGATTGTGCCGCTGTACTTTGCGAAGGAACGCGAGGTGTTGATTCGCGGGAATTCGCTGATTATGCCGGAGCAGGCGTTCATGGGTCCGCGGGATGGCGAGAAATTGCAGGTGGTGAAGTGCCGCATGCGCTCGCTGGGATGCTCGCCGTGCACGGGAGCGATGAGGTCGGATGCAGACACGCTTCCGAAAATCATTGCGGAGCTGGTGACGGCCAAGAATTCGGAGCGTGAGAACCGGGTGATCGATCATGATCGCGAAGGGTCGATGGAGTTGAAGAAACGGGAAGGGTACTTCTAACGATGGCTGCGCTTCCCGTGATCGACACCGAGAAGTTTGACGTTGAGGAGTTTTTGCGGCAAGAGCAGTCTAAGGATCTGCTGCGCTTCACTACGGCGGGGAGTGTCGATGACGGGAAGTCCACGCTCATTGGGCGGCTGCTGCACGATGCGCGCGGGGCTTACGAAGATCAACTGAAGCAGGCGATTCGCGGGGGCGAGATTGATTTTTCGCTGCTGACGGACGGGCTGCGGGCGGAGCGCGAGCAAGGGATCACGATCGACGTTGCGTATCGTTATTTCGCTACGCCGAAGCGGAAGTTCATTCTAGCGGACACGCCGGGGCATGAGCAGTACACGCGCAACATGGCTACCGGGGCGTCGACGGCGCAACTGGCCATCATCTTATTGGATGCCAAGCGCGGGATCACCACGCAATCCATGCGGCACGCTTACATTGCTTCGCTGCTGGGGATTCCGCATTTTGTGATTGCGGTAAATAAGATGGACCTGGTGGATTACGACCAGAATGTATTCAAGCGGATTCGGGCGGAGTTTGCTCCGTTCCTGACACGCCTCGGCGTGGAGGGGGCGTACT
Organism: Bryobacterales bacterium; assembly: GCA_963752205.1. Taxonomy (GTDB): domain Bacteria; phylum Acidobacteriota; class Terriglobia; order Bryobacterales; family Bryobacteraceae; genus Palsa-187. The sequence continues at coordinate 26,460 of CAVVZG010000013.1, read as the reverse complement.
TCCTGCCGCTGAGTGCGCTCAAGGGCGATAACGTCGTCGACAAAAGCAAGAACATGCCGTGGTTTGACGGGCATAGTTTGCTGGATCATTTGGAAGCGGTCGACACTTCGCCGGTTACAGTGCATGCGCCTTTCCGGATGGCGGTGCAGAGAGTGGTGCGGCCGGATATGACGTTCCGTGGCTATGCGGGGCAGATAGCTTCGGGCGTGGTGCGTCCGGGGGATGAAGTCTTGACGCAGCCTTCGGGGCGGCGCACGCGCGTGGAGCGGATCGTGGCCTGGGAGGGCGATCTGGAAGTGGCGCATGCACCGATGTCGGTGACGCTGACGCTCGCAGACGAGATCGATATTAGCCGCGGGGATATGATCAGCAGCGGTCTGGAGCCGGTGGCGGCGCGGGCGATTGAAGCTACGATGGTGTGGTTTGATTCAAAGCCGCTGGATCCGGCAGGGCACTATTTGATCAAGCACACTTCGCAGATGGTTCCGGCGCGGGTGGAATCGGTCGAGTACCGGGTGAATGTGAACACGCTGCATGCGGAGACCGTGCGCGGGTTGGCAATGAACGAAGTCGGTGTGGTGCGGCTGGCTACGGCGCGTCCGATATTCTTCGATCCTTATCGGGAGAATCGGGGGGCGGGGGCTTTCATTCTGATCGACCGGCAGACCAATGCGACTGCGGCGGCGGGGATGATTATCTCGGCCACCGAGGCGGGCACGGAGAGCGCGGCGGAGAAGCTGGCGCGATTGGTTCGTGCATCCGTTCCTCCGGGGGCGCATCTAAACTTACCGGCAGAAGAGGAAGCGGCGATCGCGCTGCTGCGTAAGGCTCTGCAAGGATTCTTTCGTCATGAGTGAGCTGGATTCAAAAATTCAAAATGCTCGGGAATTGATTGCGGGGGAACTCGCGAAGAATGGCGCGGCTTGCATCACTTCCAGTTTTCAGGCGGAGTGCGTGGTGCTGGTGCACATGTTGAAAGAGCAGCGGCCGGATATTCCGGTGTTGTTTCTGGAGACGGGCTACCATTTTCCGGAGACGCTGGCGTATCGGGATCAGATGACGCGCGATTGGAATTTGAATCTCGTCAATTTGGAAGCGAAGCAGAGCGTGAAAGAGCAGGAATCGTTGTTCGGTATCTTGAATCAGACGGAGCCTAGTAAGTGCTGTGGGCTGCGCAAGGTGGAGCCGCTGTTTGCGGGGATCGCTAATTACGATACCTGGTTCACGGCGCTGCGGCGCGAGCAATCGCCGACGCGCGCTAATCTGCAAGAGGTGGAGCCGTTCAAGCTGCCCGCGGGCAAGACGCTGGAGAAGGTGAGTCCGCTGGCGGGGTGGACTAATAAGGATGTGTGGCAGTATTTGGGCCGCTACGACATTCCGGCGCTGCCGCTTTACGATCAGGGCTACACCAGCATTGGCTGCCAGCCGTGCACGGCGCTGCCGTTCGATCCTAATAATCCGCGGTCGGGGCGCTGGCAGGGGAAAGAAAAGCTGGAGTGCGGAATTCACATTCAGGCCGAGTAGCCTGTATCCGATGACCTATCTGCTGGGGTTTGTGATTGCGCTCGCGATCGGGCTCACGGGTGTGGGTGCGGGCACGCTGACGACTCCGCTATTGATACTCGCCGTGGGAGTTCCGGCGCGCATGGCGGTGGGGACTTCTCTCATTTTTGGAGCGGTGGTGAAGATCATCACTTCTCCGGTTTACATGGCGCGCAGGCAGGTGGACTGGCGCACGCTGGGATTCATGCTTGCCGGGGGCGTGCCGGGCGTTTTAATCGGCGTGTTTTTGCTGCGCGGGGTGGATGCGAAGGTCATCACGGGCGTGATCGGGGCGACGATTGTGGTAGTGGCGCTGTTCAATCTTTTTCGTCCTACTACGGCGAATCGCCACGACCATACTAAGTGGCTGACGCTGGTGGCGCTGCCGATTGGGACTGAGGTCGGGTTTTCATCGGCGGGGGCGGGGGCGTTGGGGGCGTTGTCGTTGTTGAGCATGACGAAGTTGAGCGCGGCTGCGGTGGTGGGTACGGATCTGGTGTTTGGGTTGGTGGTATCGATGATTGGCGGCGGGGTGAATGCGGCTCTGGGCAACTTGAACGGTGGGGTGTTGAGGGAGTTGCTGATCGGTGGGGTGCCGGGGGCGATTTTCGGGGCTTATCTGGCGGGGAAGCTGCCTGCTAAGCCGATGAGGATGGGGCTTTCGGGGGCGATGGCGCTGCTGGGGGCTAGCTTGTTTTACAAAGGATTTTTCTAATGCGCGGCGTGGCTGCTGTCGCCCTGCTGTGCGCGGGTCCGCTGTTGGCGGTGATGCCTCCGCTGCCGCGTCCATCGCCTCCGTTCACCATCACGCAGCCGTCGGGGAAGAAGACCCCGTTGGCGAGCTATCGCGGCAAGGTGGTGGTGCTGGCTTGGGTGCATACCAATTGCCAGTACTGTCAGGCGTTGACGCTCAAGCTGAATAAGCTGCAAAAGGAACTGGGGCCTCGTGGGTTTCAGGCGCTCGAGGTTGCGTGGAACGAGGGGGCTCAGCAACTGGTGCCGGAGTTCGTGCACAAGTTCGAAGTGGCGTTTCCGGTGGGGTATAGCGAGTGGCCGCCGATCATGGCTTACATGGGATTCTCTGTGTTCGACCGTCCGGTGACGCCGCTGGTGGTGGTGATCGACCGCAAGGGCGTGATTCGCGCGCAAACTCCGGCGGATGGGGACTCGAATCTGCAGAATGAAGCTAAGCTGCGGACGTTGATTGAGAGTCTGCTCTAGCAGAATTATTTTGATCCCATCGGTGCGCGTTTTACGCGTATTAGCCGAGAGCGGCTGGCTTCCTTTTGGCACCCAGAACCAATTGGAGGGGCTGGTTCGCCTTCGCCCAGACGTCCGGCGCGCCCCTTCGGGAGGATGCGCCGGGCGTATAATTGGGGCGTGGCACGCGGGTGGGAAAGTAAATCGATCGAGGAGCAGATCGAATCCGCGAATCTCCGGCGGGGCGAGTCTAAACCCGGGCTGACACGCGAGCAACTGGATTTGCAACGCAAGCTGGAAAGCCTGCTGCTGCATCGCACGCGGGTGTTGGCCGATCTGGAGAGGTGCAGCGAAGAGCGCTATCGCAAGACGCTGGGTGACGGGCTGGCGTATCTCGAACAACAATTGACCGCGCTGGGCTGGCAGCGGTAATCCATTCTACTTTTTCCCTTCAGGAACTTTCGTGGCCTGAGGTGTGTCCAAACGGGCATGGCAATGGTAACGGGCAAAGTGGAAATGAATGTGACTCCGCTGATCGATGTGCTGCTGGTGTTGCTGATTATTTTTCTAGTGATTCAGCCGCCGCGGTCGCATGGGTTTAAGGCTGATGCGCCGCCGTCGGACAAGAACGCGAAGGCAGAGCCGCGGGATGATATTGTGATCACGGTCTTGCACGACCACACGGTGCGGCTGAATCAGGAGCCGGTGGCGTTGGACGATCTGGAGGGGCGGTTGCACGACTTGTTCAAGAACGCGGTCCATCATGTGGTCTTTGTGCGCGGCGGGAAGGATTTGGATTTCGAAGAGGTCGCGCATGTGATCGATATCGCGCGCGGGGCGGGGCTGGAGAAGGTTGCGCTGATGCCGGAGTGAATTTGCTAGAGTGGGTCGTTTGGTAGAGACTGCTACAGGGCGGGCGTTGGGCGCGGAAATTCAGGGCGTCGATCTGCGGACGATTGACGATCGCGGCTTCGCGGCGATTCATCGGGCGTGGCTGGATCATCTGGTGCTGCTGTTTCGCGGGCAGCAATTGACGGATGACGATTTGATCGCGTTCAGCCGGCGGTTCGGGGCGCTGGACTTTGCGCCGGTGCAGGAAACCGGGAGGCGCTTTGTCGAGGGACATCCGGAAATTTACGTAGTGTCGAATGTGATTGAGAATGGTGAGCCGATCGGCAGCCTGGGGGCGGGCGAGGCGGTATGGCACACCGATATGTCGTATCTGGAGGCACCTCCGAAGGCCAGCATGTTGTATGCGCTGGAGATTCCGCCGGTGGGCGGGAACACTTATTTCTGCAACATGTATCTGGTGTATGAGTTGCTGCCTGAAGAGTTGCGGCGGCGCATTGCGGGGCTCACTCTGAAGCATGACGGCACTTATAACAGTGGCGGGTATGTGCGGCAGGGCGTGACGGCGGTGGATGATCCAATGGCGTCGGCGGGCGTGTATCATCCGCTGGTGGTGACGCATCCGGAGAGCCGGCGGCGGGCGCTGTATCTGGGGCGGCGGCGGAATGCTTACATCGGTGGATTGCCGTTGGCGGAATCGGAAGCGCTGCTGGATGAGTTGTGGTCCTACACGGCGCGTGAGGATGTGAGCTGGGGTCACGAGTGGCGCACGGGCGATGTGGTGTTGTGGGATAACCGCTGCACGATGCACCGGCGGGATCCGTTCGATCCGGAATCGCGGCGCGTTTTGCACCGCACGCAGATCAAGGGCGAAGCTCGCCCCGCCGCGTGACTGCTCCGAAAGTCGTGCTGGGGCTGCTGTGCGGGATGTACTTGATCCTGTTTGTGGATCGGGTGAACATGTCGACGGCGGCGCCCCTGATGAAAGCCGATCTGCATCTGAGCAACACGCAACTGGGGCTGGCGTTTTCGGCGTTTGCGATTCCTTATGCGCTGTTCCAATTAATCGGCGGGTGGATTGGGGATAAGTTTGGGCCTCGGCTGACGCTGTCGGTGGGATGCGCGATTGTGGGCGTGTCCACGATTTTGACGGGCGCGGTGGGCGGGTTTGCTTCGCTGTTTGCGATGCGGCTGGCGTTGGGATTCGGCGAGGGGGCGGCGCTGCCGACGGCCACGCGCGCAATGGCTAGTTGGACTCCGGTTTCGAAGTGGGGGTTCGCGCAGGGGATCACGCATTCGTTTGCGCGGGTGGGGAATGCGGTGACGCCTCCGCTGATCGCGGCGCTGTTGGTGGTGGTTTCGTGGCGCGGGACTTTTGTGGTGTTGGGCGTTGCCAGCCTTCTGTGGCTGGTGGTGTGGGCTTGGTATTTCCGCAACGATCCTCGGGAGCACCGTTCGATCACGGTGGCGGATCTGGCGGCGCTGCCGGCTCCGGTGGGCGCGCGTAGGGCGGTTCCGTGGTTGCCGCTGGCGCGACGGATTCTGCCGGTGACGGTGGTCGATTTCTGTTATGGCTGGACGCTGTGGCTGTTTTTGAGCTGGATTCCGGCGTTCTTTTTCGAAAATTATCATTTGAATTTGCAGTCGTCGGCGATGTTTTCGGCGGGGGTGTTGTTTGCGGGAGTGGTGGGCGATACTGTAGGCGGTGTCGTCAGCGACCGGTTGCTGCGGCGGACGGGGAGTTTAATCGTGGCGCGGCGGCGGGTGATTGTGGCGGGGTTTCTGGGGGCGTTTGTGTTCCTGATCCCGGTGGTGCTGATCCATGATCTGACGGTGGCGGCGATTTGCCTCTCGCTGGCGTTCTTTTCTGCCGAACTGATAGTGGCGCCGATTTGGTCGGTGCCGATGGATATTGCGCCGGGATTTGCGGGGTCGGCTAGCGGGATGATGAATTTCGGGTTTGGGGTGGCGGGGCTGGTTTCGCCGTCGAGTTTCGGGTGGCTGGTAGACAGGACGGGAAGCTGGGTGGTGCCGTTTATCGGATCGATCGTGCTGCTGCTGGTGGGCGCTGTGTTGGCGTCGCGGCTGCGGCCGGATGTGAAGTTTGAGGATGCGGTGGTTAGCCATGCTCACTAAAAGTTTCGCTTGGGGAGTGATTGGGGTGGTGGCGATTTCGGCTGCGTGGTGGTTTCTGGACCCGGTGGGGTTCGCGCAGAACCCGCTGTTCACTTGGCTTAACCTGCGTTCGCAGGGGTATCACAGGTAGGCACGGCGGATAAACGTGCTACAGTTGAGACGTAGTTTGTCAGTTCGCTGATTTAGGCATCTTTAACATTGTCCGGTCCTGCCGCCCATGTCCGATCCTGCCCATGATTCGCTGTTCTGCAACTGCAGAGGAAAATAAAATGAAAAATATTTTTGTAGGGAATCTCAGCTTCGGTGCAACCGAAGATGCGATTCGATCGATGTTTGAGGCATACGGAACCGTTGACCGTGTCAGCGTGGTAACCGATCGTGATACTGGACAGGCCCGTGGTTTCGGGTTCGTCGAGATGAGCAACAACGCTGAAGGCGACCGCGCCATTGCCGAGTTAAACGGCAGGGAGTTGGACGGCCGGGCGTTGAACGTCAACGAAGCGCGTCCGAAAGAGGACCGTGGATTCGGTGGCGGCGGCGGTGGTCGCGGCAAGGGCGGCGGCGGTGGTTTTGGCGGCGGACAGCGCCGTAATCGCTACTAAATCGCGACAATTTTAGGTCAAATGGGGCGGCATCCTGCGGGAGGCCGCCCTTTTTCCGTTTAGGGAGGCTAGCCGGTGGGGACGGGCCCGTTCGCCAGCGTAATCACCGACGTGACGCGGCTGAAAATAGTGCTGATGTCGCCTCCCGCATTAGGCAGAACGGCGCCGGCGGCGACTGCCATGAAACCGGCCACTAAAGCGTACTCGATCATGTCCTGAGCTCGTGTTTCGCGCCATGGGCTGTATGGGCTGAGGAGCGTTCGGAGAGCTTTCATGGTTTCATGATGCAGCCAAGGGCGAGCGCGGACAATGAGCGAAGCGCCCGAGGTTTGCCGGGGGATGACCGTAGCTCCTAGAGGCTCGCGGACTACGCACTGGCAGAACTACGCCAGCAATCCTCGCAGACGGGTTTGCAGTACGGTTTGGATTTTTTCCGCGGGGATTAGTTTGGCTAGCATGCCCAGGTCGGCGTCGAAGGTGACGTCGTTGTCGGTCACCGCCACGGTGCCGCTGATGGGGTTGCTGATGAACCCCATCTTGGCTATCAAGGAGAAGGTCATCAGCGGACCTTGCCAGGACTTTTGCTGATTAGTAATGGTGACGGGGATTTGCGCCACACCTTTGAAAACTTCGTCGAAGGCGCGGTCCACCGTCTGGATCATCTGCTCGCGGCCTTGGTTGTGGGCGATGGTGATGCGCATTAGACGTGAACCAGCGTTTCCCGTTCACCTCGCGAGCGGCGGTAGCGTGGTGTAAGTACTGGTGGGCGGAGTGCGCACGCCGAGGACGCCGATCTGCGCGCCGGCGGGCGCGTCGAACTCGATGGTGCCGCGGATATTGGCGGTCTCCGGGAACAGGTTCGGGCCCAGGTTACCTACGAACTCCCCGTTGGGTGACATGGGGATGTTATGCTGCGCCAGCAGGTTGCCGGAATCGTCGCGAACCGTCACGGGAACGACCACTTGTCCGACGCCGGCGGTCACGTTATTGATGGAAAGGCCGGTGGCGATGCCGTTCATGTCGTTAAAGGCCAGGATATAAGCGGAAGCGTTGCGGCTTTCGAGTGGCACCACCGCCTCCTGTCCAGTTGGATTGAAGCGGAAAATCGCGAACCCGCTGACATTGCCGGTGGTGGTGAGCTGGGCGGAGCCGGTGGTGAGCAAGGTGGATCCGGAGGCCAGCAGAGTGAGTGACGACCCGGCGGCCAGCGTTCGCGTGACGGAGGAAGAGAGCGTGCTGGTGCCGCTGGGAGGGAAGGATATGGGCAGCGCTTCCGCATTTCCGCCGGCTGACAGGAAGCTCAGTGTAGCGGACGCGGACGTGGTTCCCGTGTTGACCAGCACGAAGGTCGTCTGCCAACCGTCGCCGCCCTCGGCCACATAGGCGAAAGACCCGCCGCTGGTGCCTACGTTGGCGAGAGGCGGGACGGTGGTGATGGTGGTGCTGGCTCCCAGGGGCGTGGTGCGGATGCCCAGCACGCTGATCTGGCCGCCGGAGGGCGTATCGAATTCGATAGTGCCGCGAATGTTGGCGGTGGCGGGCAAGGTGGTGGAGGTGACGAACGCCAGATGTCCGTTGGCGGAAAGATTGAAGGCGGTGCCGGGAGTTCCAATCACGGCGCCGGTTTCGTCACGGACCACGATGCCGACGGTGGCGGGCTGCGCGGAGACATTGGCGATGGCCACCGCCAGCACTACGCCGTTGGTGTTGTCGAAGGCCAGTACATAGGAGGGGGCGTTGCGAGTTTCCAAGGGAACTACGGCTTCCTGCGCGCTGGGGATCAGGTGGAAGATGGCGAAGCCGTCGACGTTGCCGGTGGAGAGCACCTGCGCGGTGCCGACCAGGCTAGTGGCTGCGGGCTTGACAGCGGTAGTGGCCACGCCCGTGGCGTTGGGCTGGATTGTGGAATCGAAGGATGAAATATCGGCATGGTTCGCCGAAATGGGCTGCTGCGGGAAATTCAAGGTCAAGGTCAGCGGTCCGGTGCCGGTGGGATCGCCGGCATCGCCAAAGGTATTGAACTGTGTAATGGCGGCGGTGGCGCCTTTGTTCACCAGGGTGAAGGTGGTGGTCCAGTTCTCGTCGGCCGCGATGTGCGCCATGGAGCCGATCAGGTTCAGCCCGGCAATGGAGGCGGCTTCCTGCAGGACGCTGAAGGACAGTCCGGCGACGGTGAAGGTGGTGTTTTGATCCGGTCCCGCGTTGGGCGCTACTTGAAAGGTGACGGTGGTGTTCCCTGTTCCGGAGAGGGCGCTGGGGGTTAGCCAAGAGGGCACGCCGGATATGGTCCAGGCGCATCCGGCAGGCGCGATGACATTGACGCTGGCGGTTCCTCCCGATGCTGGAAAGGACTGGCCGCCCGAGCTGAGAAAGTACGAGCAGCCGGTGTAGGTAAGCTGCAGGACGTGTCCAATGGGGCCGAAAGTGCCGGTGGCCCCGGAGACTCCGGAGACATGAGCTACGGCGCCGCCCGGCGGGAGCGGGAACAAGGCGCCATCCAAGGAGCCGGCGGTGGCCGTGTAGCCGGTGTACTGGAGGTCGACCAGCAGGCTTCCGAGAGTGGGGTTGTAGAGGAACGGAGTGGTCAAGGTAAGCACCTGGTCGAAGGGGCACGGCGCTGGGCCCGCGCAGCCAGGGCTGCTCAAGACGGCGGGGCCGGAGTACACCAAGGTGTTGTCGGTACCGATGTTGTTCGCGTAGGTAGTGGACATCTGTATGCGGCCGTTGTCGGTGTTGGGAAAGAGCGGGCTGGTGGACAGGTGCACCGTCAGGTTGGTGGCGCTGCCACTCACGGGGCCGCTGCCGGGGAAGGCTCGAAAGGCAATCTTGGTGATGAGGAGCGCAGTGCCGGAGCCGAATTGCTCCGGTCCGATCAACTCCTGATCGCGCAAGGTTGAGTTCGTGAGAATGGGAAGTGGTTCGCTGGTGCCGGCAGTGCTGTTCCAGGAGCCCGGGACCGTTACCGCCGCGCCCATGGCAAGGACACAGAATACGCAGAGAATAGAAAGCGACTTCATCACCGACATGATGTTTCCTCCGTAAAAGGCCGCAGGAGGCTCGCTGTGGAAGATGATTCCGGAGGCGATTGCCACCAACGGTTCCAGTTATGATATCAGGCTGCGCAACGGCACAGAAATCTTTTCTGGGGCCTTGGGCAGGTCCTTGACGCCGTTGCCGATGGTTTGATAAGCTCGCGTGCGCTGAGCGAAAAAGGAGAAATCGTATGAATCGCTGGATCATGAGGCTGGCCGTGTCGACGGCCGTTGGAATCGCTACGGTGCAAGGGCAGGCGCCGGCGCCCAAAGCGAGTGCCGATCCTTACTTGAATAACGCGGACGCGGGGAAGCTGAAGTTTCCGTTGGCGGCTCCGGCTGGCAAGGACAGCGGGGCGATGAAAGTGGCTCCGGCGGGCGCGGTGAACACGGGATTGCCGGATGAGGCGACTTGGAAGTTCGGTCCGAACACCAATCCGCCGGCGGACGCGAAGATCTGGAATCCGGTGATGGTGAAGATGAAAGAGGGCGGAAAAGTGACGGGGGGCACGGTGTTTAGCTCCACCGATCCGGCGACGTATTGTGCGATGGCGAACGCCGGGTACGATTTCATCTGGACGGAAATGCAGCATGACACGCGCGATTGGGAGGCGGCAGCGAAGATGTGGCGGACGTGTCCGCACGCGAAGGCAGTGCCGGGTGTGCGCGTGGCTTTCGCCAATGAGCGCGAGATTCAACATGCTGTGGACGCGGGGGCCGTGGTGGTAGTGGTTCCCACGATCCGGACCTTACAAGAGGCGATCGAAGCGCGCGACTGGACCTTCTTTCCTCCGCTGGGCAAGCGCAGTCTGGGCGGCGGGCAGGCGTTCGATCCGGATGTGTGGGGCAGCGTTCCGGGCGGATATCGCGCGACGGCCAATGACAACATCGTATTGATCCTGATGATCGAGACCATTGGCGGCGTGAAGGAAGCTTATGACATCGCCAAGGTGCCGGGCGTGACCGCGGTGTTCGCGGCGAGCGGCGATCTGGGGAATTTTTCGGGATACAAGCAGGGCGATCCGGATTACGAGCGGCTGATCAATGTTGTGCACGACGCTGCGATTTCGGCGGGTAAGCGGTTGTGCGGTCCGCTGGCGTGGCGGGACAGGCCGGACTTCACGTGCTTCCAGGGAGGGAGTGAAATAGCGGCGATCGGGCGCGGAGTCGCGACGGAGTTGGGGACGTTGAAGGACACCCAGGGGAAGGTGGAAGTGGGTCCTTACGCCACGAAGCATTAAAACCGGGAAGCGACGAAGCACTAGAACCTGTATACTAGGCAGGCTCTGGATTCGCTAGTCGAGGAGGATACACATGTCGATTTTCGCGTGGATTGTTTTAGGCCTGATCGCGGGGTTCATCGGCAGTAAGATCGTGAATAAGCGCGGCGATGGGTTGGTGCTGGATTTGGTTCTGGGGATTGTGGGAGCCATTGCGGGCGGGTGGCTGTTCAATACTTTCGGCGCGAGCGGGGTTACGGGGCTGAATTTGTACAGCTTGATGGTGGCTGTGGTGGGCGCGGTTGTGGTGCTGGTGGTGTACCACGCGATTCGGCGCGCGGCTTGAGGGTGCGTAGCGTTAGACGCCGATAGCGCGGCCGGCGAAGTAGCCGAGAACGATTGCTAGCACGACGGACAGGATGGTGAGGAGTTGTGCGTCCATGAGGGGTGTATCGGCATTTGGTGCCGAGGACTTCATGGAACGTCCACGAAAGGAAATGCTATTTACTCAAATGCGGCATCGCTGAGAACCCGTTGATGATAAATATATCGCCGCTTAGGCCGTTCCTGTCGGTCACAGTCCAGGTCATTTTGTAGAGGATCTCGTCTTCGATTTGCTGCTTTGCAAGCTCGAAGTGAACGGTCACTTTTTCAATACCCGCCCCGTTGCCGGGGGTCATGACCAGTGGGCAATCCTCTACAATCTGCGTATACAGGGAAAGAAGTGCGACCACCCATCAGAGCGGACAGTCGACAAGTCCGGCAGCGCGTTCTTTTCTAGGAACTTTGCTAGCTCGTCTTCGAAATATCGCAGCTTGGATATCCGGTCAATTTCATGATTCAGCCCGTTTGGCAACTCATGCAGGTGCAGACCGTTTTTCAAGTGGATGTTGGCGTCGTCAAACTGTTTTAAGATCCGTTGCGCCATCGGACCTGCCAGTCTTGGGTGAACGACCCAATCGCAATGGAAGGTTAGGTACTCGTAGTCTTTTTTCAATCCCTGCTGTTCTAGGAGCTTGCGCACTTCAGCCAGGAGGTACAGCGCATCAGCTTCTTTCGTGATGCCAACGTTGAGATGATCCCGTAGTTTAGCGATGATGTTCATGGCAGCACTCCTCTAGGCCGCCTTTAGTCCCAGTTTATAACGGTGCAGCGGAGTCCAGGTCTTTCAACGTATGCGCACTTCGCTGGCTTGGCAACCGTTTATGATGATGGCAATGGCTCGCGCGACGAAGCCCTAGTCCTTCAAAAATGGCGGTGAGAGATGTTCAGCCTACAAAAAGAAAATGCCACGATTCACAAGTTTGGCAAGCGCACGTACTACGTTTTCCCAAAACCACCGGCACACGCCAACGATGTGAACCGGCCAAAGAAATATGCAAAAGAGGGAGACTTGAGGACCTATACGGGTCGAGGGGCCAATGGCAGCGCCAGGCTTCTTCCTGAGGTCCATGCGGCAGTGCACAGTTTGATGACGGCTCTGCTCGATTATGGGGACGAACTCGGCGACAACAGCATCCAGAGCGCTGTCGTGCAAAATGGCTGGCGGCCCCCCGATGACCCATCGCAGGGAGTCAATTATCTGGCGAATATCAATATGGTGCTCGCTAATCGGCAATATGGATTTTCTAACCTAACCTTTCCCAAGTCACTGGAGGACGAGGCCGAGAGTTTTTTAGGGGAAAGGGACAATCCTCACTGGCAGGCGTTTGTGGAGCACCTCTCGAAGTCGCCGGGATGGGACGCCGCGAAGGCCAGGCAATTTCTTGATACAGTTGCCCAGTTTTACGTGCCGCGGGGAGGGTTTAATCCGCACGCCACAGGAGTGGTGTTCGATCTCAACTTCTCGCTGTATCACCATGTTTTGTCAAAGGATCAGAAGGCCCTCGTCGAGGCGGAAGATCCGGTCGGCGCCCATCCCATACTAAATGAGGCGGCGCTGCGAAGCGCGGTCGGGATGTGGTTGAACACCTATTCCATGCAGTTTAATTTCGATTCCTATAATACCGGCAAGGAAATTTGGCACATGGAATGGCGGAAGGCAAACGACTCGAAGCCGAAGACAACGTGAGCGATGCCGGCGATTGTGTGGCGTCCCCAGAGGGATTCGAACCCTCGTTACCGCCGTGAAAGGGCGATGTCCTAGGCCGACTAGACGATGGGGACCTGATAGGAAGGACTGCAACTACTTTAGCATTGACGTTAGTGCTCGCGCACTAAATACGGGCGCGCTAGAGCGTCTTCAGGTAGGCGACGAGGTTGTCTTTATCGTCGGCGCTGATGGCGTCGCCGAAGGGGGGCATGGCGCCGCTGCCTTCGGTGATGAGGGCTTTGACGTTGTCGGCGTTGACGGGCTTGCCGTTCACTAGTTTCTCGCGCTTGAAGAGGCCCTTGAGGCCGGGGCCGATCTTGACTTCGGTCGAGTCAGCGTTGTGGCAGACGGAGCAGTTTTCAAAGGCCGCTTCGCCTTTCTTCGCGTCGCCGTCGGCGGCGGTCAGGGGGAGGCCGGCCGCCAGCAGCAGGCCTAGACTCGCGAGGGTCAGGATTCCTTTTTTCATAGTCACTAGTCTACAATCTTGCGTATGGCGATCCAAGTGGGTGAGAAGGCTCCGGAGATTAAGGGTCCTGGATTTTCGCTGGCGGGGTTGAAGGGGCAGCGGGTGGTGGTGTTCTTCTTCCCAAAGGCGGACACGCCGGGGTGCACGAAAGAGGCTTGCGAGTTTCGCGACGCTCAGAAGACTTTCACCAAGAAGAATGCGGCGATCGTGGGAATCTCACCGGACAAGGAGGCGGCGCACGCTAAGTTTGCGGCGAAGTACAGTCTGCCGTTTACGCTGGTGCCGGATCCGGAGCATGCGATCGCGGAGGCTTACGGGGTGTGGAAGGAAAAGAGCATGTATGGGCGGAAGTACATGGGGATCGAGCGGACTACTTTCGTGATTGACGAGAAGGGGAAGATCGCGAAGATCTTCAACAAGGTCAAGCCGGAAGGGCACGCGGCGCAGGTGCTGGAGGCGCTGGCTAAGTGACGGGCCAGCGGCGTTAGCGTTCCGATTCGGCCTCTGCTTCGGCGGCTCCGGCGGGGCCGGCGGCCAGGGCGTCGGCGATCAGTTGTTGGGCGCGCTCGGCGTCTTCTTCGGAGACGCGGATTTCTTCCGCGAGACTGGGCAGCGGGTTGTCACCCACTAGCACGGTATTGATGCCGTTCGATTCGAGCAGTTGCTGCACGGTCATGACTTCCATTTCGTCGGTGCCGCCGCCGGCCAGGCGGAAGACCGTCACCAGACCGGGTTCATGCGGGGGATTGTTGGCAGATTCCATTCCCTGAGCATACTCCGTAGAATAGAAGTATGGCGAGAAATAATGGTGACACTCTAGTTTGGTTTCTGCTTGGGGCGGCGATGGGCGCGAGTGTGGCGCTGCTATATGCTCCGCAATCGGGCGACAGAACGCGGCGCATGATCGGGCGAAAGCTGGCGGATGGGCGCGAGGTTCTGGAAGAGCAGGGCAGTGAATTGCTCGAGAAGAGCCGGGACCTTTTCGAAAAAGGCCGCAAGGTGGCCGACGATGCCGCGGAGCTGTTTGAAAAAGGCCGCAGCATGGTTAAAGGTTGATGCGGACGAACGGCTAGCTTGAAACCGTTTGCCAACGAGCCCTACGCGGATTTTTCGAAGCCAGAAGTGTGGGCGCAGGCGGAAGCTGCGTTAACGGCGGTACGCTCGCAACTGGGGCGCGAGTATGATTTGTGGATTGCGGGCGCGGCGCATGCGACGGGCGATCATCTGATCAGCGTCAACCCGTCACGGCCCGGCGAAGTTGTGGGGCGGCATCACAAGGCTTCGGCGGAGTTGGCGAATCGGGCCATTGAGGACGCGCACGCTTACGCGCCCGTGTGGGGGCGGACGCTGCCTGTCGAGCGGGCGCGGCTGGCGGTGGCTGCCGCCGCTATTGTTCGCGAGCGGCGGTTCGAGTTCGACGCTTGGCTGGTGATTGAGGCGGGCAAGACTTGGCCCGAAGCCGAGGCGGAGGTCGGTGAAGCGATCGACTTCTGCGAATACTACGCGCGGCAGATGGTGCGATTCGCGGAGCCTCAGACGCCGGTGCAGATGCCGGGTGAGCGCGACGATATGGTGTATCTGCCGTTGGGAGCGGGCGTGATCATTCCGCCGTGGAATTTCCCCCTGGCGATTCTGGCGGGCATGACGGTGGCGGCGCTGGTGGCGGGCAACACGGTGGTGATCAAGCCGTCGAGTGAAACTCCGACCATTGCGGCGAAATTTGTTGAGGTGCTGCACGCGGCTGGGTTTCCGGCGCGGAGTCTGGCGCTGTGCACGGGCAGCGGCGCGGTGATTGGCGATCTCCTTGTAGAACATCCTAAAACACGGTTTGTGTCCTTCACGGGGTCGCGCGAGGTGGGGCTGCGCATCAATGAATTAGCCGCGAAGCCGCGCAAGGGGCAGATCTGGATCAAGCGCGTGGTGGCGGAGATGGGCGGCAAGGACGCGATCATTGTGGATCGCGAGGCGGATCTGGATAGCGCGGTCACGGGCGTGGTGCAATCGGCGTTCGGGTATCAGGGGCAGAAGTGCTCGGCGTGTTCGCGGGCGATTGTGGACGATCCGGTTTACGATGAGTTTGTTGAAAAGCTGAAGGCCAAGGTGGCGGCGATTACGGTGGGCGCTCCGGAAGATCGCGGCAATTACATGGGGCCCGTAATCAGCGCGAGCGCGCGCAAGACGATTCTGGATTACATTGAGATCGGGCGCGGCGAAGGGCGTTTGATCGCGGGCGGGGCGGCGTTGCCGGGCGACGGGTATTTCGTCGAGCCGACGGTGTTTGCCGGCGTCGATTCCAAGGCGCGTGTTTTTCAGGAAGAGATTTTCGGGCCGGTGCTGACGATCTCGCGCGCGCGCGATTTCAGCCATGCGCTGGAGATGGCTAACGACACTGAATACGGGCTCACGGGCGCGGTGTATTCACGCAATCCGGAGACGGTGCGGCGGGCGCGCGATGAATTCTTCGTGGGCAACCTCTATATCAATCGCAAATGCACGGGCGCGATGGTGGGGGCGCACCCCTTTGGCGGCTTCAATATGTCGGGCACCGATTCGAAAGCCGGGGGCCCGGATTATCTGCTGCAATTTTTGCAAGCGAAGTCCATCGCGGAAAAACTTTAAAGCGTGCACACACAAGTCGGCATCATCGGTGCGGGCCCTGCCGGATTGCTGTTGGGGCATCTGCTGCACTTGAAGGGCATCGATTCGATCATCATCGAAAATCGCAGCCGGGAATATGTGATTGAGCGGGTGCGGGCTGGGGTGCTGGAGCAGGGCACGGTGGATCTGATGATCCACATGGGTGTCGGCGAGCGGTTAAAAAAGGAAGGGCTACCGCATCAGGGCCTGTACTTCAGCTTCGCGGGAGAGCGGCACCACATCGATCTGGAGAAGCTTAGCGGCGGAAAAAACATTACGGTGTACGGGCAGAACGAAGTGGTGAAGGACTTGATCGATGCCCGTGTTGCCACTGGGCGGCCGCTGCATTTCGAGGTGGGGCAGGTCACCATTCACGACATGGATTCGGAGCAGCCCAAGATCCGCTTCGAGAAAGACGGTCACCAGGAAGAGATCACTTGCGATTTTATCGCGGGGTGTGACGGGTTTCATGGAATCTGCCGACCGTCGATTCCGGAAGGGTCGATTACGCACTACGAGCGCGAGTATCCGTTTGGCTGGCTGGGGATTCTGGCGGAGGCGGCGCCGTCGTGCGAGGAACTGGTTTACACCTATAACCATCGCGGGTTTGCGCTGTTCAGCATGCGCTCGCCTAAAGTCACGCGCTTGTATTTCCAGGTGCCGCCGAATGAGGACATCGATAAGTGGTCTGACGATGCGATCTGGGACGAGATGCTGAAGCGCCTGTCGACAAAAGACGGGTGGAAGCCGAACATCGGGCCGATCTTTCAAAAAGGCGTGACCCCGATGCGTAGCTTTGTGGCGGAGCCGATGCGTTACGGGCATCTGTTTTTGGCGGGCGACTCGGCGCATATCGTGCCCCCTACAGGTGCCAAGGGTTTGAATCTGGCGGCTACGGATGTAATGGTGCTGGCTAGCGGGCTGGCGGCGTTTTACGCGCGCGGGGACAGGTATCTTCTCAATAACTATTCGGATATTTGCTTGCGGCGGGTGTGGAAGGCGCAGCGGTTTTCGTGGTGGATGACGCAGACGCTGCATCGGTTTCCGGGTGAGAGCGAGTTTGACTACAAGCGGCAACTGGCGGATCTGGATTACATCACCGGCTCGCAGGCGGCGATGACAAGTTTGGCGGAGAACTATGTGGGATTGCCGCTGGATGTGGATATACACCTATGAAGGTAATCGTTTCGCTTTTACTCGTCGTAGCGGCGGTTCATGCGCAGAACCCGGCGTCGCAAGCGGCTCGGCAGTGGCGTCAGCAGCACGAACGCGCGATCATGGACGAGTTTGTTGCGCTGCTGGCGATTCCTAACATTGCCGCTGACCGCGCGAACATTCAGCGCAATGCGGAGACCATCGCCCGGATGATGGAGAAGCGGGGGATTGCGGCGAAGCTGGTATCGGTGCCGGGCGGGAATCCGGTGGTGTTGGGGGAGATCAAGACACCGGGGGCTACGCGGACCATTGTGTTTTACGCGCATTACGACGGGCAGCCGCTGGATCCGAAGGAGTGGGCCACGCCGCCGTTCACGCCTACGCTGCGCGATCGTCAGATTGAGCGCGACGGGCAGGTGATTGCGCTGCCGGCGGCGGGGAAACCGTTCGATCCGGAGTGGCGCTTGTACGCGCGCGGATCGGCGGACGATAAGGCGCCGATTATTGCGATGCTGGCGGCGGTGGATGCGATCCACGCGGCGGGACTGAAGTTGAAATCGAACGTTAAGTTTGCGTTTGAGGGCGAGGAAGAAGCCGGGTCGGTGAATCTGGCGAAGACTCTGGCGGCTAATAAGGAGCTGTTTGCGGGCGATGTTTGGTTATCCTGCGATGGGCCGCTGCATCAGACGCGAAGGCAGTCGATCACGTTCGGGGCGCGGGGGATCAGTACGGTTGATATTACGGTTTACGGTCCGCGGGGGGAGCTGCATAGCGGGCACTATGGGAATTGGGCTCCCAACCCGGCGATGATGCTGGTGCAATTGCTGGCGTCGATGAAAGACGCTAGCGGGCGGGTGCTGGTGGATCACTTTTACGATGGCATTGAGCCGCTGAGTGAAACCGAAAAGCGCGCCGTGGCCGAAGCGCCGGATGTGGATGCGGATTTGATGCGCGAGTTCTGGCTGGGGTCGACTGAAAACGCACCGATGAAATTGGCGGAGTTGATTACTCTGCCTTCGCTGAACATTCGGGGGATGGCGAGTTCGCGGGTGGGCAATCAGGCGTCGAATGTGATCCCGGCGACGGCTACGGTCAGCATCGATATGCGGCTAGTGAAAGGCATGGATCCGCGGCAGACAGCCGATCGATTGATCGAGCATGTGCGCAAGCAAGGATTCTTTGTTGTCGATCAGGAACCTAGCGCCGACGTGCGGCGTGCGCATCCGAAAGTGGCGATGATCGTGCGGCGCAACTCGGAGAATCCACATCGGGTGTCGATGGATCTGCCGATTTCGCAAGAGGTGATCCGCACGGTCGAAAGCGCGCGCGGGCCGGCGGTGAAGATCCCGAACTCGGGTGGGACGGGGCCGGATGTTGCGGAGGCCGTCCTGGGCATGACGGAAATCGGTATCCCAATTGGGAACCATGACAACAATCAGCACAGCTACAACGAAAATCTGCGGCTGCAGAATCTGTGGGACGGGATTGAGTTGATGGCTGCGCTATTGACGATGTAGCGCGGCTTCGATGGCGGAGGTCAGTTCCTTCGACATCGGCTCGACGGGGGAATCGAAGCGGGCGAGCACCTTGCCGTCGCGGTCGACCAAATACTTGGTGAAGTTCCAGGGAATCTCGCCGCCGGTTTTCGGATTCGCAGCCTTGTCGGTCAGGAACTGATAGAGCGGGGCTTTGTCATTGCCGGCGACCGAAATCTTCGAGAACATCGGGAAGGTGACGCCGAACTTGGATTTGCAGAAGGCGCCGATTTCGGCGTTGGTGCCGGGCTCCTGCCCGCCGAAATTATTGGCGGGGAAGCCGGCGACGACCAGGCCTTGGTCCTTGTACTTCATGTATAGGGCCTGCAGGCCTTCGTACTGATAGGTGTAGCCGCATTGGCTGGCGACGTTCACCACCAGCATGACTTTGCCTTTGAAGTTCGCTAGCGGCGTGGGCGTGCCGTTGAGCGCGTCCATGGTGAATTCGTGGACGCTGGAGGCGGCGAAGGCGGCGCTGGACATAAGGAGTACGGCTCCCAGTAGAGATTTCATGCCCTGATTCTACTACGTTACGGGTCAGCGCTGATCCCACTGGCGGGTGATCTCTGCGATCACTTCGTCGGGGCGGTTGGTGTAGAGCCAGAATAACTGCACGGCGTGGGTGCCGCGGACTTGCATTTTGAGAGCGCCGCTGGCTTTGGTGAACTTGAGGCGCTCCTCGCCGTTCTTGGTGGGCGTGAGGAGGCCGAGTCCGATCTTGGTGACGTGCGCGCATGCCTTCGCAGCTTCGACGGCGGGGATGGCGCTGGGGATCACCGTGGAATGACGGCCGTTAAACTTTGCTCCCTTGAGCAGGCCTTTGGCGTGAGTCACGCCCTCATTTTACTTAGTAGCGGCGGCGGCCGGTGCGGCGGCGACTTTCTTTTTGGAGCTGCGGCGCTTCTCGGCGGGCGGGACGCGGTCACTCTTTTTCAGGTTCGGCAGGACGATGGAGAGGACGAATTTCTTCTCGCCATGGTCGTCGAACTTGATCACAATATATTCTTCGTTACAGGAGAGGACGCTGCCCAAACCGAACTTGGGGTGGTCGACCTGCGCGCTCTGGGCGAAGGCGGGTTTACTGGCCATAAAGAGACGAAAACCTTCTTTCGGAGCCGTAGCTCTATAACCCATTGTACCAGTAGGGCGGGTCTCCCTACCCGGCGGTTATCCAACCTTAGCGCGGGAACCTTCGGCGGGCCCCCGGTGTCTACAGTGTTGACGGGATTCACGGAGGCGGTACACTGGATGAGCGGTACACTTGTGGCTCACAACGCGATTGGCTTCCAGTTCGAAACCGGATTCGATACGGCGAAAGCGCCGGCTACGGCCCCTAACGCGCAGGAAGAACGGGAGTTAATCGCCCAGCTCATTGACGGTCAGGAAGCCGCTTACGAAACCCTGTTGGCGCGCTTCGAGCACCCGATTTTCAATCTGGTCAGCCGCCTGACCAACGATCCCGGGGATGCGCCGGATGTGGTGCAGGAAGTGTTCCTGAAAGTTTTTCGCAACGTGCATAGTTTCCGCGGGCAAAGTTCGCTGAAGACTTGGATTTACCGCATTGCGGTAAATGAATCACGCAACCACCGGCGCTGGTTTGGACGGCATCGCGAGCCAGGAAATCGCGCTGGAGCCGACGCCCGGCGAAACCCACAGTTATTTGGATTGGCTGCCGGACCCGGCGCGCTCGCCGATGGAGTTGGCGATGGACCACGAGAGGGAAACGCTGATCGAAGCGGCGCTGGCGGAGATCAATCCGCACTATCGTGCGGCGTTGGTGTTGCGGGAATTGGAAGGCTTGAGTTACGACGAGATCGCCGAGATTCTGGAGACTTCGCTGGGTACGGTGAAATCGCGAATTTTGCGCGGGCCGCGAAGCTCTGCGCGAACGGTTAACGGAGCGCCTGAAACGGGAAAATGCGCCTGCTGGCTGGCGCCCAAGGACGGTGATCGCGGAATGAGATACCATCCTGGCAATCTGCGGAATCCCGACTCCATCGGCGAGGAGTTGCGAAAGCTTTCCGTTAGAGTTCCTTCGGCCGAATTGCGGACTTCGCTGCGCGTGATGGCTTCGCGCGAGCGGCAGCGGGGTCTGGAGCACCGCAACTTCGCGGCGATCTTTAAATCTTGGCAGGACCGCGCGCAGCTCTTCTTCGATAACGTGGTGCGTACCGTGGCGCTGCCGGTGGCGGGCGGGGTGTGTTCCACGCTGGTCCTGTTCAGCATGTTTGTAGTGCCGGTTTACCCGCTGCTGACGCGCGACGCTGGCGACGTGCCCACCATTCTCAAGACGCCGGTGGCGTTAAAGAGCATGGCGCCCTTCAGCGCGGGCGATACCGACGTGGTGGTGGACGTAGTGGTGGACGAACAGGGCCGCATGATGGATTACGCGATTGTGGCGGGCGCCAGCGTACTGGCGAATGCGCAGACGCGGAGGCGCCTGGAAAACGCTTTGGTGTTTTCCAATTTCACTCCGGCCACCAGCTTCGGCCAGCCCAGGATGTCGAAAATGCGGTTGTGGTTCCACTCCAGCCGTATCGACGTGAGAGGGTAAACTCTGGGGCGCCGTTTCGGGCAGCATTTCCTGGCCCGCAAATCGATTCTGGACCGCATCGCGGATGCGGCTTGCGGCGAGGGTACGCCTGCCGTGATCGAAATCGGAGCGGGGCGCGGTGCGTTGACGGAGCCGCTACTGGCACGTGCCGAGAAAGTGATCGCGATCGAGGTCGACTCGGTTCTAGTGCACTATCTGCGGCAGAAATTTCTCCCAGCTATTGATGCAGGCCATCTGGAACTGATTGAAGGCGACGTCCTGAAGACCGATTTCGCGGCTCTGGCGGCGCGGCCGGTGATCGCCGGGAATCTGCCGTACTACATCACTTCGCCGATTCTGGAGCGCGTGTTCAATTTGCACGGCGCTTGGGAGCGCGCGGTTTTTCTGGTGCAAGCCGAGGTGGCCGAGCGCATTGCGGCGGGGCCGGGGAGCCGCGATTTCGGATATCTGACCGTGCTGGTGCAGACTCACGCGCGGGCGGAGATTCTATTCCCGGTGGGACGCGAGGCGTTTCGTCCGCAGCCCAAGGTGGATAGCGCGGTGGTGCGGCTGACGCCTCGCGATGCCGCGGCCGATTTGGGGATCGCTGACGTGCCTGGGTTCCTGAAGTTCGCGCAGCACTGTTTTCGCCATAAGCGGAAAACGCTGCGCAATAATCTGGGCGCGGTGTACGGGCTGAAAACCATCGACGCGCTGCCGGAGGGGCGACTGCGCGCTGAGCAGGTGGGGCTGCCGGAGCTGGCGGCGCTTTATCATAAGCTGACCGATGTCTAAAAGCGCGCTGCAGATTTTGGTGGACGAAGTAGTGGAGTGCACGCACTGTCCGCGCCTGGTGGCGCACCGCCGCAAGATGGCGGAGGTGAAGCGACGGGCGTATCTAGACTGGGATTATTGGGGGAAGCCGGTGCCTCCGTTCGGCGATCCAAAGGCGCAGATGCTGGTGATTGGGCTTGCGCCGGCGGCGCATGGCGGGAATCGCACGGGACGCATGTTTACGGGCGACCGCTCCGGCGATTTTCTGTACCGGGCGCTTTATGAGACGGGGTTTGCGTCGCAACCGACCAGCGTGGCGCGCGGCGACGGGCTGACGCTCACGGGCGCGTACATCACGGCGGCGGTGCGCTGCGCTCCACCGGATAATAAGCCGACGCCGGAAGAGTTTCAGACATGCCGGAAGTATCTGGAGCGGGAGTTGGCGCTTCTCAAGGAATTGAAATGCGTGGTGGCGTTGGGAAAGCTGGCGTTCGACGCGTATCTAGGCATTCTGCGCGAGCGGCGGCGTGATTCGCAGCCGCGCGGCTTTTGCGTTCGGACACAACGTGCAGTATCAGATTCCGGGTGCGCCGATTCTGATCGGTTCTTATCATCCTAGCCAGCAGAATACTTCCACCGGAAAGCTGACGGCGGAAATGCTGCGCGATGTGTTCGCGGGCGCTCAGGCCATAATACAAAGATGATCGCGCGGCTGGAGCGCTACTTCGAATTCGAACGCTTGGGTACGACTTGGAAAACGGAGGTGCTCGCAGGGGCCACGACGTTCGTCACTATGGCGTACATCGTGTTCGTGAACCCGTCAATCCTGCACGAGACCGGGATGCCGTTTCAGGCCGTGGTCGCCGCCACCTGTTTCTGCGCGGCCTTCGGCAGTATCTTGATGGGTGCGTTTGCGCGCTACCCGATTGCGCTTGCGCCGGGTATGGGATTGAACGCGTACTTCACCTACGTGGTGGTGAAGGGCATGGGCATCGCTTGGCAGACGGCGCTGGGTGCGGTGTTTCTGTCGGGGATCGCGTTTCTATTGCTGACGTTTCTTGGAATCCGCCAGTTGATAATGGAAGCCATTCCACAGGAACTCTATGCGGCAGTGGCCGCCGGTATTGGTTTGTTCATCGCGATGATCGGGCTGCGCAACGCTGGAATCATTGTGGCGAGCCCGGCCACTTTGATTACGCTGGGCAAACTGAACGACAAGAATACGCTGCTGGCGCTGTTCGGGTTGGTGGTTGTTTGCGGCTTGGCGGCGTGGGGCGTGCGCGCGGCGATGCTGATCGGCATTTTGGCTACTACGCTGGCGGGGGCGATCTTCGGGCTGATCAAGTGGACTCCGGGAACCTACCGGCTGGCCGATATTGGGGCCACGGCCGGGGCGCTGGACATCCGCGCGGCGCTGCACGTCGGGCTCTTCGAAATTGTTTTCGTGTTCTTGTTCGTGGATCTGTTCGATAACGTCGGGACGCTAGTGGGTGTGGGCAAGCACGCGGGATTATTCGACGCCGGCAATCGCATCCCGCGCATCGGGCGGATTTTGGTGGCCGACGCTACGGCTACGGTGGTGGGATCGCTGGCGGGCACTTCCACAGTCACCAGTTACATCGAGAGCGCCGCGGGCGTGGCCGCGGGCGGGCGCAGCGGTGTCACTGCCATCGTCGTCGGATTGCTGTTTATCTTGACGCTGTTTGTCGCGCCCCTGGTTGGGGCGGTGCCGACGGCTGCGACGGCTCCGGCGTTGATCGTGGTTGGGTCGCTGATGATGTCGCATCTGACAGAGATCGCCTGGAGCGATCCGGCGATCGCTATCCCCGCGTTCCTCACGCTGATTACGATTCCGTTGACCTTTTCGATCGCGAACGGCTTGGCGTTCGGCTTCACCAGCTATGCGGTCTTGCGCGTGGTGCGCGGTAAATTCCGCGAGACCCATTGGCTGGTTTACGTGTTGGCGGCCCTGTTCATTGTACGCTTCATTTACTTGGGGTCAAATTAATCAGGTGCTGGCCGCGCGGCAGGAGAAGCACATTGCCCGACATCTGGGGCGGCTGTTCGACGCCGTCGATTTCGAGACGCGCGGGGGTGTGCTCGAGCAACGCCATAGCGCGAGCTGCGCTTTTATAAGCGAACTCGATTCCGGCTGGGGTTACGGCGGCGGTCTTCAGGTCGCCGTTGAAATCCAGAATGCGCATGGAGCAGGGCCGCGGCGACGCTTCGACCGCGTGCGCGCCGGGGGTTAGCCAGACGGCTGCATCGCTGGCGAACGGCCAGGGTTTGCCGTCGACTACGGCGGGACCTTTCCAGGGCACGCCGACGCCGCGGCGGGATTCGATGACTAGCTTTCCGTTCACTTGTTCGGCGCGATCGACGGCGGCCGCGGCTGAGGCTAGCAAGGGGAGGTCGCTGCGGGCGATGGAGGCCTCAAAGTAGAGCGCTACGCGCGGGAAAGCTTCTGCCGGCAACGTGAACCAGCTCCAACAATTCGGCGCCGGTCTGCTGTTTGGTGGGGTAAACGTCCTGGTAGCGCTCGACGATATTCACGTCGATTGCAAGTTTGTCTTGCGCGGTCGTCAGCGGCGCATAGCGCGCGGCGATCTGCGGATAGCGCTGCGGGCCCAGGTTCCAGATGGTGGCGGGATCTTCGATCAGGAAGGTGAAATCGTGCTCGGTTAGAAGGGGCAGCACGCGCGACGCGTCGGCGCCGAGTTTTTCGCGCATGCTGGTATCGAAGCGGTCGTCGATATGAGTGACCGTCAGGTCCAATTGCGGTTTTTCGCGGCGGACGTCTTCGACGAACGCGATCCATTCGGTTTGCTGGCGCTGGGCTAGGCGGGCGCGGAACTCTAGAAAGCGCGCGAGGCCGGCGGCGTCCTTCTGCCAGTAGCGTGGCGACTGGGCGGCGAACAGGTCCAGGGGATCGAAGCCTTCGATCTGCTGAAATTCGCGGCGGACGTCGGCGTTCAGAGGCGTGAAGCGGGATGGGTTCTCGTGGCCTTCGAGCGACTCGAAATAGAGTTCCGCCAAATTTACGCCGTCCCAATCGAAGCGTGTCAGGAGGTCGCGCGCGCCTGCTGATACGGCGGAAAAGGCGTCACGATTGGTCAGGTTGATCAGCTTGCGCCAATCCAACTGGGCGTCCTGTTGCAAGGCGGTTTTCTCGCGCCACTCGGGGTGCTGCTCCCAGAACGCTTCACTCACGTGGGGCAGCTCTAGCCAGGCATACACTTGGATCGCGTTGCGATGGCAGGCGTCGATCAAGCGCCGCAAGTATTCGTCGCTTTGCGGATCGCGCTCCCAGAAATGCCAGGCAGCGACGTGCAGGGCGCTGATGCCGGAGGCGCGCCAGCGTTCGGCGAAATAGTCGACGTCGACACGCGCGCGGTACGCTGAATCGAAAAACGCCCATAGGCGCGAAGATCGGAAGGGTGGTTCGAGGCCTAGATCCATTAGTGCCTGCGGCAGATAAGGGAAGCGCTCGTAGCCGTGCTCGCCGGGGGGCGCGGCGACCCACAACACTGCGCCGGAGCCTTTGCGGTAGCCGGCGATGAGAGGCGCCTTTTGCCAGCGTTCGCGGGCGAATACGCGAGCTTCGGCGGGGATTTCGAACGCTGGAAGGTCGAGCGCCTTCTCCCACACGATGCGCAGGTCCGGGGCGCGCAGATCCTCGACGCTGCGTACCGGCACATGCGGCGAAGCGCTGGCGCGGAAGCCTAGGGCGGTGGCGAGCGGCGACTCGCCCTCGACTACCAAAATTACGCCGTGTTCCACGCGTGATAACAAGGAACCAAGCCGACTTCTGAGTGATACCGATGGCGCGGTGGACCTCATAGGAACTGATGCCGTTCTTACAGTTCACAATTTGCCACATCGCCGTAAGCCACTTGTCTAGGCCGATAGGAGAATCTTCCATGATGGTCCCGGTCTTCATCGTGAACTGAGGGGCCTGATGCTTCTCCCGGCAGTGCCAGCGGTTGTATTTCTCCAGGAACAGGACGTTGGAGCTTCCACACTCGGGACAGGTGACGCCATTAGGCCAGCGCCGCGCTACCAGGTACTCGCGGCAATTGATCGGATCGGAAAAGAAGACGATGGCCTCTTGGAGGGTCTTGGGCTCTGCGGCTTTCATACTTCAAACCTAACGGGTTCGGTCATTTTGTCAAGTAAGTTATTACCCTCGCGAGAGTGTGAGTTGGGAGAAAGTGCTGCGGCTCCTGGTAGTGAATCGTTTGCTCGATCCGGGCAGCGAGTTTCGAGTGCACCGGCAATGGTATGTCGATAGCGCGAGTCCGTATGAATTGCTGCAAACGGACTTCACGGTAGCCGAGAAGGATCGACTGTATCGCTGTTTGGACCGGGTGCTGGCGCACAAACAGGAATTATTCGTATGGTTGAAACAGAAGTGGGCGGATCTGTTTGCGGCAGATTTCGAAGTGCTGCTGTACGACCTGACGAGCACTTACTTCGAAGGCGAGATAGAACAGAATCCGAAAGCCAAGCGTGGCTACAGCCGCGATGGTAGGGCGGACTGTTTACAACTGGTGATCGCGTTGGTAGTAACGCCGGATGGCTTCCCACTGGCTTACGAAGTCATGAACGGCAACACGTCGGATCGTGCGACGCTGCCCGGATTTCTGAAAAAGATCGAAGGCATATACGGCAAGGCGCGGCGCGTATG